>JANNWV010000204.1:0-14045 GCA_031408815.1 Gammaproteobacteria bacterium
GGCCGCTGACCAGGCCCATCCGGAATGGGCTGGAATCGCAAGGATCGATACCAGCGCCATCAGCGCGCACAGCACGAACGTCCAATAGCGAGCCGGCATCCCCACGTCAGTCCAGCTTGCCAATGGTCACTGATGGCTCCAAAGAAAATGCCGCGCCGGTTGAAGGACGCGGCACTAGTGTCACCGCAACGCGACCGGACAGGCAAGGCCGCTGCGACCAGGTGGCTTAGTCCAGCAGCGCCGGAGGAAACCGAGCGCTGCCGTCAAGGATTAGCTCGATCTCGCGTGCTCGTAGCCCGTAGCGACGGGCGAATGCCGCGGGGTCGGCCTCCAACTCACGCATTAGCGCTGCCTCACGCTCTTCGCGAACGCGCTCATCCGCCGCTTCTCGCTCGGTTTGCTCGTAGCGGAATGCGTGCTGGCGACCGTCGATGCCTTTGTACGTTGCCACCGCCGGTCGAGCCTGGCTGCGTAGGGCCTCAGCCTGGCGCAGCGCCGCGATCTCGGCCGGGGTGGCACTTTCAATGGGAGCCGGCGGGGGCAACCCGGGCAAGCGAACCTCGGCGTATCGGGGGGCACCCGGTGCTGCCACGTGCTTCGCCGCCGAATCGCTGGCAGAGATTGCCTTTCCCGAGCCGGGATCCGGCGGTTGGGTCGGTTGCTGCCGCCAAATCCACAGGCCCACAAAGGCTGCCGCCGCAAGGAGAAGCACGCCTCGTTTAAGTGCTGCCATCGTCTCCTCCTCCAAAAAAAGAGGCCGCGCAATTACAGTGCGCGGCCCCGATTGTTGCATGCCCCTGGATCAGAAGTCGTCGGCCACGTAGCCGACCAGAATCGGACGGGTCATTCCGGCGCCGCTGAAGCAGTTGATCTTTGACTTGTCGTCACCGAGTCCGTCTTTGGTACCCATCTCGATCGTCCAGATGGTGTTGCCGCCGTTGCCATGCGCGGACTTGTCACCCAGGTAGAACTTCGGGATGTTCTTGACGTTGTCGCCACCGGCAACGATATTGCCCTCCGGATCCTTGATCTGGACCTCCGATTTGTCGGAACCATCACCGGTGATCTGGCATCGGAAGAAATCGGGGTGCTTGAGGAATGCCGCGAACACCACCTTCTGTCCTGCCGGAATCACATACGGATTGCCCAATCCATCGCCTGTCTGGATGACGCTGTACAGATGCGACTGGTCGTCCGGAGACACGGTCTTGGCGATGCGGAAGTCGGCATCGAAATCGGTGTTGTTCTGGACTGTACAGAAGGCCGAGAAAGACGGGTTGCCGACGTTGCCGGCAGCCAGCCTGAACTCAGCGCGGACGTTGGAGTAGTCGCCAGGCAGCGCTCCCACGGCATTGAACACGTCCAGCACGCGCACCATCTCGTTGGCGGCGAGCACATAGCTGTAGGGCGTACCGAGCTGCGTATTGGTGCCGTCGAACAGGGTCAGGTTTACATTGACAGGGTCGCCGAGCGACGAAGCGAAGCAGTTGGATTGGTAGCCCGGGGCAGCAGCGTCGCGACGCAGGCCGAGCACGACGCTCGGGCCGACGCTATTGCTGAACTCGGCGATCGGGAAACCTTCGATAGAGAAGCCATTGCCACTGAAACTTTGCACTCGGGTGTAAGCAGCGATCGGGTGCGGCTCCTTGTTGTCACTCTCAACAATTCGAAGCCTGCCGAAGCTCGACCCAGGGGCGAAAGGACAGATGGCACCGATGTCGAAAGACTGAGTACGCCCGGCGGGGATATTGTGCGAACCGCAATCGAGCGGGGTACCCGCATCAGCGGTACCGGTGGCACCGTAAAAGGTCACATCGATGCTCACCGTGCCACCCGGGTTGTGCACGAAAAGCGTGGTGTTGTAGATGGCCGTGTTGGCTACTGATGGAACGTGGATGATGGACGCGAAGCCATTCGGCGACTGCGCCGATGCCGAACCTGCGAAGGCCAGGCAGACAGCCGCCAACAGGCTGGCCCTGGAAAGGATCTTGTTCATTTGAAACTACTCCCTTGGATGTCCGCCCCCCGGCGGCAACCTGATGCTAGCAATTCGATTCCGGATCGAACCGGTAGGTTTGCACTAGCTGTTGGAGTAGTAGCTACTCATGGGGCGCCCTTTGAACCCTGGAAGTGTGAACTGGTGCCCGGGGCGGGGGTCGAACCCGCATGGCCTTGCGGCCGGGGGATTTTAAGTCCCATGCGTATACCAGTTTCGCCACCCGGGCTTGCACGCATGGTGCCGCATTCACCGCGTTTGCGCGATGGAGGCCAGGGTCGGGATCGAACCGGCGTACGCGGCTTTGCAGGCCGCTGCATGACCACTCTGCCACCTGGCCGGTGACGCAACTTGGGAAAGCTTAGCGCGACTTGCGCGCTTGGCAACCCCGGATAAAACAAAACCCCGGCAAACGCGGGGTTTCGGGCTTCTGGAGCGGGAGACGAGACTCGAACTCGCGACCCCGACCTTGGCAAGGTCGTGCTCTACCAACTGAGCTACTCCCGCAGAAGACGCGTATTTTTGGCGATTTGGCACCTTGCTGTCAACACCTGATCGCCAATCGGGGTTCATTCATCCACGTTTGCGCATGGAAGGCCACGCAGCGCGCAGGTAATCCCAGCCCGACCACAGCGTCAATGCCGCGGCGAAACCCAGCAACCACTCGCCAATGAGGAATATCGGCAGTCCGAGCAAGGGTTCGCGAAAAATCAGCAGGCTGATGGCGGTCATCTGCACTATGGTCTTGAGCTTGCCCAGGCCTGCCACTTTCACCAATCCGTGGTCGCCCATCTGCGCCATCCATTCGCGCAGCGCGGAAATGGTGATTTCGCGGCCGACGATGACCGCTGAAAGCAACGCGATCGGCACCGTGTGGTGCCACTGCACGATCAGGAACAGCGCGACCGTTACCGCCAGTTTGTCGGCGACCGGGTCCAGGAAGGCCCCGAACGCCGAATACATCTGGTAGCGGCGGGCGATCCAGCCGTCCAGGATGTCGGTGAGCGCGCCCAGCACGAACACCGCACAGGCAAGCACGTTGCTCCAGGGATTGGCCCAGTAGAAACAGAACACCAGCACCGGCACGAGCACGATGCGAAACAGCGTCAGCATCGTGGGGATCGTCAGGGTCACGGGCTCTCCGGGGCCGGGCTGGCAGGGGTTTCCAGTCCGTGTAGTGAAGCATAGATGCGGGCCGCGAGGGCAGCACTGACCCCATCCACGCGCGCGATTTCCTCAGCCCCGGCTTCCTTCAGGCCGGAAAGGCCGCCGAAATGCTTCAGCAGGCTCGCACGCCGGCGCGGCCCGATGCCGGCGATGTCTTCCAGCCGACTGGTCTCGCGCGTCTTCTGGCGGCGACCACGGTGGCCGGTGATCGCGAAGCGATGCGCCTCGTCGCGCACCTGCTGGATCAACTGCAATCCGGGTGACTCGACGCCAGGGCGAATTTCACGGCCATCCGCAAAAACGAGTGCCTCGTGCCCCGGGCGTCGTTCCTCGCCCTTGGCGACGCCGATCATGGTGACGCCGGCCAGCCCAAATTCGCCGATCACATCCTGCGCTTGCGCAAGCTGCCCCGCCCCGCCGTCTATCAGCAGCAGGTCGGGCAGGACGCCATCCTCGAGGGCCCGCCGGAAGCGTCGCTCCAGCGCCTGGCGCATGGCCGCATAGTCGTCGCCGGGCGTGATGCCGGCGATGTTGAATCGCCGGTACTGCGCACGCACCGGGCCTTGTGCGTCGAATACCACGCACGACGCCACCGTGGCCTCGCCCATCGTGTGGCTGATGTCGAAGCATTCGATCCGCTGCGGCGGCGCCGGCAGCCCAAGCAGTTCCTGCAAGGACAGCAAGCGTCGAGTCTGGGTCGCGCTGCTGCTGGCCTGCGCCTGCAAGGCATGCGCGGCGTTGCTGCGCGCCAGTTCCAGGTAGCGCGCCCGCTCCCCGCGAACGCTCGGCTTGATCTCCACGCGCCGGCCGGCCTGTTCGGAAAAAACCTTTTCGAACAAGTCGATGTCCGGAATATCGTGACTGAGCACGATCTCCCGCGGAGGCCGTTTTTCCAGATAGAACTGGCCGACGAACGCAGCCAGCACCTCCTCCGCCGATTCCGCGCCGTTGAGCTTTGGAAAGAACGGCCGCGTGCCCTGGTTCATGCCGTCACGGAACGACAGCAACAGGACACAAGCAAGCGACGGAGTGAAGGCGCAGGCGAGCACATCCATTTCGACCTGCACGCCCTCGACGTATTGCCTCGCCTGCACCTTCCGGATACCGGCGATCGCATCGCGCATCAACGCGGCCTGTTCATATTCGAGGCGCGCGCTGGCAGCGTCCATCGACGTCGTCAGTTCATCCACCAACTCGCTGCTGCGCCCTTCCAGGAACAGGGCGGCCCGTCCGACGCTGGCATCGTAGTCGCGGGTCGCGACGAGGCCGACACACGGCGCGCTGCAGCGACCGATCTGGTGCTGGAGGCACGGCCGGCTGCGGTTGCGGAAAACGCTGTCCTCGCAGGTGCGCAGCTTGAAGATCTTCTGCATCAGGTCCATGGTCTCGCGCACCGCACCCGAGCCGGGATACGGGCCAAAATAGCGGCCAGGCGTCGCACGCGGGCCCCGGTGGTAGGCGATGCGCGGCCAGGTCTCGTCGGTCAGCAGGATGTAGGGATAGCTCTTGTCGTCTCGCAACAGCACGTTGTAGCGCGGGCGCAGGGACTTGATCAGCTGGTTTTCCAGGATCAGTGCTTCGCTGGCGGTGCGGGTGACGGTGATTTCCACCCGGGCAATCTGGGCGACCATCAACGCTATCCGCCGCGACGGCTGGTCGGCACGGAAATAGTTGGCGACCCGCTTCTTCAGCGAGGCCGCCTTGCCGACGTACAGCACGCTGCCGTCGCCGGCTATCATCCGATAGACGCCCGGCGCGGTCGTGAGCTCGCGTACGAACTCCTTGCCATCGAAGGGCGGAGGTGCAGCTTCTGACGCAGGCTGGGAGTTTGGGCTCATTGTGAGATTGCGAAAAAATCCGGATTCGGCGTCCGTTCAGGAATTCGCCGCCGCGGCAGCGATCGCGGCCGGCGATGGGCCGCAGAGGCTCGGCTCATATTACCATTGCACGTGTTGGCCCCCAGCGCCAATGAAGACAGGGCAAACTTCCCCGTGTATGCAGAAAAGCTTGCCGATGTTTACGACGCAATGTACTCCGGCAAGGACTACGATCGCGATGCTGCTTACCTGCTCGATGTCATCAGGCAGCATCACCCCAGTGCACGCACCCTGCTGGAAACTGCCTGCGGCACGGGTCAATTCCTGCGCAGGTTCCAGCCCGAATTTGCCGTATCAGGCCTGGACATCAGTTCCGGCATGCTGGCGCGGGCCGCCAGGCGCGTTCCCGACGCAGAACTGTTCGCGGGTGACATGGCGGGGTTTTCCCTCGGCCGCCAGTACGACATCGTCTGTTGCCTGTTCCGGTCCATCGCCTACGTGAAGACCACCGACCGACTGGCTGAATCCATCTGCACGATGACCCGGCACCTCGCGCCGGATGGAATCCTGCTCATCGAACCGTTCTTCACGCCGGAAACCTTCTGGTCGGGAAAACTCACCAGCAACCACTTCCGCGACGAGTCCATGGACATGACGTGGATGTATGCCAGCGAACGAATGTCGAACCAGCTCGGGCGATATTCGATTCACTTCCTGGTCGGCGCCGCGAACGGTGTCGAACATTTCGTCGAGGATCATGAATTGGGGCTGTTCACGCGAGCGGACTTCGACGCGGCCTTCGCACAGGCCGGCCTGCAGCTGGAGTACGATCCGGCCGGCCCCGCCGGCACCGGCCTCTACATCGGCAAGCTTAGTGGGCGGGAGTGACTGCGATACCATGACTGCTTCGCCGCCACGCACGCCAACGATGACCGAACGCCCTGAAGACGCCATCGTTGCCCTCTACGACCAAGCCCTGGTCGAGCATGGCGACACGCCCCGCGGCGCGCTATGGCCAAACGAAGCGGACCGTCTGACGCGTTTCGACGTGATGCTTGACGTGTTGGCCGGGCATCCGGGTGGTCCCCTCGTGTTGTGCGACCTGGGTTGCGGCACGGGTGAATTGTTAGCGCGAATCCGCCAGCGTGGACTGTCGAGCATCACCTATGTCGGCGTGGACAGGTCTCGGGCGGCACTCGAATATGCGCGGACGAAGTTCCCCGGCGTAAACTTCCTGCACCTGGACGTCAATGCACCCGACGCCGATCTTTCGCTGATCGCTTGCGACTTCCTCGTCGCGAACGGGTTGTTCACCGTTCGCCAAATGCTCAACGAACAGCAGATGGCCGCTTTCATCGACTCGACGATCCGCAATGTATGGCCCGCAGTCCGCGCGGGAATCGCCTTCAACCTGATATCGGGCGTCGTGGATTGGCGCCGGGAAGACCTGTACCACGCGTCAATGGACGACATGGCTCGGCTCCTGCATTCGCTGGCCGGGCGCCGCGTTCGCATGCGAGCCGATTACGGCCTCCACGAGTTCACCTGCTACGCCTATAAGCCCTCGCTTCCAGCAAAAGCTGATACCCCCGGCCAATCGCTTGTGCGCGTACTGCGACCCAGCCTGCCGACGGCCGACCGTCTGCTGCCCTACCTGAAGCGAATCGACGAGACCCGCATCTACTCGAACTTCGGCCCCCTGGTGCTGGAATTCGAAACACGACTCTGCAACATGCTGGGCTTGCCCCCGGGTGCCGTCGTATCTGCAAGCACCGGCACCGCAGGATTGGTGGGCGCCATCCTGGCGACTTCCGGCCGCGCGACCGAAGCGCGCAATTTGGCCCTGATGCCGGCCTACACCTTCGTCGCGACCGCCGTGGCGGCCCAGGAGTGCGGCTACGAGCCCTACTTGCTGGATGTGGATGCACACACATGGATGCTGGACCCCGAACAACTGGTCGGCCATCCGGCACTCGATCGCGTCGGCGTCGTCATACCGGTTGCGGCTTTCGGAAAAAAGATCGAGGCGTCCGCGTGGCTGCGATTCCGTGACAAGACAGGGATCGCCGTTGTCATCGACGCAGCGGCGGGATTCGAATCGGTAAGCCAACATCCGAGCGAGCACCTGGGTCCGATTCCGGTCGTCTTGAGCTTCCACGCAACCAAGAGCCTCGCGACAGGCGAAGGCGGTTGCGTGGTGAGCACCGACCTCGAATTGATCGCGCAGGTTTGCCAGTGCCTGAACTACGGTTTCCGAGCTTCCCGCGACAGCCAGTCTGCGAGCATCAACGGAAGGATGAGCGAGTACCACGCCGCCGTCGGACTCGCCGAACTCGACCAATGGGATGCCAAGCGCGAGGCCTTCCGAAACGTGGTTGACTGCTACCTCCGCCATGCCGCCGAATGTGGCCTGCAGGGTCGCCTGGTAACGGCGCCCGACATTTGTTCGAGCTATGTCCTGCTCCGTTGCGACGATCTGGATCAGGCCGAACGCGTGCAGGCATCACTGGAGGCCAACCGGATAGAGTACCGACTCTGGTACGGGCTGGGCCTGCATCGGCAAACACAGTTCAGCCAACTGCCACGCGATGCCCTGCCCGTCACCGCGCAACTGGCGCCGCTCCTGCTCGGCTTGCCAATGGCCACCGACCTGGATGACGCTTCCATAGGAACCATCGTGCATGCCGTGGCGGCTGCATGCCGGGAATGAGCACGGGGGTTTCCGGACGCGATGCGGGCGGCAGACGCGTGGACGACGTCATCCTCGACCATGGCGACAGCGCGCTGCAGTTGCTTGGTGATACGGCCGAAGGCGCGCACTGGCCGAACCAGGCGGATCGGCTGCGTCGCTTCGACGTGATGCTCGACCTGCTTGGCGACCGCGAGCAAACCGTCGTGCTCTGCGACCTGGGCTGTGGCACGGGCGAGTTGCTAGGCCATATTCGCAGGCTCGGCCTGCACAACATCCAGTACGTCGGCGTGGACCGATCCTCGATTGCGCTGGCGCACGCGGCCCGGAAGTTTCCTGGGGCGACGTTCATCGAACTGGACGTGAATTCTGCCGAAGCCGACCTGCGCTCCATCGAATGCGATTACCTCGTGGCCAATGGATTGTTCACCGCAAAATGGGAACTGAGCCACGAACAAATGCGCGGGTTCCTCGAGCAGACCGTGTCGCGGGTATGGCCCAGGGTGCGGTGCGGCATGGCCTTCAACGTGATGTCGAAAGTGGTGGACTGGGAACGCGAGGACCTGTTCCACCTGGGCTTGGACGAACTCGCTGTGTTCCTGCACCGACTGGCGGGGCGTCGCCTGACCTTTCGCGCTGACTATGGCCTGTACGAATACACGGCGTATGTGCGCAAGGACCTCGATAGGGCTTTGTCCGCTCCGGTAGTGCGCGTCGAAGGTCCCGACGAATTGCAGGACCTCGTGCCCCCGGACTTGCTGAGCATGGCTCGCCTGCACCACGTCTACCAGCAGCAGTTCGTCAAGCAACTCCTGCTCGACAATCTTCCGATGCCGGTCGCATACCAGCGCTACGTGAACGCGCTCGAATTGCCGTCGGCAGGCGAACCGGTTGCAAAGCAGTTGCTGCCACTGCGTGATGCCATGCGCGACTACGGCATTCATTTCCATCAGCAGGCCGTTGCCGGCGAAGCCTTTGAGGTTCTACCCCCGCGCGTGATCGGCACCGGAAACCATCGGACGCTATACGGCCAGACCCGATCAAGCTTCATCGGTTGCTTCGGGAATGCACGGGTCCGCAGTCGATCGTCGGTGATCGAGCTCGGCGCTATGCTGGCACTCGATTACGAGGCGTACGAACTCGCCGGCATTGATGACCGCCTCAATCTGGATCCAGCCATTTTCCAGGTGGAAGGCGCGACGGCCTGGACCTTGCCCGTCCGCGGCGAGACGGTGGAACTCGCCGAAGCATTTTCGCTGCTGGGCACGCACACTTGGGCGTTTGGCCACTGGATGTGGGAGTACCTGCCCCGCTACGTGTCCGCGACGATGGCGGCAGAGCTGCCTTGCATGCCGGTGCTGATCGACCAGGGCATGCCCCCACAACATCGCCAGGCGCTGGCTGCCTTGCTGGCCCCAGGCGCCAGCATCATCGAATTGCCAACCGGCAGCCATGCCAGGGTTGACCGCCTGTGGTGCGCGCCGACCCCGATGTACATGCCCCTTTTCGAGCACATGAACGAGCGTTTCCGCTGGGACTTGCTGGCTGCCGAGCCCGGGCGATTTGCCCGGGTGTTGCACGAGATGAACCAACGCTTCGGCGCGACCGAAAGCCCGGCGACGAGTCGACGTTTCTATCTTGCCCGTCGCGCCAACCGGCATCGCAAGCTGGTCAACCATGCACAGGTGGAGGCGTTGGCAATCCGCAGCGGCTTTGAAGTGGTCTATCCGGAGGACATGGATTTCGGCACGCAAGTGCGCATGGTTCGCGACGCCGACTGGATCATCGGGCCCGAGGGTTCTGCGATGTTCCTGGCTTTCTTCGCCCGCGCAGGGTCGCGGCTGTGCATCCTCAACCATACCTACACACTCGGCTTGCCCGTGCTGACAGGATTGCTCGAAGCGATTGGCATCGACGTCACCATCCTGACGGGCCCATCAGCGTCCGTGAACACCGAGCTTCCACACTTCATCGACTACCGGATCGATCCCGGGGTGTTCGAAGCCTTTCTTGCCACCGTGGATTCGAAGTGAGGATCGCCGCGCACCTGGGAGTGAAGGACGAAGCCAGCCTGTTGGCGCGCGCCATCGATCATCTGCATTCCATCGGCGTGGACCAGGTGATCGCCACCGACATGGGCTCGACCGACGGTTCACTGGATATCCTGCGCCGCTATCGCGATGAAGGCTCTCTGCAACTGGTCGAGCTAGATGACCGCGCGCCGGACATGCTGCACGAGTGGTCGCCGCGGATTACGGCACTGGTGAAAGCGGCAGGTGTTGACTGGGCCATCTTCCTCGATGCCGACGAGTTCCCCCTGCCATCGACCGGGTCGCTGAAGGATTGCAGGGCACTCGCCAGCGCAGATGTACTGCTGATCGACCGCTTCAACGTTCCGCTTTCCCCCGCGGGCATCGAGTTTCCAGAGCTCGCGCTAACAACGTACTACGCTCGGATCCCGATGATCGTCGAGCCGATAGCGGACTTCCACGATCACTTGCTGCCCCATCCGGACACGCCCTGGATTCGGGGCGTCCCCATGCCCAAGGCGATGGCGCGACCGAGCCAGATGGCCAGCGTAATCACGGGAGGACACGATATCGTGCCACAGCCCGGCGCCCAGTTGCGAAGGGTTCGTCCCGCCGACCTCGTGATTGCCCACCTGCCCTTCACTGATCGCTCGCGTTTCGTCGCGAAGGTCGAGAATGTCAGCTCGACAATCGCCGCCAATCCTGCATTTTTCCAGGGTCGCATCGCCTGGCACTGGCGTCGCTGGCTGGGTCAGCTGCGCGACGGAACCCTCGATGCGGAATTCGACCGCCAAATATTTTCGCGCGACAAGATCGATGCCCTGATGGCAGAAGGCGTCCTGATGGACGCGGCCACCTGGTTCGACAAGCAACAGGGCGTGGACCGGCCCGCATGATGGTCGGGCTGGATCCACAATCGCGGACGCATCGGGTCGCGATCATGCAGCCTTACTTCTTCCCTTATGCCGGCTATTTTCGATTGTTCTCCCAGGCTGACGAATTCATCCTGCTCGATTGCGTGCAATTCCCTCGGACGGGTCGCGTACATCGCAGCGAAGTGGCGAGACTCGGACGGCCATCGGACTGGCTGACCTTGCCGCTCGCGCGGCAAGCACGTGAAACTGCCATCGCGAACCTCGCCTTCGCCGATGGCGCACGCAGCGAATTCGACATTCGCCTCGCGGCGCTGCCCTGGATTCGGTCGGCGCGAGGTCCGTCGGCAGACCGGCTGCGAGATTATCTGCACGGCCCCATGGAATCAGTGGTGGACTACCTGCAGCGCGGGCTTGAACTGGTGTGCAGCGAACTCGGCCTGCGTACGCCCATCACCCGGAGTTCGAAGCTCGACTTGCCATCCGGGCTCCGCGGACAGGATCGAATTCTGGCGATAGCGCAGGCTCGCGGGGCCCGGTCCTATCTGAATTCTCCGGGTGGAAAGGCGCTGTACGACGCCGAGGAATTCCGACTCGCCGGCGTCGAGTTGCAGTTTTTGGAGCCTTACGCAGGTGAATTCATTCACCTGCTCCCAGCCATGATGCACCGCGATCCACGGGACATCGCCAAGGACCTGCTCGCCTGCTCTGTTGCGCCGCCGAGTCCGAAGCCAAGCCCGTGACCGAGGCCGAACTGATCGCCTTGCACCGGGTGGAAATTCCGATCTGGGGGCATTTGCCTGCCGCAATGCGCTTCAAGCAGGCAGCAGTACAGGCGCTGGGAATCGATGCGGCATTCGCGTTGGTCCGCCAGCATCTGGAGGTTCCGTCACTGGATCGGCTTCGCCAACGGGCCATCGTGAGTCTTCGCCAGGCAGCACTCGACCGCGCCTTGGTCTTCAATGAATTGTGGACCGGCGGCAATCGATTCAACCGACCGCCCCTGCGCGTCATTGGCGAGGGCAATCATGGTCCGCTGCCCGGATGGGATCGCTCGGCCTACCTCGCCTGCTACGCGGACATTACCGTTCGCTCCCGATCGGCCCTGCTCTTTTCCGGTGCCGATGTCTTGATGGACTTCGAGGGAGACGAATACGTCCGGGTCAGTGACATCCCTCAATTCGACCCGAGCCTGTTGCAGCGCGAAGGCGATATCGCGTGGACCATGGAATCCAACACGCCTGCGCTTGAAATCGATGAAGCGTTCGTCTTGTTCGGTCGAAACGCCAATGATTTCGGTCACTGGATCACCGAGTACCTGCCCCGCTACGTGCTCGCCCGGATGGCAGGCTTGCCCGATTCCGTGCCGGTCCTGATCGATCCGGGCGTGCCGGCGACCGTGCGCCATGCCTTGGCCGACTACCTGCCGACAGGCGCCCGACTGGTCGTCGCGCCGCACCTCGCAGAGGTTCGCGTCAAGCGGCTTTGGTGCGCGTCGAATCCGATCTTCAGCGCGTTCTACCCGTCGCAGTGGCCGCTTGAGCTCTGGTCCCACCTGGGCAGCGCTCCCGCACCGTTGGCTCGCATCATCCGCGAGTGGCTGCGTATCGCAACGCCGTTGCTTCCGGAGGCAGTCGGCAAGGACCGAATCTTCCTGGCCCGAAAGCCGGCGACGCGAAACAAGCGCTTGCTCAACCACGTGGAAATCGAAGCGCTGGCATCCGCTCGCGGTTTCCGCATCATCTATCCGGAAGACCACAGCCTGCATGAACAAATGCGCCTTGTGGTGAACGCACGCCACATCATCGCGCCGGAAGGATCCAATGGCTTGCTGTCCTGGTTTGCACAGCCCGGCTGCAAAGTCTGCCTGCTGAGCCCGCCTTATACGCTGCCCCTGTTGGACCTCAACGCCATCCTGCTCGAACTCGACATAGACCTGACGGTGCTTACCGGTCCCGACCTGCCGACGGCGACAGAAGACTACTGCGCGTTCTGGAATGACTATCGCATCTCGCCGCACGCATTTTCCGATTTCCTCGACGGCTGGCTGTCCTGAAGGAACGGCTTGCGCCACGCAGGGAAATAACCGGTCTCGTCGGCAGGCACGCCAGCGGTCTCGCACGCCGCCACGTATCGATGGCGATCAAACACCTGCTTCAGCGCCAGGGTTGACGACCGACTTGCACCCAGCCTGTCCTTGAAGTCCGACAAGCCATCGCCCGGCACGATCCCGCCGCCCAGGTTCAAGTGCTGCACGCCGAGTTCGCGCAAGCGCAACGCACCCAGCCAGTACAGGCCGCGGGAATGGCGACGGCCAGCCACGGTGGCCGCGTTGAGGAAACTGTCGGACGTTTTTGCCGAGTACAGGAACATCGTTACCGCTTCGATGTCGCCGTGCTCGTTGCGGGCGCCGACCAGAAGGGAGCCGGGCGCCGCGGCAATCAGCGCGAGTGGCGAGGCGTGATAGTGATAGATGGATGCGATGGACTGTCGCTTCAGGAATTCGGCATACAACTCGTTGAAATGGGCCAGCAACAGCGACTGGTCCCATTCGACGCGTGCGGCTTCGCGCAGCCACCTGCGCAGCAACTGACGGTGCTTTGACGACATGGCCGCCAGCAGCGCATCTGGCTCCGGGCGCAGGTCCCAACACCAACAGTCCCGGGCAGGCTGCAAGCACTCGGCCAGCGCGGGAAGCAACTGACGCCATTGGCTGGGGGGCAGGAACGGCGAGAGTTGCACATAGGCGGCGATAGCGCCGCGGTGCTTCCAGTCAGCCGTCCACGCATCGCCCAATGCCGACACGTCGCCCGCGGTAGCAAAGCCGGCAAATCCCAAGGGCGTGGCGATGTCGAAGCCGCCGGGCGCATCGCGCAACCCGACCACGCATGCAGCGCGGCCCGCAACGCCTTCGTAGACCCACAAAGCAGTCTCGAGCCCGGTCACCGCCGTCGCCGCATGAGCGTATTCCGGGCGATGTCCAAACTCGTGCGGCATGGCCTCGATCGCACGCAGCCATCCGGCGGCATCCGTTGCACGAATCAGCCGACAACGGCTATCGGCGGCATCCATCATGATCGGGCAGAGTCCGCGCGCCAACGCAATTCCGCGCGCAGCAAGTCCTCTTCCGTATCCACCCCGGGCGGAAACGGCACCGGCGTCAATCCAACAGCAATCCCATGGCCCGCTTCGAGGACGCGCAATTGCTCAAGCGCCTCGGCACGTTCAAGGGCTCCCATCGGCAACCCGGAGAAGACCTGGAGGAAACCGGCGCGGTACGCGTAAATGCCGATGTGGCGCAAGCACCCGGCGGGCGGCGCACTGGTTCGGTCAAAGGCAAATCGATCGCGCTGCCAGGGCAGCGGTGCGCGCGAAAAGTACAGCGCATGGCCACGTCCATCGCGCACCACCTTGACGGTGTTGGGATCGAACAAGGTTGCGCAATCGACGATGGCCTCGGCCAGGGTCGCCATC
>JANNWV010000205.1:0-14591 GCA_031408815.1 Gammaproteobacteria bacterium
CCGGCTCCGATTGCGGCATCGCCAACGTCAACATCGGCACCTCGGGCGCCGAGATTGGCGGCGCGTTTGGTGGCGAGAAGGAAACCGGCGGTGGCCGCGAATCGGGCTCCGACGCGTGGAAGGTGTACATGCGTCGCCAAACCAACACGATCAACTACTCCGACGCGCTGCCCCTGGCGCAGGGAATCAAGTTCGACCTGTAAGCAAGCACGCCGTCCACACGGGAGCCAGTGATGAACACGACCATCCGGACCAGTAATTTCGCCATCGTCAGCCTTGTCTCGGGAATCCTGGGCTGGACGATCCTGCCCTTCATCGCCAGCATCGTTGCGATCGTCACCGGCCACATGGCTCGCGCCGAAATCAGGCGCAGTGCCGGCACGATGGAAGGCGACGGCCTGGCCGTGGCCGGGCTGGTGCTGGGCTATGCGATGGTGGTCATCACCCTGGTCGGTCTGATGTTGATCGTGCTGTTCTTTGGCGGGATCGCGCTCTTCCTGGGCTACCTGGGCATGAACGGCCAGCTCAACTAGGACATGCCCATCTATCCCCTCGCCCGGCAGTTCCTGTTTCGCATCGACGCGGAGCGGGCCCATGGCCTGGGGCTGCAAGCCATCGAAGCCGCTTATCGCAGCGGCCTGAATCCCTTGCTGGCGATGCGCCCGGCGCCGCTGAAGACCCGCGTGTTCG
This sequence comes from Gammaproteobacteria bacterium, assembly GCA_031408815.1. GTDB lineage: Bacteria > Pseudomonadota > Gammaproteobacteria > Xanthomonadales > Xanthomonadaceae > Arenimonas. The sequence continues at coordinate 691 of JANNWV010000205.1, forward strand.
GCGTCGACTTCCCCAATCCGGTCGGCTGCGCCGCCGGCCTGGACAAGAATGGCGAGCACATCGACGCGCTGATGTCGCTGGGCTTCGGCTTCGTCGAGATCGGCACCACCACGCCGCGCCCACAGCCGGGCAACCCGAAGCCGCGCATGTTCCGCCTGCCCGAGCACCAGGCCGTCATCAATCGCCTGGGCTTCAACAACCTGGGCGTCGATGCGCTGGTGCGCAATGTCGAAAAAGCCAAGCGCAACGGCATCCTCGGCATCAATATCGGCAAGAATAAAGACACGCCCAATGACAAGGCGTCCGACGACTATATCCATTGCATGGAACGGGTGTTCGCGTTGGCCGACTACATCACGGTGAACATTTCGTCGCCGAACACCAGCGGCCTGCGCGACCTGCAGGAAGAAGAAACCCTGCGCCGCTTCATCGGCGAACTGCGCGAAGCCCAGGAAGAACTGGGCGGCGTGCACGGCCACCGCACACCGATGTTGCTGAAGGTGTCGCCAGACCTGACCGACGAGGAACTCGACGGCATGGCCAGCGTGCTGAACGTGGCTCGCATCGACGGCGTGATCATCGGCAATACCACACTCGACCGCAGCGAGATCCAGGGCCATGCCCGTGCGGGCGAATCGGGCGGGCTGTCGGGCCAGCCGCTTTATGCGAGATCCACCACCGTGCTGCGCAAGCTGCGCTTGCGGCTGGACGACAGCATTCCACTGATTGGCGTGGGCGGCATCCTCAGCGGCGCAGATGCGGCCGGCAAGATCGCCGCGGGCGCGCGCATGGTGCAGTTCTACACCGGCATGATCTATCGCGGCCCGGAGCTCATCGGCGAATGCGTGGGCTCGATCCGCCGGCTCCGCGAGGGCGTTGCGTGAGCGGATACCAACTGGCCGAGAATGTTTCGCTGGCCGGCCGCAATACCTTCCACGTCGCGGCCCGTGCCGCCATGATGGCCGACGTGACCCGCAGCGAGGCGCTGCCGGAACTGTTCGAATTCGCGATGCTGCGCGAGGGCCCGGTGATGGTGCTGGGCGAAGGCAGCAACCTGCTGTTCGCCGCCGATTTCCCGGGCGTGGTGGTCTGCCTGACGATGGCGAAGGTGCACATCGTGGAAGACGACGGGTCGCATGCGCTGGTTCGCGCGGAGGCCGGCCTGTCCTGGAACGACCTGGTGACATGGACCCTGGGCCGCGGACTGTGCGGCCTGGAAAATACCGCCCTGATTCCGGGCACCGTGGGCGCAAGCCCGATCCAGAATATCGGCGCCTATGGCGTCGAAGTTGGTGAGTTCATTGAAACGGTGGAGGCTTTTCATCGCGGCACCGGGCAGATCAAGCGCTTGGCGCACGCAGACTGCGAATTCGCCTATCGGGACAGTCGCTTCAAGGCCGACCTCGACCAGTGGGTCATCACGGCGGTCGAATTCCGGCTGCCTCGTCAACGCGAACTCAATCTCGACTACGCAGGCGTGCGCGAGGAACTCGCGACCATGGGCGTGGATACGCCTCGCGCCTCGCACGTGGCCGAAGCGATCAGCCGCATCCGCACCCGCAAGCTGCCGAATCCGGCGCTGCTGGGCAATGCCGGCAGCTTCTTCAAGAACCCGGTGCTCACCGTCGCGCAGGCCGACGCCTTGAAGCACGCGCATCCACAGCTGCCGGTGTTTCCTGCGGCGGGCCCGGAGCTGCGCAAGGTATCCGCCGCCTGGCTGATCGAGATGGCAGGCTGGAAGGGCTTCCGCGAAGGCGATGCCGGCATTGCCGCGCAGCATGCGCTGGTGCTGGTCAACCACGGCAACGCGAGCGGCGCACAGTTGTTGTCGCTGGCGCATCGGGTTGCCGATTCGGTGCAGGAACAATACGGTGTCGGCCTGGAGCCGGAACCCCGCCTGATCGGGGCTCGCTGGCAGCGGTGAGCGTCGCTCCAGCCATCCGACGCGAGGACGACGTGCCCCGGGCAGTCATGTTCATGGTCGCGAGCACGGTGTTGTTCGGCACGATGGCGGTTTGCATCCGGTTGGCGTCCTCACAGTTGCATCCGTTCGAGATTGCCTTCTTCCGCAACCTGTTCGGCTTCGTGTTCACTTTCCCGCTGCTATTCCGGCACGGCTGGGGCATCCTGCGCACAGACAAGCTGCCGCTGTATTTCCTGCGCTGCTGCATCGGCATCGTGTCCATGCTCGCCGGCTTCTGGGCCATCGTGCACCTGCCGCTGGCGCAGGCGGTGGCGCTGTCCTATTCCACGCCCATCTTCGTCACCATCGGCGCCGTGTTCGTATTGGGTGAAGTCGTCCGCGCCCGACGCTGGACAGCGGTGATCATCGGCTTCATCGGCGTGCTGGTGCTGATGCATCCGGGCACCGACAGCTTCAACTTCGCCAGCCTGATCGCCGTGCTGGCGGCAGTGATGAGCGCCAGCGTCGCGATCAGCATCAAGTTCCTGTCGCGGACGGAAAAGGCCGACGCCATCGTCATCTACACCACGATGATCTGGGTGCCGCTGTCGCTGGCGCCCGCGCTTTTCTACTGGACCCAGCCGACCGGCATCACCTGGCTTTGGATCGTGCTGTCGGGCTTCCTCGGCACTACCGCGCACATGTGCTGGACCCGCGCCCTGACCCTCGCGGATGCTTCCCTGCTGACCCCCATCAGTTTCCTGCAGGTGCTGGTGGTTGGCGCCTTTGGCTATTTCCTGTTCGGCGAAAGCGTGGGCCAATGGACGGTGGCGGGCGCCGCGATCATCTTCGGCTCCAACGTCTATATCGCGCACCGCGAAGCGCGACTGGCGCGACGCGCGGTGACCGACCCCGACATCAATCCGGAAACCCAGCAGCGCTGAGCCCCGATCACCTGCGTGCGATCAGGTCTTCACCGGCACCGGAGTCTGGCTTGGGTTTCGGCGCTTCGACGACAACTAGCTGGTACATCGCGACGACCCAGGCAGTGCCCGCGGCCCAGCCTGCCAGGATGTCGGAGGGGTAATGTACGCCGAGGTAGATTCGCGACAGGCCGACCAGCGCGATGAAGGCCGCCGCGCCGGTAAACACTGGCCAGCGCCAACCCGATCGCCAGCACAACAAGGTGACGGCGACGCCCAACGTCACCGATCCCATGGCGTGGCCGCTGGGAAAACTGTAGCTGTGTTCGGGCGCGATCGACAGCCAGAGTTCCGGCCGAACCCGCGCGAAATAATTCTTGGCAGCCAGGTTGATGGCCAGCGAACCCAGCACTGCAAGGCCGAAGAACAAGCCGTCGCGATGACGTCGCCGTAGCACCAGCCACAGCAGGATCAGCACGTTGGCCGGCACCACGCCCCACAGGTAACCGATTCGCGAAACCACGCTGAAGAACGCATCAATGCGCGGCGACGTCCACTGGTGCAGGAAGGCCATCGTGGGCAGGTCGAAGAACAGGAAGCCGTCTTCGCGCATCTCGGTGGCGAGTCCGGCGAAAGCCCACAGGGGCAGCAACACCCCGACGAATGGCAGCAGGAGCCGCCAGGGATGCCGGCGGATGAAGTCCAGCCCATAGCCCAACTGGCTCGCCCCGCTGGCGAGCGGCGACGGCACAGGCTTGCCCGGCGCCTGTCTAGTCACTGGCGCGCGAGTACTTTCGATCCACGTAGTCGTCGATGAGCGCGACGAATTCCTGCGCGATGTTGTCACCGCGCAGGGTGACCGATTTCTGGCCGTCGATGAATACCGGCGCTGCAGGCGCTTCACCGGTGCCCGGCAACGAAATACCGATATTCGCGTGGCGCGATTCGCCCGGACCGTTCACCACGCAGCCCATCACCGCCAGCGTCAGGTGCTCCGCCCCGGGATGGCTCACCTTCCACATCGGCATGCGGCCACGCACGTGTTCCTGCACGGTCTGCGCCAGTTCCTGGAAGAATTCCGACGTGGTGCGACCACAACCCGGGCAGGCCGTGACCAGCGGTGTGAATGCACGCAGGCCGAGCGTCTGCAGCAGTTCCTGCGCGACGATCACTTCCTGGCTGCGTGAACCGCCCGGTTCCGGCGTCAGTGAAATCCGGATGGTATCGCCGATGCCTTCCTGCATCAGCACGGCCAATGCCGCGGCCGATGCAACGATACCCTTGCTGCCCATGCCCGCTTCGGTCAATCCCAGGTGCAAGGGGAAATCGCTGCGCGCCGCAAGGTCGCGATAGACGGCGATCAATTCCTGCACGCCACTGACTTTCGCCGACAATATGATGCGATCGGCCGGCAGTCCGATGTCCACGGCTTGCGCGGCGGAATCGATGGCCGACCGCACCAGCGCTTCGCGAAGCACCCTGCCCGCGTCCCAGGGTTCGTCGCGCAAATGATTTTCGTCCATCAGCCGGGCGGCGAGCGCCTGGTCGAGCGAACCCCAGTTGACGCCGATGCGCACCGGCTTCGAATAGCGGATCGCCAGTTCGATGATGGCGCCGAACTGGCTGTCGCGCTTCTTGCCGAAGCCGACGTTGCCGGGATTGATGCGGTACTTGGCCAGCGCTTCGGCGCAGGCCGGTTCAGCCGTCAACAACTGATGGCCGTTGTAATGGAAGTCGCCGACGATCGGCACGTTGATGCCCATCATCGCCAGCTTTTCGACGATGCGCGGCACGGCGGCCGCCGACTCGGGGTTGTTCACCGTCACCCGAACCAGCTCCGAGCCGGCGCGCCAGAGTTCGGCCACCTGCTTGACCGTGCTTGCGACGTCCGCCGTATCGGTGTTGGTCATCGACTGCACCACTACCGGCCTGCCGCCGCCCACCCGCACCGAACCGATGAGAACTTCGCGCGTCGTCCGACGCGGTTGCGACACCGCTGTCGTCACTGCACGGCTCCGGCTTCGATTTCTGCCACCAGGTCGCTGCGCAGGGGACGCAGCAAGGCGTAGTCACCGGCATTCAGCAGCACATCCACGCCGGCCAGGATTTCTTCCACGCGTGCGTCGTTTTCCGAACCGGCGACGAGGTCGCGCACGACTTCGATGCGGGTCGCGCCGCAGTCGAGGGTGTTGGGTGCGAGGAAATTGATTTCTTCGTCGGCCAGGGATCGCATTTCGAGCGCGCGTATGGGTTCGTGGGTGAAGCCATCGCTGCCATGCACGCGAAGCCCCACGGCCGCGGTGCGACGGCTGACCAGTTCGATGCCCGCCGACAGGCCGCCGTCGGCTTCGTAGCGCAGCCAGCGGATCACGCCCAGCATCCATTCCGGATATTCGTCCGCATCGGCCAGGGTCAGGCCGACCAGTTCACCGACGCGCGCACGGATCTGGCTTGCGTGCGCCCAGGCCATGCGGTAGCCGCCCAGGCTCTGGTCGAGCACGGTGGCTTCGTGCACCGGGACGCGCGAGACGTCCGTGGCCGCCCCCGCCCACGAGGCGCGATCGACGATGTGTACGATCTGCTGCGAGGCCTGGCGCATGAACGACTCGAAATCGCGTTGACCGGCCAGGTAGAAATGAAGGCTGCTCAGCCCGAACACCGTGCGAAGCACGTGGCTGGCGGGCAGGCGCTTGTGCGAACGTGCCGCGGAAAGCCCGAACGACCGGCGCAGTCGTTCCAGCATCTCGACGGTCATACGCAGGCTGTTGCCGCGCGAAGGCGAGAGGTCGGCGTGGCCATCGACCTGGCGCGACAGCGCGGCATCGACCTCGCTGCAGAATGCCTTCATGTCCAGCCATTGGCTTGCGGGCTCGCCCACCACGGCCGGACCTGGACCGCGATCGGCATCTTCGGGAATCACCGGCGCATTTTCGCCAGGCAGGGTGCGCGACACATTGCAGCTGCCGGCGAAGTCGCGCGTGCATTGCCACAGCAGGTCCTGCTCGACCTGGCTGAATGCCAGCGGATGGGTAATCGCCATCAACAGCGACTGCAGGTACACGATGCGAATCTCGACCGGACCGCCTGCCAGCGCATCATCCACCAGCCGCGTGTCGAGGCGATGTTCGATGGCGAAGTGGCGTACACGGTGCAGGCCTTGCCACGCGCCTGCGGGCGGTGCGCGATAGACGCGCCAGGCAACGGCCAGCGCCTGGAGGTAATGCCAGGCCGAACGCGCAAGCGCAGTCGCCACGGTACTGCTGCGCAGCATCGGGATGTTGCCCGAGGGCGAGCATAGGTCGACGGCAGCCATGCGATAGCCGTGGCCCAGCGCCAGGTGGAATGCCTCGACCTGATGCGCCGCCGACGCCTTCGCTGCGGCCAGCGGCAACGCGCTGCCTGCGTATTCGCGCTTGAGCAGGCCGATGGACTCGCCAATGGCCGAACGCAGTTCTTCCAGCACCGACAAGCGTTGCGAACCGTCGAGACGCTGGCCGACGAGGCTGTCCAGCGCCATCTCCAGGCTCTGTTGCGTCGCCAGTGCATTGGCCCGCGGCAGGGCTGCGACCCAGAGGCGGGTCTTGCGCGCATCGGCCTGGAACGTGGACGCGCCAGTACCCCGGGGGCCCGGCATGCCTTCGCTGAGCAGTCGGTAGGTTTGACTCATGCAGCGCTCCGTTTACGTGACGCAGACCCAAGTTTACGCGAGACAGCGCCGGGTCGGCCAACCCGGCCCCTTGCCGGGCCTAGGTAGAAGTACGAATAGCGGTCGGGTCGGCGATCCCCAAAGATGGCCCCATCAGCCAAACCACGCTGAAAGCCACGCAGGGGTCCACATGCTACCGCGCCGCAAGCCCAGCACCGGATTCACGCTGATCGAGATGATGGTGACCCTCGCGGTCCTGTTCATCTTCTTCATCATGGCGGTGCCCTCGTTTGCCGGCCTGAAACAGCGCTCGGCCATCCGCGGCGCCGGCGACCAGGTGCTGAGTTTCTGGAACGAGGCGCGCTTCGAGGCAGTCAAGCGCAACCAGTTGGTGAAGGTGGGCGTGCGCACCGGATCCAATGGCGCCTTCTGCCTCGGGGCCGCCACGACCACCGATGAAGCCGATGCCACGCCCTGCGACTGCATGAGTGCGGCGCCGACCACGAATGTCTGCGATGTCATGCGCTACCCGGCCAACCAGTCGGAGTGGAACAACGTGACGGTCACGGGCATCAGCATCGGCGGCACCACCAGCCTGCTGTCCATCAAGCCCGTGGTGATCGAGCCCAAGCGCACTGCGCTGACCGAAGCCGGCGACAAGGGCACCATCAGCCTGGCGGGGCCTCCCGGCCAGATGGCGTACAAGCTGAACCTGTACGTGGACCAACTCGGCCGCGGCCTGCTCTGCGAGTCGAGCTCGTCCACGGCCCGCCTGTCCGACTACGACAAGCGTCGCTGCGCAGATTGATGCCATGCGCATGATGCCTTCACTTCCCGCGCGCGGCTTCGGACTGATCGAACTGATGGTCTCGGTCGTTCCGGGCCTGGTCGTTTCCGGCGCTGCCGTCGCCTTCGTCCTCTCGAGCCTGGACAGCAATACCGATTTTGTTCGCTCCGCGCGATTCAACCAGGACCTGCGCAGCAACATGGATCTCGTCACGCGCGAACTTCGCCGCGCCGGCTACGATGAAAATGCGATGAAATACATCGCGCTTACCGCCAGCAACAACACTACCTCGCCTTTTGCATCGATCAAGGTCGTTCGCAAGGAAGCCGACAACAGCTGCGTCATCTACGCCTACGACAGCAAGACGGCAGGCAACGGAACGACGACGGGGCCTGGACGGCTTGATGTCGCCGGCGGCGAGTTGCGCGCCATCCGTCGCATGACGCGCACCGTCAATGGCAGGCTGGTCGGCGTGATGGAAGTCGCCCAGTCCAGTGCCGCTGCAACCTCGATCGATTGCGATGCCGACGGCCCCAACTACGCCAGCTACCCGGCAAGTTGCAACGCCGGAACCGGCTGGTGTCCACTCAGCGATCCCCTGCAGCTGGACATCACCCGGTTCCGGATTATCGACAGTTCATTGTGGAATCCGCCGACGGCGGTGAGCCACGGATCGAAGATCCGTGACCTGGAACTGACGATGAGCGGCGTGCTGATTGGCGACAATCAATACGCGCGCGAAATGCAAAGTAGCGTTCGCGTCCGTGCTGAATGCCTGCGCCCCGTGGCCGCATCCAGTACACCCGATACCACCGGAACCCTGTGCGATACTGCCCCCGGGACCTGACCCGCGCACGAGAACAGAACTTTCCAGACATCATGCGTCGTCCAACACAAGCGTTCCGCTTCAAGCGACAGCGTGGCCTGGCCACGTTGCTGGTCGCGCTTGTCATCCTGGGCATCCTGACGATCGTCGTGTTGTACTCAACGCACGTCGCCTTCTTTGAACAACGCACTGCCACCAACGAAAACCGCTCGCGCCTTGTTGAACAGGCTGCGGAATACAGCATCAACCTGGCCGGTGAATACCTGAAGGCCAATCGCGACTACATGATCTCGCGCACGGCAGGCTCGGCTACCACCGGCGGATGGCTCGCCGCCAGCACGAGTACGGGACGCAAGTGGGTGCTTTGCTCCACCGTCACCGGCTTTCCGAACATCCCCAATCTCAGCGACGGCACGCCGCACCCGTGCATGACCGAGCGCGATGCCACCGCGTCCAGTGACTACCCCACCACTGCTGGCACCGGCGGACGCCGGGGGCAACTGTATTTCTATGGTCTCGACGCCAGCAATGGCGCGGCGCAGATGACCGTTCCCTACCAGCAGTTGATGCCCGATGCGGTGAAGCTCGAAACGCCCGGTGTCGGTGTCGGCGGAACGGCGGCCTTTCCGGCGGAGACGACCGTGCGCGCGCTGCTGTGCCGTATCGACAGCAGCCTGCCCAACCCCGCCTGTCGTGCCGATCCGGTCAAGGGTAACCGCATCGCCGTCAGCCTGATCGCGAACGTCGTGCTGCCCGGCGAATCGTCCAGTGCCACCATCAAGGAGACCTGGGCCACGCTGGGCGCCATCGATTCCAACTCGGCCGTGCCGCTGATCGCCACCGGCCTGCTCAGCACCGGCGGTACCATCACCATCGTCACCAATCCCAACGCCGGCGGTTACGGGCTGCCCGGTTCGTTGTGGTCGCCCAACGACGTGCAGGTGGAAAACAGCACCGGTGGCGGCGTGGCGAACATCGCGAGTTGCTTCATACAGGATTTCATGAAGGGCGAAGCGACGCCGACGCTGGCGCGCGCCAAGGAAATCTGCCCGCAAAGTGGCAGTTCTCCGCCCTGCCATTGCCCGTCGGCGAAATCAGAAGATGACTACTGGCTGTCGGGCTCGGCGGCCGGCACCAAGCGGGAAAATATCGATGTGCTCGATCGCGACAACAATGCCGGCGCCACCGGCAGCCCCAAGCCACCGGATATCCAGTTCTTTCCGGGCGCCGGCCCGTCGGTCGTGACCAACCCGCTCAGCACGCCGATCGCGCTTGACCGCCAGGTGGGCGCCGCGCCCAATACGTTGCTGTCCAACGCCTCGGCTGCCTCCGACGATTCATTGTTCGAGTGGATCTTCGGCGTCAATTACGTGGTCGCCGACCGCGACATCAACGGCACGACGCTGACCACCTGCGGCCCGGGTTCGCCACCGAGCCAGAATTGCGCGGACTATGCCTTGCGCAACGACCTGGGCGCGACGGTCATCGAAGGCGACTGCGCCAGTAACCAATTCAGTCCAGCATCTTACGGACTGTTTTACGTCACCGGCAATTGCTCGATCGACGGTGTGACCGTCGGATCCAAGAATGCACCGGTCATCATCGTGGTGTTCGGCGAGGCGGTGCTGAAGAACGCGATTCTTTTCGGCATGCTTTTCGTGCATTCCAACAACATCGGCATCGAGAATGCCTCGTCGGGCTATCGCATGGACATGCAGAGCGCGACCATATTCGGCTCGCTGGTGGTGGAAGGCGACCTCAGCATGACCGGCAACTCGGTGATCGTGTACGACGATACGTCGCTCAATACCGATCCGTACAAGCTGCCGACCAAGGCGCGTTTCGCCCGCGTGCCTGGCAGCTGGCTCGACAAGCAACAGGGCTTCTAGGCCATGAAGCTATTCTCGCCAATCCGCAGGCAGTTGGGCTTCAGCCTGATCGAAGTGCTGGTAGCCGCAGCCGTGCTGTCGGTCGGCCTGCTGGCGCTCGCCTCGCTGCAGATGTCCATCGTGCGCACGTCCAGCGACTCCAAGGCTTACTCGGTCGCGCTGTCACTGGCCAAGGACAAGCTGGAAGAACTGCGCACCTATAACGACGTGCGCGGCGTGCGTTCCTACCAATCCTTGACCGACGGCACCGACACGCCGGGCAATGTCGGTGGCGTCGAGTATTCACGCGGCTGGACGGTTACCCGGTACGCCTACAACTGGAACCCGGACGGCAACCCGGCCACGGCCGACCGCAAATTCCTCGCCTACGGTACCGATACCGGCGACACCCCGAACCCCTTCAACGGCAACACCTCCACCGGTTACGTGGATGACAACGAGTTCAAGCGAATCCAGGTCCGCGTGACCTGGGTGGACACGACCGGCAGCACACAGACCGTGGCGTTGGAAGATGCGATCGCCTCCCTGTCGCCCAGCGACAGCGCACTGATTTCACGCAGTGGCTCGGCGGTCATCCCGCGCACCGTCGAGGTCATCATCAACGACCCCACGCTGACCAACGGCGTGAGCAACGGGGTGATCCCGCTTGCGCTCAGCAGCGACAGCAGCGTGGACGGCACCAGCACGGCCGCCACCAATCCGCAGCCACGCCTGCTCGGCGCCGACTACCGGGTCGCGGAGACGCGATACAACATCCTGACCTACGGCGCCATCATCGGCGGTACGGCGACTGCCCAGTCCAAGATCGAAACGATCGTGGTCGGCTGTACCTGCAGCTATGCCAATGCCAATTCCAGCGTTGTCGGTTATCGGCCCAGTTACTGGAACGCCTACCGCTACACGCCGCCGGAGCCCGCCATCACCACGCAGCCTGCCGGCTGGACGCAAGCCGACAACGAAAGCACGAATTGCACTGCCTGCTGTCGTGACCACCACGATCAAGTGGGCGGCGCGGACGTCAGCAACAACGGCCCCAAGTTCGATCCCCGGCGCAGCAACCACCTGCACTACCGGCATGATTCGGGTGGCAACCTGGTCAGCTCCTCGAACTCGGGCGTGTACGAGGAGTCGTGTCGGCTGGTGCGGGTGGACGGCGTGTATCGGGTCACTGCCGACGCCTACACCGACCAGGTAAACCTGCTGGAAACCAAGAACGACAGCAGCACCACGCCCTACATCCCGACCACGCAGGGGACCAGCAACTACCAGGCGTTCGCGTTGAAACTGCTTGATGCACGCCTGGTGAACACGACCAGCAGCACCACCCTCAACAACTCGCTGTCGGGATCGGTGGTTGCAGCGTTGGAGGATCCGATTCCTGCCACCTATCCCAGCACGTCAATCAACGAGCCGGCCACCATCAGCATCTCGGACGGTGTGCAGAAGTGGCTGCACAACCGCGGGCTTTACATCGATTACCTCGAACCGGAAGTGATCGCGGCAATCGTGCAGGCGAAGACCCTGTGCGCCATCGACTCCGGCACCGGCGGCTGCGCCAATTCGCTGGCGAAGAAGGAGGCAGCGGTGCTGCGCCTGATCCCTTTCACGTCCATCAACCTGACCGAAATCGCGAACTGGACGCCGGCCAAACCCGCCGACGCCGGTGGCCAGGACGTGCTGGTCTACAACAACCTGCTCAAGTGCACGGTGCCCGCCGCCGACGGCGGGCCCGCCGCAGGTTGCACCGCGACAGTGAACGGAGCAACGGTCACCATTGATCCGAGTCGTCCCGTGCGCGGACTGGTCCAGCGCATCCAGGTAAGCGCGACCTCCGGAAACCAACCTTCCGTGGTAGCGAGCATCTATCCCTCCAATTCAACGCTCGCTGCCCTGTCTACGACCATCGATCCCGATGAAGGCAGTGCGGTCACCGACCACCAGAACTTCGTGATCGCCGGCGGCTCGGGTGGCGGAACGACCGCTTCCTACAAGGTAGCCATCCTGGGCACCTACCCGCTCAGCAGCGGCGCCCGTCCCGTCATCGATACCTCGCCTGCATCGTCGTTTGTCTATCAGTCGGGCATCATCGTCAGCGGTTTCACGCTGCCCAATCCGATCACCGTGACGCCAAATCCGGTTGCGTTCGGCGTGCCGGTGACGATGCGCATCAAGAACTACAACTACGCGCAGACGGTGCTGGGCACGTCCGGTTCGCTCAACTGCACGGGGCCGTCCGGCGTGAAGGTGTTGACGGCTAGCAGCACCAGCACCAACCGCCTGCTCAACAAGCAGACCATCTGCAAGAACTACACCGTCAGCAGCGTTGCCGTGAACGGGGTTGCCGTCGCCGGTCCGTTCACCGAGGCCTCGACAGGATCGCCATCGTCGCCTGATGGTTCGCTGACCGAATACACCACGATCAACCTGCCCGCCATCAACGCGAATGAAGTGATCAACATCACCACCAGCACCGGCACCGACTACCTGCCGACTGCCAGTTGCACGTATGTCGCAAGCGACCTGACCGGTTCGGGCGGTTGGAAAGGCAGTGCGAATCCGACCGTGACCGCAGGCGTCTGCCCACCCTGATCCAACCCGTTCGGCTGCGCACCGGATCGCGGGTAGAATCGCCGGATGACCGAACTGGTGCGCGAACGTCCCATCCTCAAGCCGGCGCAACTCAATGCCTTGGCCCGCGACCTGCTGGAAGGCAACTTCGCCCAGGTCTGGGTGCAGGGCGAGATCAGCAACTTCTCGCGGCCGGCATCGGGACACCTGTATTTCACCTTGAAGGACGACCGCGCGCAGGTGCGTTGCGCGCTGTTCAAGCAAAAGGCCATGTACCTTCGCTTCGCCCCGCGCGATGGCGCGCTGGTGCTGGTTCGCGGACGCGTCACGCTGTACGAGGCCCGTGGCGAATACCAGCTGGTGCTCGAGCACATGGAAGAAGCCGGTGAAGGCGCGTTGCGCATCGCCTTCGAAGCACTGAAGCAGGCGCTCGCCGCCGAAGGCTTGTTCAATGCCGAGCACAAGCGCGCCCTGCCTCGTTTCATCGGTCGCCTGGCGGTCATCACCTCGCCCACCGGTGCGGCGGTGCGCGATGTCCTGAGCGTGCTCGGCAGGCGCTTCCCGATGATGGACGTGGACGTGCTGCCTGTTGCCGTGCAAGGTGAAGCCGCTGCCGGCGAAATTCGCGCGATGCTGGGCCGCGCCATCGCCAGCCATCGCTACGACACGATCCTGTTGACGCGTGGTGGCGGTTCGCTGGAAGACCTGTGGTCGTTCAACGATGAAGCGCTGGTGCGCGCGATCGCCGCCTCACCCGTTCCCATTGTTTCCGCGGTAGGACACGAGGTGGACTTCAGCCTGGCCGATTTTGCCGCGGACCTGCGCGCGCCTACGCCATCGGCGGCGGCCGAACTGATGGTGCCGGATCGTCTTGAATTGCTGGCCTCGCTCGCCCACTCCCGGCGACGCATGGACGCGGCGATGCAGCGGCTGCGCGAAGGGCTGGCACAGCGCGCCGACCAGGCCTCGCTGCGGATGCGCGCCTTGCGCCCGCAATTGCGCCTGGAACGAGGTCAGCACCGGCTTGCCTTGCTGCTGGCCCGACTGCAATCGGCACAGTCGCTGGCGCTTGAATCCCGCGGCCAGCGGCTGCGCGATCGACTCCGGGCGCTTGAACAGCAACACCCGCGACTGCGGCTCGCGGCACTGGGCCATCGCGCCGATTTGCTCCGGCAACGGCTGGAATCGGCCACGCAGCAGGGCGTGCAGCAGCGCAGCATCCACTTGCAGGGCCTGGCGCGCGCGCTACATTCGCTCAGTCCCTTCGCCACGCTTTCGCGCGGCTACGCCATCGTTCGCGATCCCGCGACCGGCGTGATCGTTCGCGACGCCGCGCAGGTCAGTCCGGGCCAGGTCCTG
>JANNWV010000206.1:0-9615 GCA_031408815.1 Gammaproteobacteria bacterium
GTACGGACCGAGGGCATCGCTTTTCTGCGTCGGCTGCTGCAACGCGACGGCGGGCAGCAATACGGCCAGGCGGCGCGGCGAATACAACGGCTGCGCGCCGGAGCGATCGAATTCGATCCCGCGTTTTTCCAGGCCCGCGCAGATGCCGTCGAAGAAGGCGCGCGCCAGTTCCGGCAACGCCTTGGGCGGCAATTCTTCCGTGCCGATTTCAACCAGCAGCGATTTCATGTCAGCCATGGACCACGCCCTTGGCCGTTGCATCGGCTGCATTCTTCGCCAGGCCGGGGAAGCCGAGTTTTTCGCGTTGCGCGTGATAGGCCTGCGCGACTGCGCGCGACAACGTGCGCACGCGAAGGATGTAGCGCTGGCGTTCCGTCACCGAAATCGCGCGCCGCGCATCAAGCAGGTTGAAACAATGCGATGCCTTGCAGACTTGCTCGTAGGCGGGCAGGGGCAGGCCGTGTTCGACGAGCTTATGCGCTTCGGCTTCGCAGGCATCGAAGCGATGGAATAGTTCCGCCACGTCAGCCACTTCGAAGTTGTAGGTGCTCTGTTCCACTTCGTTCTGGTGGTACACGTCGCGATAGGTAATCGTGCCTTGCGGGCCGACCGTCCAGACCAGGTCGAACACGTTGTCCACATTCTGCAGGTACATGCACAGGCGCTCGAGGCCGTAGGTAATCTCGCCCGTGACGGGGCGACATTCCAGGCCGCCAGCCTGCTGGAAATAGGTGAACTGGGTGATCTCCATGCCGTTCAACCACACTTCCCAGCCCAGGCCCCAGGCGCCCAGCGTCGGCGACTCCCAGTTGTCCTCGACGAAGCGAAGGTCATGCACCAACGGGTCCACGCCCAGCGCCTTGAGCGAACCGAGATAGCGTTCGAGCAGGTCGTCGGGGTTCGGCTTCATCACCACCTGGTACTGGTAGTAGCGCTGCAGGCGATTGGGATTCTCGCCATAGCGGCCATCGGTCGGGCGGCGGCAGGGCTGCACGTAGGCCGCATTCCACGGCTCCGGGCCGAGCGCACGCAGGAAGGTGGCGGGATGGAAAGTGCCGGCGCCGACCTCGAGGTCGAGCGGCTGGATCAGCACGCAGCCTTGCTCGCCCCAGTATTGGTTAAGGCGCAGGATCAGTTCCTGGAATGTGGGTGCCGTCATCGTGGAAACCGCCGTGCGAAGGTGCGTGCAATCAAAGGCGGTTAGTATAGCTGGCATGCGCGCGGGGCTTGGTTTTCGTGCCCCGGAACCCGACAAGGATACGTCGATGGAAAAGCCACCAATCACCCTGTCCACACCCTACCGCTGGCTCGGCGAAGCGCTGGCCATGTGCCGCCAGCATCCGGCGGCATTCATGGGCGCCTCGTCGGTGCTGCTGGTGGTCGGCCTGTTGCCGACCCTCCTGCAGCGGATCGCCGCGTCCATCCTGCCGCAAACACTTATCCTGCAGGCGCTGGTGTACGTGCTGTTTTCGATGTTGCTGCTGCCGCCGATCGTCGGTGGCTTTTATCGGCTTGCGCATTCGGCGCGGCTGGGCAAGACGGTAACGATGTGGGACCTGTTCCCGATCCTGTCCGACGGGCCCGCGGCGCGGCGCCTGGTCGGTACCAACCTCATCTTCTTCTTCCTGTTGCTGGCGCTGGTAGTCGTGCCGGTGGCAGCCCTGGGCGGCAAGGAACTCACGGCGTTCGTGGCGGCGATTGGCGCGTTGCAGCCAGGCGCCACCCAGTTGCCGACGATGCCGCCCGGCCTGGTGCCTCTGCTGATCGGCGCCGCGCTGATCACGCTGGTGATCAACACCGCGAAGGAGCTGGCCATGGCTCAGGCCAGCCTGGGCGATCGCTCGCCGATGGCAGCGACGGTGGATGGCTTCAGGATCGCGCTACGCCACGCCGGCACCTTCCTGCTGTTCTACCTGCCCGTGGCCTTCCTGGGCTTCCTGGGCTTCCTCGCGTTTGCGCTGGTGGCAGTGTTGATCGGCGCGGTGCTCAGCTTGATCAACCCGATGCTGACCTACCTGCTGATCGTGCCGGTGGCCGTGGTGGTCGGGTTGGCGTACTACGCGCTGGTGTTCGCGTTTTTCTACAGCGCCTGGCGTGACACGCTGGCCGAAGGCCAGCTCGACACCGGGCCTGCGCCGGAAGCGGCGCACCAGATCGAGGTCTGATCCTAAAGCGTCGCCAGCTGCCCCAGCATCGAGAAGATCTGCAGCATCAGCCCCGCCGATAACAGCAACAGCAATCCGACCTGCGCCCAAAGCAGCGTCCGTGCCCACGCCGGCATCGGCCCCACTGCCGACACGCGCGCGCCCGCCAACAAATCGTGCAAGGCGCGGCCATCCTTGCGCCAGCCGGCCAGGGCATGGCCGAGGTTCAGGCTCGACCAGCTCAGCGCGCCGGCGAAGAATCGCAAGGCCGTTCGCGCCAGCCCCAGCCGTTCGCCGCTTTCCGATTGCACCACGATGCCCAACACTCGCTTGCCCGGCGTCGCCTGCCAGCGACTGGCCTCGAAGCCGATGAAGTAGATCGCTGCGATGCCCGCCACCAGCAAACAGGCCTGTAATAGGGCCGAGCCCATGCGATCGATCTGTTCCGACACCAGCGCACGCTGCTGCGGGTCGGCCATCAACTGCCTGGCCAAGGCCAGCGGATCGGTGATCGCGCCGTCGGCGGAAAACACGCGATCCATCATCCACGACTGCAGCGCCGCCATCAGACGATGGACGGCGGCAATGGATTCGCGAACCGCTGGAGCTGCCAGCAACACCAGCACCGGCGACAACAACAGCACGTCCAGGCTCCAGGCCAGGTAACGACGCCAGAATCCGGCGGGCTGCCAGGCGAGCCTGTCGTCGTTGGCGGCAAGCACGACCGGCGCCTGCGCTGCCGGCCCGGCGCTCACGGCGCGACCGGGCCCGGTTCGACGGCGCGGCGGCGCATGATGCGCGCCATCAGCACGCCGGCCTCATAGAGCAGGCACATCGGTACCGCCAACAAAATCTGGGACAGCCCATCGGGCGGCGTGATGATGGCGGCGATGATGAAGATGGCGACGATCACATAGCCGCGCCATTCCGACAGTTGCTTCGGCGTGACCCAACCGAGGATGACGGCGATGACGACGGCAACCGGCACCTCGAAGCTGACGCCGCCGGCAAGGAACATCACCAGCACGAAATCGAGGTAGTGGCTGATGTCGGTCATCATCGCCACGCCGACCGGCGCCGTACTGCTGAGGTAGGCGAACATCACCGGCAACAACAGGAAATAAGTAAACGCGCAGCCGGAGTAGAACAACAGCGTCGCCGCCACCAGGATCGGCCGCGCGAGTCGTCTTTCCTTGTCGTACAGACCCGGCGCGACGAAGGACCACAACTGGTAGAGCACCACCGGCATCGCCAGCATCAGCGCGGCGAAGAAGGCCAGTTTCACCGGCACGAAAAACGTGGAAGTGACTTCGATGGCGATCAGCTGGCCGCCCTTGGGCAGGCTGCGCAGCAAGGGTTCGGAGATCAACGTGTACAGGCGGTCGGAAAACGGCACGATCGCCAGGAACGCGACCACCACGGCCAGCACCGCGCGCAGCAGGCGATTGCGCAGCTCCAGCAGGTGCGCGATCAGGCTTTCTTCAGGTGGCGCCTTGGTGTCGGTCATGCGTCGCGCCGGACGAGGGGCGCCAGCAGGTCGCCCTGCACGGGCGCGCCGTCGACGGGCGATACGTCGTCAGCCGTCGCGACAGGATCGGCCGCGCCTTGCGCAGCAGACTCCGCAGCGGCTTCGTCGCGGTTCGCGACGGGTTCGGTTTCGGGCAGCCAGCCGTCTACGTCCTGCGTTGCTTCTTCGCGCAGGTCCACGCGGCTCGGCAGGCCGGGATCAAGGTCCGCGAAACCGTTGCGCAGGTCGTGTTCGAGGGCCTGCATCTGGGGCTTCAGCGACTCCATTGGCTCGGTGAACTGACGCTTGAATTCTTCGGCGGCCAGCTCGCGCTCGAGTTCGGATTTCACCGAGTACCACTGCGCGCGGGCGCGACGCACCCACAGGCCGGCGAAGCGCGCAGCCTTGGGCAGTCGCTCGGGGCCGAGCACCAGCAAGGCCACGACTGCGACGATCAGCAGTTCACTGAAGCCAACGTCGAACATCGTTTTGGGCTCCGCCTGCGCGGCCGGTCAATCCTTGCGCGATTCGTCGCGCAGGTCGGCCTTGGGGGCGTCGGTCTTGTTGGCGTCGGGCGGCGTGGTTTCATCGCCGCTCATGCCCTTCTTGAAACCGCGCACGGCATCGCCCAGGTCGCCACCGAGGTTCTTGAGGCGCTTGGTGCCGAAGATCAGCAACACGATCACCAGGACGATCAGTAATTCTTTCCAGCCCAGTCCCATGCTCGTGTCCTCAAGAAATTCAGGTGCCAAGGATAGCGCAGCGCGGCCGGTCCGGCCTTAGTTCGACGACGCCGGGGCCGGGTCGGGGCCCTGGCGCACGGTGCTTTCCTCGAGCTTGTCTCGGAAGCCCACCACCGCATCGGTGCCACTGCCGGCGCGGCCCTCGAAAATGGCGCGTGCGGTGTTGCCCGAGCCGTAGGTCGCCTGGTTGGACTTGTTGTCGATGCCCAGGCGGGTGCCGTCCAGGGACACGCCGGCGAACAGGCCGCGGGCGCGCGAGTAGCTGTAGATCTCGGCCTTCAGTTGTTCATCGGTGCTGGCCTGGGCGCTGCGGCCGACCGGACCGGCGGCCACGCTGGCATCGGCGCCGAGGGTGAACTTGCCGTTGACGATCGAATCCACGCCGCGCTTGGACCTGAACACCAGGATCACGTCGGCCGACTGCACGCCGGCCTGGAAGCCGAAGCTGCCGCCGGTGAGGGTGATGAAGCTGGGATGCGACCAGGTGCCATCCGCGCCGCGGATGGCGATCAGGCCGCGACCACGGCGGCCGCCGACCACGAAGCTGGCCTTCACCACGTTCGGGATGACGGCGATGGCCTGGGCGTCCTGCAGCAGGTTCGAGGGAATGGAGTCGTCGGGGATGCGCAGGATTTCGCCCAGCACGCGACTGGCGTCGTTGGCGCGCTGGTCTTCCACTTCACCTGCAAAGGCCGGCAGGGCTGCCAACACCATCAGCGAGGCGAACAGGGAAAGACCGAAGCGGCGCAGCGTGGCGAAAGGGATCGGGGTGGACGGCATGGAATGCTCCAGTGTCAGGGGCGGGGCCCCGGGGCGAAGAACACAGCGTGAACCGTTCTTCATGTATGGGATGATAATTTGACTGCTTGCCATTGGAACAGTTCCCATGAGTCCGCGCTTCCGCGACGGTGTCGCACCTGCACCTGCCACCCGGACCGGACTGCTGCTGGTCAACCTGGGCACGCCTGACGCGCCGACCGCCGGCGCGGTGCGCCGCTACCTGGGCGAATTCCTGCACGATTACCGCGTGGTCGAGCTCACCCGCTGGCTGTGGTGTCCGATCCTGCACGGCATCATCCTGCCGCTGCGCTCGCGCAAGGTGGCGCACAAGTACGCCAGCATCTGGACTGGCAAAGGCTCGCCGCTGCTCGCGCTGAGCCGCGACCTGGCCGAGGCCATGCAGGCGCAGATGCCTGAATTCGACGTGCGCCTGGCGATGCGCTACGGCCAGCCGGCCATCCGCACCGAGCTGCAGGCCCTGCAGGCGCGCGGCATGCAGCGGCTGCTGGTGCTGCCGCTGTATCCGCAATATTCCGCGTCAACGGTGGCCGCGGTGCACGACGCCGTGTTCACCGAATTGCGCCAGTGGCGGGTGATGCCGGAGCTGCGGCTGATCAACGACTACCACGTGGATGAAGGCTGGTTGGATGCCTTGGCTGCCAGCGTGCAGAACCACTGGGACCTGCATGGCCGCGGCGAAGTATTGCTGATGTCCTTCCATGGCGTGCCGCAGCGTTTCATCGCGGCCGGCGATCCGTATCAGCGCCAATGCGAAGTGGGCGCGCGCGCCTTGGCGCAACGCCTGCAACTCGACGATTCGCAGTGGCAGCTGACTTTCCAGTCGCGCTTCGGCCGCGAGCCCTGGTTGCAGCCCTACACCGACGAAACTCTGAAGGCGATGGCCGCACGCGGCGTGCGCAACGTGGACATGGTCTGTCCCGGATTCGCCGTGGATTGCCTGGAAACACTCGAGGAAAACTCGGTCGAGAATGCCGCGATCTTCCGCGAAGCGGGCGGCGACGCACTCTGTTACATCCCGGCGCTGAATTCGTCGCCGGGGCATGTCGCCGCGCTGGCCGCGCTGGCCCGTCGCCACGCGCAGGGCTGGCCGCATTGAAGAAACTGAATTGAGCAGGCCGCAATGAGCACGGAAATTTCGCTGCCCACCGCGCGCGGCTTGTTGACCGCCTTGCGCAGCGGCAATCCCGATGGCCCCCGGCTGCTGGCCTTGCATGGCTGGCTCGACAACGCCGCCAGCTTCGTTCCGCTGCAGCAGGAGCTGAAGGACTTCGACCTGGTCGCGCTGGATTTTCCCGGTCACGGCGGCAGTGCGCACCGCATGCCCGGCTACGACTACGTGTTCGTGGACTGGATCCACGACGTGCTGGATGTGCTGGATGCGCTCGGCTGGGAAAGCGCGAACCTGCTTGGCCACTCGATGGGAGGCGCGATCGCGACGATGGTCGCGGCCGGCGCGCCCGAGCGCGTCGAGCGACTGGCGTTGATCGAAGCGCTGGGCCCGATCTCGGGCAAGGCCGACGAAGCGGGCAGCCGCTTGCGCATGGCGGTGAAGGCGCGTCGCACGCTGGACGGCGGCCGGACGCCGCGGGTGATCCCCAACCTGGACGCCGCCGTTGCCGCACGACTGGCGGTATCGCAGATGAGCACCGATGCGGCGACGCTGATCGTCGAGCGCAACCTGCGCAGCGTGGCCGGTGGTTATGCCTGGCGATCCGACCCGCGCCTGACACTGCCCGGGCACGTGCGCACCGACGAGGCCTTCATCCAGGGCTGGATCCGCGCCATCGAGGCACCGACGCTGGTGATCGCCGCCGATCCGGCCCCGGTGTACTTCACGCCCGGGGCACGCGATGCGCGGGTCGCGCAATTGAAGGACGGCCGCTGCGAAGTAGTCACTGGCGGCCACCACCTGCACATGGAGCAGGCGCCGAGGATCGGTGCGTTGTTGCGCGAGTTCCTGCTTACGCGCTGATGGTGCGACGCAGCTCGGCCTTGATCGCCAAGCCGTCGCCATGCAGGTAATCGCGATCTTCGTGCCAGTCCGGCCAACGCGCTTCCACCTCGCGCCAGAAACGCCGCGAATGATTGCGATGGATCAGGTGGCACAGCTCGTGCACCAGCACGTATTCGAACGCGCGCGAACGGCCCACCACCAGGGCCAGGTCCAGCGACAACGCATCGGTCGGGCTGAGTGACCCCCATAGCGACGACAGCGGACGCAGGCGGAAGGCGATCGGCGCGCGTGGCAGGCTCGGCAGGTATTTCGGCAGCCACGTGCCCAGGTCTGCGCGCGCCTGCTGCAGGTAGAAATCCTTCAGGGCCGAACGAATCTGCTTCTCGCCTGCCTTCGCGGTTTGCGTGATGACCAGCGCGTGTTCACCGAGTTCGGCGCGCGTGTAACGGCCTTCGCGCCATTCCAGCGGGACTCTTTCATCGCGCAATTGCAGGTGGGTGTCGCGTTCACGCGTGAACGGCTGCGCCTCGATGGTCGGCCGTTTTGCCAATTGCGATTGCAGCCAGTCGCGGTGTTCGAACAGAAAGGTTTCCGCCGATCGCACCGACGCGCTGCGTGGCACGGTGAGGCGAATTCCACGCTCATTCACGATAAGCCGCAGCGTGCGCGCGCGCGCATCGCGCACCCAGCGCACCGGCACCGCCTCGCCGCTGCGCAGCACCAGCTCGCGCGCCGCTTCTTCGGTGCGCGGGGGTTCGGGGAAGCCCAACCAGTTCATCACGATGCCGATGATCGGAACGCCGTCAGGTTGCTGGCGGCGCGGGCAGCGACCTTTTGCCGGAGCATCGGCGACCAGCCCAGCAGCCAGCCCGGCGCGCCCAGCGCCTGTCGCGACCAGGCCCAGAAATCGAAACGGTCGCGATGGCTGGAGATCAAACCATCACGGAAAGTAAATTGCGCATCGATGCGGTTGTGCACCAGACGCCCGGTGGCGCTGAAGCGGTAATGGGCTTCCCAGTGCGCGCTTCCGGTCGCTTCATCGGCGGTTACTGCCGTGTGGGTCAAGGACCAGGCGTCCATGCCCTTGCTGCGGGTCGCCGTGCACAGCATGTTCCACATGGCGGCGATTTCATCGCGGCCCGTGAGTTCGAAAACCTCATCCCTGAACACCGCGTCGGGCGCGTAACACGCAGCCATCGTCGCCGCATCGAGCTGCGCGAAGGCGCGATAAAAACGCTCGATCAGGTCGCTGTTGGCGCGGGCGTTGGCGTCGGCTTGGGGGGAATCCATCAGGCCTGATTCTAACGCCAGTTTCAGTCCTCGGGGCGGCTCAGTTTCAGGGCCTTTTCCAGCGCCGTGAACAAGCGCGCCAGCTCCGCCGACATCAGCGCGTAGCGCGCGTCCAGCTCGGCGTTCAGTGAATCGCGCTCGGTGTTTTCCAGCTGGTCCACGGCGCCGTCCAGGAACTTGAGCTTGCGCACGACCAGATCCTCGCCCAGCACGAAGCTGACATGGTCGTCGAACATCAGGGCCAGTCTTGATACCTGCTTGCCCGACTCGAGGTGCTTGCGGATTTCATCGCCCAGCAATTCCTGCCGCTGGCATTTCACGATCGCCCCGCCATCCACCGGATCCTTCAACTCGCACTCATCCCCAAGCGCAAAGCCGGTCGGCAGCGGCTCGCCGGCGATCCAGCCGGTGAGCAACGCGCGCGGCGACAGCTCGGCGTTGAGTGGCAACGCCGGAAAACTGCCCAGCGCATGGCGCAGTTCGGTGATGAAGCCCTCGGCCGCCTTGCGCGACGAGGTATCCACGGCCACCACGCCCTGGGCCAGGTCGATCGAGGCATTCAGGCGGCTGGGGCGGACGAAGGCGCGCGGCAGCAGCTCATGCACCACGTCTTCCTTCAGGCGCTTGCGGGCGCGACCACCGAGCTTGCGGCCTTCGCGCTGCTCGGCCTGGGCGAGCTTGCGCTGCACCTCGTCGTTGATGACAGACGAGGGCAACAGGCGGTCTTCGCCGCCCAGGGTCAGCCACAGCGCGGTCCCGACCCGGTGTGACAGGGCCGGCTGGTCGCGGCCGAAGGGCGACACGAAGCCGCGCGACATCTGCTCCAGGGGGCCGACCGGCTTCAAGGCCCACTCGGCCAGCGCGTCGTCGATGCTGTCAAAGGATTTTTTAAGCGACGGATTGAAACGGAACAGCGTCAGGTTGCGAAAGAACATTCAAAATCCACGATAAATCCAATCCCCTAGTTTACCCTCTGTCGCCGCCGCGCCCGCAGGGTTAAGCTCGATGAATGGCCCAGCCGCCGGACACCGCCAAGATCACCGCACAGTTGGTCGAGCTGCGCCTCGAGCACCGCGACCTGGACGCGGCCATCGCCAAGCTGACCACCGACATGGCCAGCGACGAGTTGTCGATCAAGCGCCTGAAGAAGCGCAAGTTGCGCATCAAGGACATGGT
>JANNWV010000207.1:0-16523 GCA_031408815.1 Gammaproteobacteria bacterium
CACCCGGCACGGGGTGTCGCGAAAGCTGGCCGAACAGTATCGAAAGACCGGCTGGATCGACTCGGTAGGGGTCGGTGCCTTCGTGCGTCGTGGCGACAAGGTCAGCTGGCAAGGGGCGCTGTACGCCGTGCAGGCGCATGCGGGCAAGGCTGTGCGTCCCGGCGGACGCACGGCGCTGGAATTGTCCGGCTTGGCCCATTACCTGCAATTGGGGCTCAGAAGCAGGGTGGATTTGTACGGACCGCCCGGCGAACGCCTGCCGCGCTGGTTCCTGCAACACGACTGGGCAGTGGAATTGCGCTATTTCGGCACGTCGCTGTTCGGTGCCGAGGAAGGCACCAATGCCCTCGGAGTCACCACGAAAGCATTCGGCGACTTTTCACTGGCGCTGTCCTCACCCGAGCGCGCGATCCTTGAAGTGTTGGAGGGCGTGCCCGGTGTCGCCGCGTTTGCCGAGGCGCAACAACTGATGGAAGGCCTTCCAACGCTGAGGCCGACGCTGATGCAGCAATTACTGGAAGCTTGTACCTCCGTGAAGGTGAAGCGGCTTTGCTTGTATCTGGCCGATGTCACGCAGATGCCCTGGCGAGCCGCGATCAAGGATGCGCGCATCGATCTGGGTTCGGGCAAGCGCCAGATCGTGGCCGGCGGGAAGTTGAACGCGCGCTACGGCATCACCGTTCCGCGCGAAGCAGGGTGATGAAAGACACGCCCTATTTTGAACAGGCGCGGCTGCTGTTGCGCTATCTGCCTCCGCTGTCGATTGCCGACTGAAGGCTGCCTGCGCATTAACTGATCTGCACCGGGACGTAGCTGTTGCAAACATTGCAACAGCTCAATTCGCATGACAGTCGATTGAGTATTTTTCTGGCACGGGAATCAGACGAGATCGCTTTGCCGGCGCCCGCAAGCCGATCACGCTGATTGCACCGCCCTAGAACGAAAGCAGAAGTGAACACCCGTACTGCCAACACCGATACCTCTGGACACATGACACCATATATGGTGTCATGTGGCTCGTGAACGCTGGAGCCAAGCAGTCGCGAGGCTTGAGTCCGCGAAGGCATCCATCAGGTGCTCCGAGATGACCGAACTGCTCACCTCGCTTGGCTTCACAGTCCGAAATGGAAAGCTTGGATCACACAGGATGTTTTTTCACGATGCGCTACCGGATTTCCTTTCTGGCAGCTACAACGGCGGACACGGACGCGATCCGCAGATAAGGCGCCCATACGTCATCAAGATCCTGCGCATTCTGCGTCAGCACGAATCTGAGTTGAAACGATTTCTGGGAGAGTCAAAGCCATGACAATCGCCTATAACTACAACGTGGTAGTCCGGCGCATCGCTTCGGACAACGGCACTCAGTTCGAGGCCCGCGTAAGGGAATTTCCAGATCTGACAGAGTATGCGGACACGCCCCACGAAGCCTACGAGCTGGCGATCGATGCCATCAACACGGTGGTTGAAGTGTTCCAGGAAAAGGGCAAAAGCCTGCCCGAAGTGGCAGACGTCCCCGTTGATTTCAGCGGCCGGGTGACGCTGCGTTTGCCCAAGGTGCTGCATCGCGCATTGGCGGATGCTGCCGAAGAAGACGACGTCAGTCTGAACCAGCACCTGGTGAATGTCCTCAGCTACTTCGCCGGTTTTGCAGATGCCAAACGCGCGGCTGCCGCCCACTGGACGCCAGCAAAAGGCCCTGCGGTTTCCGGCAGACTTGCCAAGACCGTTTTGCGGCGAACAGGTTCGACGACACACGGTCCTTGACGGCACCGATGCAAGCGAGTAAACAGTTAATTAGTTCATTAACTAGCTATTCCCCATGGACCGCATCTTCGAAGCCCTGGCCTCCACCCCCCGCCGCAAGATCCTCGCCTACCTCAACGCCGGCGAGCTTACCGCCGGCGAAATCGGCGAGCGCTTCGACTTCAGCAAGCCGGCGCTGTCGGGCCACCTGCGCATCCTGGAAGACGCGGGCCTGATCACGCGCGAGAAGCGCGGCCAATTCACTTACTTCAAGCAGGTGCCCGAGCGCCTGGCCAACACGATATTCGCGTGGGCGGCGGAAGTGTGCCCGGTGGCGGGACCGCTGAAGCGGGAGAGCCGTAGCAACGCGCGCAAACGCAAGCACCCCGCCGCCACTTAAGCACGCACGCCGACAAGGAGCCCCCATGCTCACCCTTACGCAAGCGGTCGATACCTTTCCCAGCGTGCGCATCCCGTCCCATGGCGGCGGGCTACCGGTCGAGGTGTCGCTGATATCGCAAATGGGCATCGGATTGGAGGCAAGTCCGGACGCCAGATTGGGTGAACATCACTTTGTCGGCGCCAGCAAACCGATCAGAATCGGTAAGCCATGAAAACTGAATTGATCCGCTCGCTTACGGAAGACTTCGAAGGCCACGCCCAGCAAACAGAAGGCGGTACAGAATTCTGGCTTGCTCGCGATGTGCAACATTTGCTCGGCTATGCAGAGTGGCGCAACTTCAGCACCGTGATCAACAAGGCAAAAACGGCCTGCGAAGTCTCCGGATACCCCGCCAACCATCATTTTGTTGATGTCAACAAAATGATCCGATTGGCCAAGGGCGCCGAGCGCGAAGTGCCGGACCTGATGTTGACTCGCTACGCCTGCTATCTGGTCGCTCAGAACGGCGATCCCGCCAAACAGGAGATCGCATTTGCCCAGACCTACTTCGCGATCCAGACTCGGCGCGCCGAACTAATCGAGCAACGGTTGCTGGAAGCGGAGCGCGTGGCAGCGCGCAAGAAGCTTTCGGCTACCGAAAAAGAACTATCCGGGGTCATCTACGAGCAGACCGGCGGCAACCAGGACTTCGCGCTGATCCGTAGCAAAGGCGATCACGCGCTCTTCGGCAAGTCGATCCAGTCCATGAAGGCGCACTGGAGGGTGCCGGACAATCGTCCGCTCGCGGACTTCGCGCCGACCATCATTCTGAAAGCGAAGGATTTCGCCGCTGAAATCACGATATTCAATGCCAAGCACAATCGAATGGTGACGGAACAGCAGATCTCCGCAGAGCACGTCAGCAACAACCAGGCTGTCCGCAACACGTTGCTCGAACGCGGCATCAGGCCGGAGAATCTGCCAGCCGCCGAAGATATGAAGAAAGTCGAACGCCGCTTGGCTGCTGGCGAGAAGAAATCTCTCAAGAATCCAGATGGAATTGATTCCGAATGAGCCAATGCAGCAACCATTTCAAGGAGCCCCCATGCTCACCCTTACGCAAGCGGTCGATACCTTCCCCAGCGTGCGCATCCCGTCCCATGGCGGCGGGCTACCGGTCGAGGTATCGCTGATATCGCAAATGGGCATCGGGTCCGGGGACGCGCTTATCGCCAGCGCCATGGCCCGGCAACGCGGGCACGATGCCTATATCGACGCGCTGGAAGAACCCTCGGCGCGCCTGGGTGGCGTGGACCTGGGTCGCGGCGATGCCACGTCCCTGTATTCCTTCGCGGTCGGGGCAGGGGGCCATCCCTTCCATCGGCACGCGGGCCATCGGGTGTTTACCGCCGTGTCGGGCAGCGCGGGCGCGCAGTTGCGATTCTCGACCGCATCGCCGGCGCAGATCGAGGCCGATGCCGGGCATTTCGTCCGCGCCTTGCAGCACGTGAATATTCCGCCGGACTCATTGTTCGTGGTTCGCTTCGGCGGCGAGACCTGGCATCAGTTCGTGCCGTTGGGTCGCAACACGTCGCATCCGGCCTTGTTCGCACTGTCCTGCCACACCGACGAACTCGGCGGTTTGCTGGCCGACGAGGTACGCGCACGCGTGGCCGCGAACCAGGCCGATATCCCGTCGCTAACCGAAGTGCTGCCCGTCCAGCTGCGCGAGTTGCTTGCGCGGCTGGATCCGAAGCAGGTGCCGACCATCGCGCTGTCGCTGCACGAGGCGCCCAGCTCGATCATGTCGTGGGCCTGCGCGCTGACGCGTGGTTTCGTTGGGCCTGTACGCGCCTTCCTAGCAGGCTTGCGGATGCCTCGCGGCTTCCTCGCCAACAATGGCGGCGGTCGCGTGGTTACCGAACACACGGCGCCTGCCGAAGGCTCATTGCTGCGCTGGCAGTTGCTCGACCAACCGGTGCACGAAGACACCTTCACCCTGGAATTGCCTGCGGCGGAAGTCGGCGCCGCATCGAGCGCTGCCTTGTTGGAATCGGTACTGGACGGCTTCCTCGAAAACCGCCCGCTGGCCGTGTCGCGCATGATGGCCTTCCGCAATGTGCTGGTTAAGCCGCTGGGCCTGCGCACCTCGCCACTGGGCTGCCCGGTGTCGTCCTTGCTAACCGACAAGTCGCGCTCGCAATTGTTTGCCGGGCGATTCCCCGTGTTGCAGGCGCGCGAGAGCCGCGATGGCCTGTGCGCCGAGGTGATACTGGGCGCGGATGACAAGCACCTGAAGTTTCGGTCGTGCGTTGGAGTGCTGCGGCATGCGGATGGATCGGCGACGGTGTCGCTGGGGACACGGGTGCGCACTACCAACTGGTTTGGGTGGGTGTATATGTTGCTGATCGATCGGACGCACAAGAAGTATGTGTCGCCGACGATGTTGCGGTTGGCGGTGGATTTTGCGGTGCGGAGGTTGCCAAGTCCATTTGGCCTATCCCACGGGTTCACGACGTTGGAGTAAAGACCGAAGTCCAGGGGAATAGTCGTGAACGAACAACGCAGGATCGCCGTGATCTCCGTTTGTCACGACAATACGCAGCTGTCCGACATCCCTGAATGCAAGGCGCTGTTCCTGACCGGTCCAGACTCGATCGCCAGGTATTGGCGGGAAAACACTGACAACTGGTTCGAGTTTCCGGCCTTCGACTTCTTTGGGCCCTACAAGATCATGCTGCCACCACCGCCCGACAAAAGAGGGACACTCTGGAATCAGGCGCGTGCTGCTGCCGGCGCGGCCGGTGTCAACTTGGCTGGCTACGATGGCTTTGTCGTGGTTAATTTTCCCGGACAGGTGGATGGCGTTGGATACGACCACGGGTCCAATGGCAGCGGACCCGGCCGCGCGGCGATGGTAGGTGCCAGCGACACGCACACATTTTACTGCCACGAACTCGGTCACGTGTTGGGTTTCGACCATAGCTATGGCTTCCTCAATACCGGTGCGGACTGGATGAGGGATGGAATCGATCAGTTGTATCCGGTGTATGGCGACCCTTACGACCTGATGTCCTCGGCTGCCTTTGGCGGTGCATCGCCCACAGTCACATTGCCTGTGGCCTTCGCTGGCTTTCCGGTTGCATCCAATGCCGGCCCGATGCTCGCGCGCGCGCAGCTGCACTTCTACAGGCCGATGGCAATGGAGCATACCGGCAAGGTGAGCCACATCCACGAAGAGGGCGACGATGCATTGTTTACCCTTTATCCGGCCGGCCATGGCGAAGACGGCAAGTGCGAACTGGTGGTTTTCCATCCCGCAAATGAAGACGCGGGCGCACGCGGGCGCATCTACGTCGAGTATCGGCAACCGTTCGACATTCTTCCTGGCACCCGCTGGGACAAGGGGCTGGCTGTCGACGGCAACGAGCGCGATCGGCGTGGCGTGATTGTCCACGTGGTCAAGGATATGCCGGGGTTGACGACGACAGCCGTCTGGTACGCGGGGCGAATCTGCTTTCCATCACCCGATGTCGATGTTGCAGTTGAAACGCCCCAGGGCACGGCCGTGGTTACGGTTAGCGATGAATTCATGCATGAAAATGCGCCAGCGCACATCCGGGTGCGGGTCACCCGCGGCACACGCAAGCGTGTCTCCATCGCAGAGCAGGAAAACGAGCTTACCCGGGTGATATCGACCGAAAAGCGCCAGATTCCTGGCTGGAGTTTTGCCGGCGAATTTACGTGGGTGCAGCGTGAGACGGTGCGCACTGTCACTTACACGCCGGTGGTCGCAGGGCTGGGTGGTGGGGGCACGCCCGACGCTTCACCCAACGTGCGCGTCTATTGGTACGTGGGCAGCACGATGTTGGTGCCGGATGCGGGCGTGCACACAGTGCAACTGCCGGACAGACCCAACCCGGTGCACCTGCATTTTTCAGTCGATCCATTGACGCGCGTGTTGACCCTGCACAATCAGCCCGCGGACGGATCGTTCGCGGTCCAAGTGCAGGCAAGCGCCAGCGATCCGCCAACCTGGTTCACGCCAATTACCGCGGAGAGCCGATATGAAGTAAATGGCTTGTCGGAAGGTTGGGGCGATGACTATGTCGCGTTCATGGATTTCATGGACCGCCTTAATAATCCCATCCCGAGGGTGCGAGTCGGCCCGCCCGAGCCCGAGGACTACCGCATTGCGCTGGAGCGCTTGCGCCGATCCTACGAAGAGTTGAGCGTCGCAAGTCCGACCGTGGCTGAGCGCATGCATCCCGTGCTGGTCGACCAGGAACGGGTGTTCCAGCGCTACTCGCGACACCGTTGATAGGTGTCGCCGACGATGCTCAGGTTGGCGATGGATTATGTGGTGCGGAAGTTGCGCGATCGAGCTTAGCGTGGTTCGAAAAACAAGAACGGCGCGCCACCTGGCGCGCCGCTTCTTGTTTGCAGCTGTTCCCAGAATCAGGGGCCAGCCGCTCCAGCGTCAGGACTACTGCACAGCCGCTGCGTCGCCTGCGGCAGTGGCTTGGCCGGCCGACGCGGGCGGAGCTTGGGGCGCCTGGAGGGAAACCTGCAGCGGTGCAGCCGTGCCCGGCGCCTGCGCCGCCGCGACCGCTGTGACCGGTGCGGTTGCCGCTGCCGGCTGGAAGCCGAACAACTGTCCCGGCGTCGTCTTCTCCGGAAGGACGTAGACGATTCCCTGCGCGGGCCTGAAATCGGGATCGATGATGGTCGTGAAGAAGGCCGGCGGCACGTTGATGCAGCCGTAGGAGACGCGATTGTCGTTCGTGGCGGCGCTGAGGAGGCGCTCGGCGCGACGCTGGGCGGGCGTGCCCTTGACGACGATGTGAATCGTGATCAGGTTCGGGCCATCGACCAGCAGCACCACCTTGCCGTGGTTGTCTTTCACCAACTTCGACGGGTAGCGGCCGGCGGGCGTGATGCGCTTGGCCGGCGGGATCGCGGACATCGGTGCATCGGGCGACACCAGCACCTTGTCGCCGGCACCCATGCCGAGCAGGATCGGCGACGTCGCCTTCAACTGGGCGTGCGGCGTGAAGGCGTAGACCTGCGCATTGACCTTGTCCACCACCACGAACGGCAGGCCTGCGTTGTCCTTGCTCGTCGCGACCCACTGCACCGTTTCCAGAACTTCAGCGGAGGCGGTTTGCAGGCGGTCCATCGGGGCCGGCGTCGGCGCCGCTTTCTGATTGCCCGAAAACTCGAGAGGGATCGGCGCTGGGGGCGGCGGCGGTGGCAGCGGCGCAGCGACGACGACTGGCTCCGGCGGCGGAGGCGGCGCGGGCTTGGCTTTCTTGCTGAAGATGCCAGCGTTTGCTGCGCAGGAAGCCAAGACAAGGCTTAGTGCCAACGTTCGGAGGGTCGCGTGCTTGTTCATGCGAGCTTTCGCCTAAAGACCGCCAGGGTCGGTACGGTTTCGATGATACGCATTACGTATCCCAAATCAACGACCTACGCCACATTTCTCACGTTCATATTCACGCTTCTCGGGTGGGGCTAAGCGAGTTCTTGCTCCAACCGCTCGCGTAGCGCTTTCAATCGCGAACGCCGCCACATCGCCCGCGCCAAATTGCCGACGGCAACCGCAGTCATGGTCGTGCCTAGCCACGTTGCGGGTGTCACAAAGATTCCAGCGTTCACCCAGCCCACCGCCATCGTGCCAGCAGTGAACACAGCGGAGAACAACAAAGCCATGCGACCGGCCACGACTTCACGGTTCGCCAAGAGCGGCCGCTTGCGCGACAACACGCGCAGTCCGTAGGCCACCCAGCTAGCCGCGATAGCGATCAGCGCCCAGATCGCGATGATCGTCCGCAGCGGCATGTCCGGCTCGGTGGTGATCAACCCAATCAGCACCAGGCCCATGGTGCCGGCGAACAAGGTCAGTGCGAGATGGCCGGCGCGCTCGCCGCGCGACAAGGTCTGCTCGGTAAGTTGCGCCAGGGCGGCTTCAAGCGCAGGGCGGTTCGGCGACTCAGTCATGGGATTCTCCGGTGAGTTGGTGGCGTAGCAACTTGCGTGCGCGAAACAGCCGCGACTTCACCGTGCCGGTTGGCAGCGCAAGCACCTGCGCGACTTCGGCGAGCGGTAGTTCGTCCAGGTAGAACAACGACAGCACTTCGCGCTCGATCGGGGGCAAGCGTTGCAGGCCGCGTTCGAGTTCGCGCATGTCCAGCGCGAGCTCGAGGTCGATGTCGTCGGCGGCGAGTGCATCGGGGTCGGCGCCATCGTTGATCGGCGCAGCGTAATGCTCGCGCAGGCGATCCATCACGCGGCGGTGTGCGATACCGAACAGCCAGGCGCGCAACTTCGCCGGTTCCTGCAGGCGACCAATGCCCTGCAATACGCGAAGCCAGATGTCCTGCACCAATTCGTCGGCGGCGTCGGGGTTGCCGGTGACGCGCACCACATAGCGCCGCAAGGGCTGCGCCCAGCGACGGATCAGGTCGTCGAAGGCCGCGCGCTCGCCCAGCTGGCAGCGCACGGCGAGCAGCGCATCGGCGCGGGTATCGTCGTCGCGGCGGGGCGGGGCATCGGAGTGGGCGGGTAGGGGGATGGTGTCCATGCTCAGGTAGTCGGGTGCGAGCGGAAAAGGTTCACGGTATGGAACTGATCAACTGGCGCGGGAATTGCCACGGGCAGAAATTACTGACAATGCGACTCGATGGTGGCTGACACCATCAATCGAGTTTCCAATGATTCCACGCTTAAACATCTTCCCTACTCTCGCGGTAGGCCCTCGGCTTGCCAGGCGGCGGATTCCGCCCCTGCCGCCAAGAAGTATTGACAATGTAAATACACGCGAGCAAGCTGGGCATGGACAGGCGATATCAAGCGGGCGGCACCGATTTCGTCTGGAATATCGCCAAGGCTGACGAAAACCGGCGCAAGCATGGCGTCAGTTTTGAAGACGCGGCCAGCGTATTCATGGACCCGCTGATCGCCATCATGGACGCGTCGCGGAACGCCGAGGCGAGGCACGCGGTGGTTGGCTTCGATCAACGCGCCAGGTTGCTGTTTGTAGTTTATGTTGATTTCGAAGACGCCTGTATCCGGCTCATTTCGGCGCGGCTGGCTAGCTCCATCGAGGAGGAAATCTATGCTCAATGAAGCCCTGAAAAAACGACTCGACAAGGATCGGCCAACTACCAGCATCACGCTGCGCATTCCGGTGGATGTGGTGGACAGCCTGAAGGCCATTGCTCCGCACAAGGGTTACGCCGGTTATCAGACGCTGTTGAAGGCCTACATCAGCGAGGGACTACGACGCGATGAAGCGATGTACGCTTCGGAAGCGATCCAGAAGCTGGCACGCGCCCTGAAGAAGCGCGGCGTTTCCGAAAGCCTGTTGGTCGAGGCGATGCGCGACGCCGCGGCTTGACCACCAACAGTCGGCACAATGCAAGAAACTGAAATCCGGGAACCGACGCAACGTCACTCGCTCTCTTAATGCGGCACGAGCAAGCCTTCCAATCCTTCGGTAGCGAACTCGATGTGCTTGCGCCCGGCGATGCAGCCGCGATCCGGCGTGCGCGACGGATCGGCCAGGAACGCCGCGGCGATGCCCCGCGTGCAGTCGTCGACGCCCATCGGACCGTGCGATGCGTCGGCGACTTCGACCAGCGTGGCGTGCTTCAGGAAACGCATCGCCTGATAGGCATCGACGGTCGGCGTTGCCGGGTCCAGCGCGCCGGCGTAGATCAGGGTGGGAATATCGCTCGCCACCGGTGCGAAGAACGCCGGATCGGCGAAGCCAGGTCGGAAGTCCGTGCACAGGCGGTCCCAACTGTCGTCGGGATCGGCGGACGCCAGCCCGGGATAAAGCGCGCGGGCACGCGCGTACCACTCGACCGTTCGTCCGGTCTCGTAACAACTTATCGCCATCGCCTGGGCGGGCGAGTAGCCACCAAAACTCTCGCCGCTGGCGTACTTCGCCACCATGGCCTTGATGATCGCCTCGTCCCCTGCGTGGGCTCGCTCGATCGCCAAGGGAACGAAACGCACCGTTTTCGAGCTGACTGTCATCGGCCACAGCGCGCTGGCAAATCGTCTTCCTGTTATCAGGCTCTTTCCGTCCGCCAATGGCGTGCGTTCGAGCCGACTCAGGGTCGCTTCCAGCTTCGGCAACAGCGCGCCGAAGCGGCTGCTGCACGCAGGCATTGCCGCGCATTGGCGATCGATCGCGGCATACGCGGCTGCAGTGCTGCTCGATTGCTCAGCCCAAGTCACGCTGTTGGGCGGGTAGGGCGAGTTGAGGATGACCGAGCGCACCGATGCCGGTGAGGACCGCATCGCGTCCATCGCAACCAGCCCGCCATAGGAAATCGCCATCAGGTTCCAGCGCCGGACCTGGAAGGCCTCGCGCAGCACCTCCATGTCGAGCACGGTCGCATGGGTGGTGTAGGCGGCAAGATCGCCGCCCGTGGCGTCCAGTTGCGTCCGGCATTCCGCGAAGGCGGCGCGGCTGCGTTCGGCTTCCGCGTCGGGCGCCAGGCCGGATGACTCGATGCTATCGAGCTGCTTTGCAAGCGTCGGGCAGAGCGCCTGTTCCGATCGTCCCGATCCACGCTGGTCGAACACGATCAGGTCGCGGCCCTGGCGCAACATCGCAAGGGACTTGCTGTCGGCAAGCGCGGGAACGATGGTTTCTACCGTCGCGATGCCGGGCCCGCCATTGATGTACAGGATCGGGTCGTCGTGCTTGTCGGCGCCAAGTGCCCCGATCCGCGCTGTCCACAATCGGATGGACTTGCCACCGGTCGTGCCGTGCCGAAGTGGCACGGTGACCCAGCCGCATTGCACAGGGTGCTGTTGCTCGAACTTTTCGGGTAGGTCCATGGCGCAAGGCACGGCTTGGAAGACGCCTGCTGCCAATGCCAGCGTTGCTGCAATCATGGGTCGCCTCCGTCACGGCGGGATGGTCGGCTAAAGCATACGCGCGACCTCTACTTCGCTGCAGTCCTTGCTGTTGGCCTTCCACAGGCGCCGAGCAGTTGCGGCATACTTCGTCGGGGGGCTCCCCCGCCATCGGGGGACGGCGATGACATCGAATCAAGGCGCACCCGTTTCCGGCGAAGATCGCCTTCGGGTGCTGGACGCACTGCGCGGCTTCGCCCTCTTGGGCATCTTGTTTGCCAACGTCCTGTACTGGTCGGGCTGGGGCATGGTCACCGATGCGCAGCGCCTTGCCTGGGGCGGCGCGGTGGGCGAGCTATGGCAGTACCGATTCCACCATGGGCTGGTGGACGGCAAGTTCTACACGCTGTTTTCCTTGCTGTTCGGCGCGGGCTTTGCGCTGCAGCTCGATCGACTGCTGCGGCGCGGGCAGGACGGGCTGCGCATCTACCGCCGGCGCGTGCTGGTGTTGCTGGGCATCGGCACGGTGCATTCCTTCCTGGTGTGGGATGGCGACATCCTGCAGCTGTACGCCTTGCTCGGCCTGCTGCTGCCGCTGTTCCACCGTTTGCGCACGCGCGCGCTGCTGTGGACCGGCCTGGTCCTGGTTATCGTCGTGCCGGTGGCAGGCATCTCGCTGTTTTCTGCGCTCGGCTGGGCGCCGCAAGCGCCGTTCTATCGTCTGAGCAGCGCCATCGCTGAGTCGATGGGTATCGATACCTTGCCCGAGCACGCACTGCAATGGATGCAGGGCGGCTGGCGCGACTGGGCCGCCTGGGTAGCGAGCGGGCCGGCCTACACCTGGGCCCTGCGTCTGGAGGTGTGGCGGATTCCGAAAGTGCTGGGGATCATGCTGATCGGTATGGCAGTGGGGCGCGGGTTGGCCGACGGCAGTCTTTTGCCGAATCGCGCCTTGTTGAAGCGCGTGTTGGCCGTCGGTCTGCTGATCGGCGTGCCGTGCTCGCTGGCCTATGCGCTCATGCCCGGGCAAGGACAGGCCGACTGGCCATCCTTGCTGGGCACCATGCCCCTCGCCTTGGCCTATGCCGCGGGCTTCGCACTGGCCTGGCCGCACGCGTCGCGTTGGTTAGGCGTGTTCGTTGCACCTGGGCAGATGGCGCTGACCAATTACCTGACGCAGTCGGTGCTGGGCGTGGTGCTGTTCTATGGCGTGGGCTTTGGCTGGGTCGGTCAGCTGCCGCTGTGGGGTATCTACGGCTACGTGGTGGTGCTGTACACGCTGCAGGCGCTGTTCTCGCAGTGGTGGCTGGCGCGGCATGCGCAGGGGCCAATGGAGGCGCTGTGGCGGCGCTGGACTTACGGTCGCGCGGCGGCCGCTGTATAAAACATTGCCGGACGGGAGTCGGTCGGGCACCAAGGAGAGCTCATGCGCAGGCACTTTCCATTGCAGTCCGACGGCACCGTCTATCTCACCGAAGGCGGGCAGGAAACTGAAATCATGTACCGGTTCGGGCATGACTTGCCGGAGTTCGCCATGTTTACCTTGCTCGACCAGTCGCAGGCCGTCGAGGACATGACCGCCATGTATCAGCGCTATCTCGACGTAGCGGTGGTGGCCGGCGTGCCGGTGGTGATGGGTGGTCTGGATTACCGGGCCAGTACCGATTGGGGGGCGAAGCTTGGGTATTCGCCCGAAGCGCTCGCAAGCATGCAGCGCCGCTGCATTGATTTCCTGCGCACCGTTGCCGAGCCCTACCGGACGCGACTGCCTGCCATCCTGATCTCCGGTGTTGCGGGTCCGCGCGGTGATGCGTATTCGCTCAATCAAACGATAACGGCGGAGTCCGCCGAGGCTTATCATTTTGTGCAACTGAGCACGCTGGCCGAGGCGGGCGTCGATCTGGTCACCGCCATGACCTTCAACTCCGTGCCCGAAGCGGTGGGCGTTGCACGCGCCGCCGCACGCCTGGATATTCCTCTGTGCGTCTCGTTCACCCTCGACAGCGAAACCTCGCGACTGCGATCGGGGCCGACGCTGCGGGAAGCAATCGAAGCCACCGATGACGAAGCCGGCGATGCCAGGCCGGACTTCTATGGCATCAACTGTTCACATCCTTTCGAGTTTTTGCCGGCATTGGAAGCGGGAGACTGGATCCGACGCATACGCATGATCAGGCCCAACGCTTCGGCGAAGGACAAGGCCGAGCTGTGCCAGATCGGGCATCTGGAAGAAGGCGATCCCGAGGAATTGGGAAGGCAGATGGGCGAGCTGGCGAGCCGCTATCCGCACATCGATATCTGGGGCGGTTGCTGCGGCACCTGGGAAAAGCACCTGGAACAAATCGTGCGCCAGGTGAAGCTGGCAAGGGGTTGATTGACGACCGGGCCGCGGCTTGACCACCAACAGTCGGCACAATTCAAGAAACTGAAATCCGGGAACCGATGCAATGTCACTCTTTTAAACCCTCGGCATCCGGGCTGCATCAAACCCGAATCAATAGCCAAGGCCGCGCTGCGCAGCCGCTGACCCCGGAGCCCCTATGCCTAGCCGACGCGCCTTTCGACTCAATCTCGTGGCCCTGTGCCTGCTGCTGTCCGCGCTGGCGGCTGCGGCGCCACCCACCCTCGCGCCGGCCAAGGTAATGCTGCTGGGCATGTTCCATTTCGCCAACCCCGGGCGGGACATGGTGAAGAGCCGCGTTATCGACGTGATGACGCCGGACAACCAGGCTTACCTGGATGGCTTGGCGCAGCGCATGACGGTGTTCAAGCCGACCGATGTGCTGGTCGAGTGCAGTCCGGCCGACCAGGCCAAGTATGACGAGAGCTTCCGCGCCTATGTGGCCGGCACCTTCGTGCTGCCGAGCAACGAGACCTATCAGATCGGTTACCGCATCGCCAAGCGTGCAGGCTTGTCGCGCGTGACCTGCTTCGACGAAGACGCCGTGGGCTGGAACGCGCAGCCGATGTTCGAGTACATGGAAAAACACGAACCGGAGGCGAAGAAATCCTTGGAGGCCACGTTCCAATCATTGGGAGCGGCGATGGACAAGGAGCAAGCAACGCTGTCGCTGACCGAACTGCTGCAGTTGGCCAACGACCCGGCCCGCGATGCGCTGAACAAGAGCATTTATCTGCGCACCAATGACGTGGATGCCGGCGGTGGTTTCGTCGGTGCGGATGCTGCGGCCAGCTGGTGGCACCGCAACTTCCGCATGTACGCCAACATCCAGAAAGTCGCCGCGCCGGGCCGCCGCGTCATCGCGCTGGCGGGGCAGGGCCACACCGCCATCCTGAAGGACCTGCTGGCGGTGGATGACCGTCGTGCGGCGGAAGATGTGCGGAGTCATTTGTCCGCCGGCGAACCAACGACGGCGCGCTGACCGGCCTGCCACTGTTTGATCGTTGCCTCCAGCACGGCGATGCGCTCGTCTTTCTCGCGCAAGGCCTCAAGCACGTCGCCGGCCTCGAAACGCGTCGGGATGTGCTGGGGGCAATTGGCATCCCAGGCGCGCACGGTAAACAGCATCACCTGTTCGGGCCGGGCCTTGTATCCCTCGGGCATGAGTTGGGCGAGCAACGCGTCGGTGGTCGCGGTCACGCGCGCCTCGCCCCACAGCTTGACGCGCCTGCGCTGGCGGTAGTCGATCAGGAACAGGTGCGCCTTGGGATTTTCGGAAAGATTCCCCGTCGATATGTATTGGCGATTGCCGGTGAAATCGATGAAGCCGAGCGTGTGCGCATCCAGCACGCGCAGGAAGCCGGGCGGGCCGCCGCGATGCTGGATATAGGGCTGGCCCTGCGCATTCACCGTGGCCAGGAACACGCTGCGCTGCTCGGCGATGAAGGCGGCCAGGTCGGGCGTGATGTCGGTCTGCCAGGATCCGTTCGCTTCCATGTTCGCGTAGGCGCGACGCGAGCCACGGCTCGCCTGCAGTGATTTCACTGCAGGCGTGAACGCGATATCGCTGGCATAGCGCGAGGTTTCCATGTGGGTACTAGAAGCCAAGCGCACTGAGCGATGGTTCCGCGTCCGGGCGGCGCCCGAGCGGCCAGCGAAAGGCGCGCGTCGCCCCACTGATCTCGATGTCGTTGATGCTGGCCAGACGCGTGTGCATCAGGCCCTGCGCGTCGAAGGCCCAGTTCTCGTTGCCGTGGCTGCGGAACCAGCGGTGCCTGTCGTCATGCCATTCGTAGGCGAAGCGAACGGCGATGCGATCGCCATCGAACGCCCATAGTTCTTTGGTAAGCCGGTACTCGTGTTCACGTTGCCATTTTTCGGTCAGGAAGGCTTCGACCTGCGAACGCCCTTGCAGAAAGGTCGAGCGATTGCGCCAGCGGGTGTCGGTCGAATACGCCAACGCCACGCGGGCGGGATCGCGCGAATTCCAGGCGTCTTCGGCCAGGCGCACTTTTTGCAATGCGGCGTTCCGGTCGAACGGAGGCAGTGGCGGACGGTCCATGGGTTTTCCCCGACGGTTGAAGTGAACCCGGCGATCGCCTTGATGACGATCGCCGGGCGATGCGATTACGCTGCCTCGAGCAACTCGACCACCGGGAAATCGATCTCGGTCTTGGCCACTTCGTTGAGGTAGTTGGTCCAGGTGTTCAAGGCGACGTGTTGCACGATCTCGATGACCTGCGCCTGCGTGTAGCCGGCGGCGATGACGGCTTCGACGTCGGCGCTGCTGACCTTGCCGCGCTGCGTGGTCACTTTCGCGGCAAAGCGCACGGCGGCGTCGGCCTTCGGATCGTTTGAAGTGCCATTGCGGTTGGCGGCGATCTCGGACTCGTCGAGTTTGGCCAGGTTCTTGCCCAGGTAGGTGTGGGCCGACAGGCAGTAGCCGCAGCCATTGATCTGCGCGACGGCCAGCGCGATGCGCTCGCGGGTCGGCGCCGGCAGCGTGCCCTTGGCCAGTGCGCCCGACATGCCGAGGTAGCCTTCCAGTGCGGCCGGGCTGACGGCCGCCAGTCGGAACAGGTTAGGCACCGAGCCGAGTTGCTTGTGCACCGCGTGCAGAAGCGGCTGCGAGGCGGCGGGGGCGGATTCGATGGTGGCGGGGATGCTGAGACGGGACATGGCTGGCTCCTGGAGGCTTCGAAAAAGGGCGGGTTGCCCGGTGGAGAAAGCATGGTCGCTTCCAGATTCAGACACTAGCCGGTAAGATCGAAATAGATTCTTCCGAATAATTGAATAATTGCAAGGACATACTAGATGCAATGACGGTCTTCATGGCGACGGCCGAGGCGGGCAGTCTCTCGGCGGCAGGACGCAAGCTAGACATGCCTCTGGCTACCGTCAGCCGGAAGCTTGGCGAGTTGGAGCGCCATCTCAAGGCGCGTCTGATTAACCGGTCGACGCGCCGGCTCGACCTGACCGATGCCGGCCGCGAATACCTGGCGGCTTGTCGCCGGATCCTGGAACAGGTGGACGACGCCGAACGCGAAGTCGCTGGCGAGTTCAGCGAGCCGCGTGGCGGCCTGGTGGTCACCGCGCCGCTCGTGTTCGGCCGCTTGCACG
>JANNWV010000208.1:0-4888 GCA_031408815.1 Gammaproteobacteria bacterium
TTCTATCCTGCTGTCCTCACGACTAGGTAGCGATACAAGGCTTCCGCTTCGTCTCGGCGAATGGCAGGGTCAGAGTGAGCTCGCAATGGGCTCATCCGTGCCGTTCTTATTCTATCGAAGCGCGGCTTGTCACGTGGTGGAGCCACGTGTGCGCTTTCCTTGATTTGTTGGGCCTTCGAATCGGAGGCACGGCTTCGACTGCGGCGACGCGCGGAATTTCTGGACCGTTGCTATGCGGCTACGTAGCGAAAGCGACGGAAGCCGACGAGGCGGCGGAGGCGCGGACCAGGGCGGCGGCGAGGTCGGCGGTGAGGTCTTCGAGGGCTTCGATGCCGATTGAGAGCCGGAGCAGGCCGTCGCCGATGCCGGCGGTGGCGCGGGCTTCGGCGGACATCGAGGCGTGGGTCATCGTGGCGGGGTGCGCGATCAGGCTTTCGACGCCGCCCAGGGATTCGGCCAGGGTGAAACATCGCAGGCCGTCGAGGAAGGCGCGCACCGCCGGCAGACCGCCGGCGAGGTCGATGCTCAGCATCGCGCCGAAACCTTTTTGCTGGCGCGCCGCGAGTGCGTGCCCCGGGTGCGAGGGCAGGCCCGGGTAATGCACGGCGGCGATGGCGTCGTGGTTCGACAACAGTTGCGCGAGCGCTTCGGCGTTTTCCTGGTGCACGCGCAGGCGCGCGTCCAGGGTGCGCAGGCCGCGCAGGGTCAGGAAGCTGTCGAAGGGACTGCCGGTCAGGCCGAGTGCGTTGGCCCACCAGGTCAGCGTGTCGAGCGTGGCGCGATCGCTGGCGATCACCGCGCCGCCGACCACGTCGCTGTGGCCGTTGATGTACTTGGTGGTCGAGTGCAGCACCAGGTCGGCGCCCAGTTCGATTGGGCGTTGCAGGGCCGGCGACAGGAAGGTGTTGTCGGCCAGCACCAGCGCACCGGCGCGATGCGCGGCTTCGGCGACGAAGCGGATGTCGGTGATGCGCAGCAAGGGATTGGACGGGGTTTCGATCCAGACCAGCTTGGGCGATTGCGCGAGGGCTGCGGACAAGGATCGCGGGTCGGTGAAGTTGGCAGTGACCAGGTTGAAGTGATTCTTGCGGGCGAGCGCATTGAACAAGCGCCAGCTGCCGCCGTAACAGTCATGCGGCACGACCAGCGTGTCGCCAGGCTCGAGCAATGCGGCGAGCACCAGCGTAATCGCGGCCATGCCGGTCGCCGTCACGACGCCGCCGACGCCTCCTTCAAGGTCGGACAGCGCATCGGCCAGTTGATCACGCGTCGGATTGCCGCTGCGCGTGTAGTCGTATTGCCGCTTCTGGTCGAAGCCGGCGAAGCTGAAGTTGCTCGACAGCACGATCGGCGGCACAACCGCGCCATGCGCCGTGTCGCAGTCGATGCCCGCGCGCACCGCGAGTGTCGCCGGCGAGAAAGGAAGATCCGCGTTGGAAGCACCGTGACTCATGCGGAAACTCCCGTCGATGCAACTCGCACTTCCGCCAACGCCGTGCGGATGATGTCGGCGATCGCACCCTCTTCTTTCAGGAACGCATCGTGGCCAAAACGCGAGCGCAGCAAGTGCAGGCGGCGTAGCACGGGCAGCTTTTCCGCCAACTCCACCAGCGTGTGGCGAGGCACCAGGCGGTCTTCTTCAATGGCGACCAGCGTGGTCGGCACCGCGACCAATTCCGGCGCGACGGCGTGCACATCAATGGATTCGGACAGGCGCAGGAACGCGGTCAGCGGCGTACGCGCCACGTAGTTCGAGCCGCAGGCGTCGAGATAGTCTTCCGAGGCGAATCGCGCGTTGCCATCCTGCCATTGCACCGGCGCATCGAAGCGTTCGGCGAATTCTTCCGGCGTACGGTAGCTGAGCATGGCCAGTTGCCGCGCCAGTGACAGCGCTTCGCGGCAGCCGC
The DNA here is from genome assembly GCA_031408815.1 of Gammaproteobacteria bacterium. GTDB lineage: Bacteria > Pseudomonadota > Gammaproteobacteria > Xanthomonadales > Xanthomonadaceae > Arenimonas. Next base: position 1,908 of record JANNWV010000208.1, read on the forward strand.
CTTCGCTGGCGCCGAGCCGCGCCACGCGGCGCTGCAATCCGCGCCAAGCGCTGGAATACGGATGCGCGCGATCACCGCCGCTGATCGCCAGCAAGTGGCCGACCCGCGACGGATGCCGCGCTGCGAATTGCAGGCCCACCATGGCCCCGTAACTGCAACCGATGAAGGCCGCGACCTGGCTGATGTCCAGATGCACGAGCACCGCCGCGATCGCGTCGGCCTGGTCGCTGCTGTCGATCGGCGCATCCAGCGTGCCGTCCGCACCGATCCAGTTGATGGCCAGGATGCGGAAGCGCGAAGTGTCGAGTGCCCGGCCCGCGCCCGCCTGCTGCGGCCACCAGCCGGGCTCGGGACAGTCGGCGCTCGCCGCGACATGGCGATGCGCGGAGATTCCGCCCGCCACCAGCAACACCGGCGCATCCGCCGGACCTTGCCATTCATAGGAAAGACGCAAGTTGCGCGGACCCGCATGGCGCAACTGGAGCGTGGTATTGAAGGCGCCGCGTCCGGAATCGTGAAGCCGGGGCACGGCCGCATCGGGGCTGAAGCCGTCGGTGGCGGTGGCGGATTCGGGCGAGGTGTCGGTCAGGCTCATTGCAGGCTCCGTATCAATCCATCGAATGCCTGCGGATCGACGGTACGGATCGCCTGCCGGGCCATAGCGCCCGACGCTTGCGACCCATCTGCCGGTGGACTTGCGTCCTCCGAAGGAATTGGCACCTTTGCGCCGACTCGCCTGGTGGGGCGGATCGTCGCGGTTGCCCCGGCGTCATCGGGCCATTCCCTCTGCCGGTCTTGATGGGTGTTCGAGAGCTAAGCTACCCAGCGATTGGGCAGATGTCAACACCTCCATCGCGATGAAGCGATATGTGACCGGGGGTCCGGCCCGTTGCCTAGACACGACAAGGGCTTGCCGCATAATCGGCCCATGCCCCCCCGCCTGCCCCACCTGATCCGCCTGCCCCGATTCGCCCTGTTCGCCCTGGTCAGCCTTGGCCTGGCGTTGACGTCCCCGCCCGCCGCCTCCAAATCGGGCGTCTACCGCTGGGTGGACAAGGACGGCCGCGTCCACTACGGCGACAACGCGCCGCCCGACGCGCAGCGGGTAAAGGTGCCCGAGCGCATGCTCGACCCCACCGCCATCGCCGACCTGGAACAGGTGCCCAATGGCGACGGCGCCGACGTCTATGTGAGCAACCGCCTGGCCGGCCCGCTTGAGATCAAGCTCGGCCTGAGCCGACCGGCCGACGTGCAATCGCTGCCTGCCCTGCCCATTCGTCAGCTGCTGCCGGCCCGCCAGCGCGTGCTGGTGAGCCGCATCGAATTCGGCGCCGGCCAGTCCAGCTACCAGCTGGGCCTGAACATGACCCCCGGCGACCCGCGCGCCATCCCCGACGAGACCGTGTTATCGCTACCCATTGGCGAAGGCAGCGGCTGGCGCCTGGGACAGGGTTTCGACGGTGGTTTTTCGCACAACGACGAACAAAACCGCTACGCCATCGACCTGATCGTGGACGAAAACACGCCCATATTGGCCGCCCGCGGCGGCGTGGTGATGCAGGTCGAATCGGCCTTCGACAAGAGCGGCCTGGACGCCAAGAAATTTTCCGAGCGCGCCAACCTCGTGCGCATCCTGCACGACGACGGCAGCATGGGCGTGTACGCGCACCTCAAGGAAAACGGCGTGTACGTGCGGGTCGGGCAAAAAGTCGGTGTCGGCCAGCAGATCGGCGTCAGCGGAAACACCGGCTACTCCAGCGGCCCGCACCTGCACTTCGTCCTGCAACTCAACGTCGGCATGCGCCTGGTATCGATCCCATTCCGCATGGTCAGCGGCCGCGGTTTCCTGCGCCTGCCGACCAAGTAGGCCCTGCTGCGGAGCCGCGGCCCGCGGCCGAACCGGGGCCTGCTGCTACAATTGCGCCCTTTCCTGAAGACAGCGCCCGCCCCTCGCGGTGCCCGACCATGTCCGATCACCCAGACACCAACCACCTGCGCGAAACCCGCCGCCGGCGCACCTTCGCCATCATCTCGCATCCCGATGCGGGCAAGACCACGCTGACCGAAAAGCTGCTGCTGTTCGGCGGCGCGATCCAGATGGCGGGTTCGGTGAAGTCGCGCAAGGCCGCGCGCCACGCCACGTCCGACTGGATGGCGATGGAAAAGGAACGCGGCATTTCGGTCACCTCGTCGGTGATGCAGTTCCCGTACGAAGGCCGCATCGTCAACCTGCTGGACACCCCGGGCCACGCCGACTTCGGCGAGGACACCTATCGCGTGCTGACCGCCGTCGACTCCGCCTTGATGGTGATCGACGTCGCCAAGGGCGTGGAAGAACGCACCATCAAGCTGATGGAAGTCTGCCGGCTGCGCGACACGCCGATCATGACCTTCATCAACAAGCTCGACCGCGAGGGCAAGTCGCCGATCGATTTGCTGGATGAAGTGGAATCGGTGCTCGGCATCCAGTGCGCGCCCGTCACCTGGCCGATCGGCATGGGCAAGCGCCTGAAGGGCGTCGTGCATTTGATCACCGGCGAAGTGCATGTGTTCGAGCAAGGCCGAAACTTCACGCGCCAGGACTCGACCATCTTCGCGTCCATCGACGACCCGCAACTGGAAGCGCGCATCGGCAGCGACATGCTGAGCGAATTGCGTGATGAACTCGAGCTGGTGGAAGGCGCCTCGCATCCGTTCGACGTCGAGCACTATCTGGCCGGAAAGCAGACGCCGGTTTTCTTCGGGTCTGCGGTCAACAACTTCGGCGTGCAGCTGTTGCTGGACTTCTTCGTCGAAAATGCTCCACCACCGCAGCCCCGCGCCACCACCGTGCGCCAAGTCTCGCCCACCGAAGAAACGTTTTCCGGCTTCGTATTCAAGATCCAGGCCAACATGGATCCCATGCACCGCGACCGCGTCGCCTTCCTGCGCGTGTGTTCGGGCACCTTCGAGGCCGGCATGAAAGCCTTCCACGTGCGCAG
>JANNWV010000209.1:0-3420 GCA_031408815.1 Gammaproteobacteria bacterium
ACCCCATCGCGTGGAAATCCGTTTTCGAATCCGAACCGAAATTGTCCTTTCCCGTCGATTTCGAGAGCTTTCCGAAGAGCATGGTTGGCAATTCCCTGGTCAGGGCTGTCGAGATCGCAGGCATCCAGTCGGCTTGATCCAGCGGACCTGCGCGCGAGTTGCCCCGCCCGATTGCTGAAGATGCTCGCGGCTGGCTAACATGGGCCGATGCGAACCTTTGTACTGAGAGCGCGGGCCGCGCCAACCGATAGCCAGAAACTGCTGGCGTCCGTGGGCCAGGAAGCACATACCGAAATCCTGGCGCACACGCTGATGAATGCCATCTTCGTGGCCCAGTCGCATCGCGCCGATGTCGTGGTCTACCTGGTGCTGGAAAGCACGTCGGATTTTTCCCGCACGATCCGCTTCGAAGCCAATGCCATGCACGAGATTGGCGGTTTCGACGAGCGCGCGTTGCTGGGCAAGGTGGCGAAGGCGCTGGATGCGTCCCGGGGCATGGGCAAGGAAGAAACCCGGCCGGTGGACTCAGGCGTCAGCGTGCGCACGATTGCCTTCGAACGGCTAGTGCAGGAACTGGCCACAGATCACCAACTGTTCGCGATGGACCCGAAAGGCGCGTCGATTCGAGACCAGGTATTCGAAAACAATCCCTGCGTCCTGTTGACCGACCATATCCCGATGCCGAAGAACACCTTCCACACCCTCGAGCGCCTGGGTACGAAAAAGCTCACACTCGGAAAGAAGATGCTGTTTGCATCGCAATGCGTCGTGCTGATCCACCACGAGTTGGACCAGAAATAGCAGATTTACTCGGCTTGAAGTGGAGAAATGGGCGATGCGTAATCTGCTTCCGATATTGCTCGTCCTGATTTCGGCTTACTCAAGCACGCCCAGGGAAACGGAGGTCGCGACCGTTGCACAAGATCAAGTGCAACGTTTCGTTCCCTGGACAAAACGCTTCGTAGACAACTCAGGCGTGCGGATCGAGTACCGCGTGCGCGAGGCGGAAGGCAATGGCGCCGACCGCACGCCGGTGGTATTCGTCCCCGGAATGAGCGCTGACGCCAGCGTCTGGGAAAACAACGTCGCACTGGTGGGCGCGCTCGACGCCGCCGGGCCGCGCACGCTCATTGCCGTCAGCTTGCGTGGCCGCGGAGCCAGTGACTGTCCCGACTCCGGTTGGACGCCGCAACACCACCAGAGCGATATCGCGGCGGTCATCCGCGCCGAAAAACTCGGCCGCTACCATCTGGTCGCGCATTCCATGGGCGTGGCCTATGCAGTGGGGTTCGCCTTGTCCCGACCGCGCGATGAAATCCGAAGCTTCATCGCGGCAGACTATCCACCGAAGGTCTTCCAGGTAAACGAAGAATGGGCGAGCATGGTCGAATCGATGGAACCGCCCCTGACCTTCGATCCGCGCATGCCGCGCCACGTGTTGCGCGAACAAGGCAGCCAGGACTACGCCGAGCGCCTGGACGAACTCACCATGCCAATGCTGGTCATCCTGGGACGAAAGTCGATGGATCCCGAGGTCGAAGGACGCTACGCCAAGGCGCCGCGCCACAAGGTGCTATGGATCGAGCATGGCCACATGACCTTTACCAATGCCGAAGCCATTGCAGCGGCAGTGGCCTTCCTGCAGTCATCTGACTGAGGCCGCGAGAGCCGGTCGTTCGCTTAGGGTCGAGCGTCAGAATGCGGTTTGAGTACCCAGCGCATCGCGGCGGCGGCGGCGAAACCCATCGCCGCGACCATCAGCAGAAACTTGAGCGATTCCGGGGAAACATCGGCATCCGGGAAGTGGATGACCAACAACCAGGCGGTCAGGGGCACGGCCGCCGCAATCAACAGCGTGATCGTGCGGGCGGTATCGGCCATGCCTGGCAGGTTGGACAGCATCATCAGGATCACCTGCAGCAGCAGCCAGCCGAGCAACACCAGCGCCAGCGTCAACCGGGTGGTCGGGCGCAGGCTTTGCAGCAGGGAGGGGGTCTCGGAGGTAGCTGCGTTCATCGCGCGTGTTCGGGCTTACGACGTTCGAGCTTGGCTGATGGCGAAGTCCAGCCCGGCGCGTGCTGCCGCCACCTGTGCCTCGATGCATTGTTCCGGCGTCGCCCGCGGACTGTCGGGGTAAACCTCGGTGGTGGTCGTGTAGCGCGCGTCGGTCAGGCCGGTGCACAGGCCCAGGTCTTCGACGGCGTACTCGATCACGCCGGGCGCCACCACACGAGAGCCGATGATGTTGCCGGTCGCGTCAGCCGGCGCGATGTGCGTCACCTTTGCCACCGCTTCGATCATCGCCTGCTGGAAGGCCGGCTGCGGATTGCTGGAGTCGTCCACCAGGTAGAAACCGTCGGGGATGGCGTCCGGGTCGCTGTGTTTGCCATCGCGCGCCGCCAGTGCCGGGCGAAATTCGGACTCGTCGGTGTCGGTGGTTTCGTGCAGGTCGATATGCACGAGGAAGCGACCATGCAGCGGCGCAAGTAGCTCGTAAAGCGCAGCCGACTCGCCGGCCGGACTGCCTTCGCGGAAGTTGCGATTGGGATCGAGCGCATGCGGATTCCAGCGGTGGATGCGCTCGTAGGCCCAGGGGCTGACGCAGGGCACGATCATCAGGTTCATCCGACCCGCATACGCCGAACCATGCTCGTCCGCAAAGCGCAGCGCGCCATGCACGCCGCTGGTTTCGTAGCCATGCACGCCACCGGTGACCAGCGCGCTGGGCAGCGCCTCGTCCCAGTGCTTCGATCGCAGCACGAACAAGGGATAGCGGCCATCGGCGCCATAGTCGAGCTCGCCGTACTGCTGCACGTCGAAGCGCGGTCGCAGCTTGTCGATTACCGACAGCACGTCATCGCTATAACTACGCTGCTTGCGCTGTGCATCGCGCCACTGCCCTTTATGGGCTTCGGTCCAGGGCTCGCCGGGCGTGCCGATGGGGTAAGGCGGGGGTTCGGTCGTCATACGCATAGCTTACGATAAGTTCCAGCTTGGATAAGCCGCGCCGTATGAAATCGGCGGATAACAATTGTTGTGGCGATTCAACGGGTTTGTTGGCCGGCGGGCACCAAAATCCCAAATCGGCGTACCGGCACCCTCTGTATCCGTCGCCGGGCTGCGTCGCGTCCAGGCTGGTCGCATGACCTGACAGGGAAGCCTTGCTTGACCGGCCTCCGTTCCCCTAGCACCATGCGTCAATCCACCCCAAGTTGCGGACTACTCGGCGTTAAGCCACACGTTGGATCACTGGAAATCCATGAATAGAGCTCAACTCACTCGCCTGCTGCTAGTCACAAGCGTCCTGTATGTAATCGGCTTCTACTTCATCGGAGCCGCCCTAAAGCCCGGCTATTCTCAGCTGTCCAACTTCGTGAGCGAATACAACGCAACAGGGACACCGTGGGCGGACACGCTCAC
>JANNWV010000210.1:0-28316 GCA_031408815.1 Gammaproteobacteria bacterium
ATGGGCCTGCTGCCCCTGCTGTCCGGAATCCGGGAAGCGTATTCGTACAAGAAGGCGGACAAGGAGTTGATCAAGCAATTCCGCTTCATGTGCCGCCTGTTTGAAAGTTGCCGCGAACGCCTCGCGCGCTCGCGCTCCGATGCCGAAACGCGCAAGCTGCTGCTGGCGCTTGGCGGCGCCTGCCTGGAAGAACACGCCGAGTGGATCCTGCTGCATCGCGAACGACCACTGGAAAACGCCCCGGTGGCCTGATTTCGAAGCAGCGGACGGTTGCATCGTCAGGGGATAACGGGGGGACGATTGGATGCCGCGCTATCGCGCTTTCATCAGCTATTGCCATGAAGACGCACGTTGGGCCGGCTGGCTGCACCGACAGCTGGAAGGCTATCGCCTGCCCGCGCGCCTGCGCGGCGGCGAGGGCGAATTCGGACCGCTGCCCGACCGCCTGTCGCCTATCTTCCGCGATCGCGACGACCTCGCCAGTTCCGGTGAACTGGGCGAACGCATCCAGACCGCGCTGGCCGATTCGGCGGCGCTGGTAGTCATCTGCTCGCCTGCCGCGGCGCGATCGCTGTGGGTAAACCAGGAAATACTTTCCTTCAAGCGAAACGGCGATCCGCGCCGTATCTATTGCCTGATCGTCGACGGCGAACCCAATAGCGGCGACGCGCGGGAATGTTTTCCGAAGGCGCTGCGTTTCGCACTCAATGCCGATGGCGAACTCGGCGATACGCCCGTTGAATTGATCGCCGCCGACCTGCGCCCGGGTCGCGACGGTCGCGCCCTGGCGCGCCTGCGCCTGCTCGCCGGACTGCTGGGCGTGGACCTCGACCGGCTGCGCCAGCGCGAGATGCAGCGCCGCCATGCGCGAATGGTCGGCGTACTGGTGCTGGCTGCGGCCGTCACCCTCCTGATGGCCGTACTCGCCGTGCAGGCGGTGGTCGCGCGCAAGGCCGCCGAGCGCCGGCAGAAGCAGGCCGAAAACCTGGTCGGCTTCATGCTGGGCGACTTGAACGACAAGCTGGCGCAAGTGCAGCGCCTCGATATCCTGGAAGCGGTGGACGACAAGGCGATGGATTATTTCCAGTCGCTGCCGACCGTGGACGTGACCGATGAATCCCTGGCGCAGCGCGCAAAGGCATTGCAGAAGATCGGCAGCGTGCGGCTCGACCAGGGCCACCTGCCGGCAGCGTTGAAGGCGTACGAAGCGTCGGCCGTGCTCAGCGAAAAACTGGCGCGCGAAGCGCCCGACGATACGACGCGCCAACTCGCCCATGCCGAAACGCTGGCCTTCATCGGAACGACCCATTGGTACCAAGGCAAGCTCGATGCCGCGCAAGCCTCATTCGAATCCGCGCAAGCGCTGCTGAAATCGGCGCAGCCCGACGCCGCGCACCGGACCGAACTGCTTTACCAACTGGCGACGATCGACAACAACATCGGCCATGTGCTCGAGGCGCGCGGGCGTCTTGATGAAGCTCAGCTCGCCTATCGAAGCATGCTGGCAGCCAGCACCAGCCTGGCCAAGGTCGATGCGGGCAATACCGAGTGGCAGCTGCAATTGGCGGCAGCGCACAACAACCTGGGCAAGTTGGCGCTGATGCGCGGCGACCTAGTCACGGCACTCGCGCAATACGCAGCCGACGATGCCATCGAGTCGAAGCTGGCGGCCGACCATCCCAAGGACGACAACCTGCGTTCGAACCTGATGGTGATACGCGCCATCCTGGGCCGCACCCGCGCGCTGGTCGGCGACCTGGAGGCCGGCACGCGCGGCCTGGGCGAAGCAGTGTCGATCGCCACCGAGCTGAGCGAACTCGACCCGGGCAACGCCGGTGCGCGCGAGTTGCACGCCTTGTATTCCACGCAACTGGCAAGATTGAATCGCCTGGCGGGCGACACGGTCGCGGCCGAAGCGCTGGCGAACCGCGCGCTGGGCATCCTGGCCGAGTTGGTGAAACAGGATGCAGCCAACCCGGCCTGGCAACGGGAGCTGGCGGAAGCGCGCATTGAGCGCGCGGCCCAGCTTCGCGCCCGCGGCGACCAGGCCGGCGCGCGGGCCAACGTGGCCCAAGCGCAGGCGGCCTTGGCACCCCTGCTGGCCGCCGAACCGGATGATCGTGCGACCTTGCTGGCGATGATCAACGCCGAAATCCTGTCTGCCGACTTGCAGGCAGCGCCGGCTGAAGCCCGCGCTGGCTGGCAAAGGGCCGTCTCGCTGGCCCGCGGCAGCGAAAGCGGTCGCAAGGATCCTCGCCTGCTAGCCATGGAGGTGGAGGCACTGGTCGCATTGGGGCATGGCGAAGAGGCAATCCCGCTCATCGAAGGATTGCGCCTGTCGGGGTACCGCGACGGCGCCTTGTTGGCCGTGCTGGCTCGCGCGCGCATTCCGTACGCCGTGCACGAGCCTGTCCAGCGTCGCCTCGGGGTGGCCGCGCCTACTGCCGCAGCCCGTTGATCGCAGTACACGCCGGTCCGCCCCGCGGCCCGTCGTCCACCGTTCTTGAAGCCAGGAGATTGCGATGAGCAGAAAGCCCGTACACCGGATCAGGGTCAGGGTCAGGAAGACCTCGCCCACGTGGACGCTGGATGTCGATGAGTCCGGCAACGACAACCATGTCGGGAAGAATCCCGGCCCGCAGCTCATTTCCTGGGAACTGATGGACAAGGAAAGTGGCTACCGCTTCGTCGAAATGTCCCACGACCCGCCGGGCTTCAGCTGGTTCGAGCCCACGTCAAAATATGGCGAAATCTTCAACGATCCGAAGATTTGCGATGACTGCGGCAACATGACGATGGACGACTGGCACAAGAACAACACCAGCAATGGCGACTTCATCTACACCCTCCGGGTCTGGATCAACGACGACGAATGGATCGAGACGAGCTTGACCAGCCCGATCGTCCGGATCCAGGAAAGCCCGCGCATCGACGACGAGTACGACCCTTGCGCGACCCGTGCCCTGGTCACCACCAACCCCCGGATCAAGAACACCTGAGCCCGCCAGACCCGGCCCGGCCTGTTCGGCAGGCCGGGCCCAGTACCGCCCTGGCGGGGCCGGGGCCGCCCCAGGGGTCCCCAGGCACCCCCTTGAAATCCCCGGGTTCGTATCCATTCAGAAAAGATCGTTCCAATACCGCAACACAACGGAACTCCCGTGGTCTTTAGCCCTCTAACCCCCCGAGTGCTAAAATCCACCCCATGAGCAGATCCCCGATGACTACTGCGTTGATTGCCAACAACCTGCCGATCCCGAGCGCACTCGGTTCCCTGGACGCCTATATCTCGGCGGTCAACCAGGTGCCCGTGCTGACCGTCGAGGAAGAACAGGCGCTTGCGCGCGCTTACCGCGATGGCGAAGACCTCGATGCGGCCAAGAGCCTGATCATGTCGCACCTGCGTTTCGTGGTGCACGTGGCCCGTGGTTACCAGGGTTACGGCCTGGGCATGGGCGACCTGATCCAGGAAGGCAACATCGGCCTGATGAAGGCCGTGAAGCGTTTCGACCCCGACCAGGGCGTTCGCCTGGTCAGCTTCGCCGTGCACTGGGTGCGCGCCGAGATGCACGAATTCATCCTGCGCAACTGGCGCATCGTCAAGGTCGCCACGACCAAGGCGCAGCGCAAGCTGTTCTTCAACCTGCGCAAATCCAAGAAGCGCCTGGGCTGGATGAGCGCGGCCGAACGCACTGCCGTTGCGAAAGACCTGAATGTGTCCGAGCGCGAAGTGCTGGAAATGGAATCGCGCCTGTCCGGACGTGATGTCGGCTTCGACGCGCCGTCCGACCAGGACGACGACCATGCACCGCCGTCGCCGGCTGCGTACCTGATTGATCACAACGACGACCCGGCGCTGACTTACGAGCGTGACAACCACGAAGAAGGCCAGATGGAATTGCTTCGCGAAGGCATGTCTGACCTCGACCCGCGCTCGCGCGACATCCTGAAGCGTCGTTTCCTGGGCGAACCCAAGGCGACCTTGCAGGAACTGGCCGACGAATACGGCGTGTCCGCCGAACGCGTGCGCCAGATCGAAGCGAATGCGCTGAAGAAGATGCGAGCGCTGTTCGTCGCCTGAGTCTGCCGTGAACGGGAGTCAGATGGAGCTTCCGGGTGCCGCTGCAGACGTCGATGCTGTCATCACCTGGGTCGATGGCGCCGATCCCCTGCACCGGAAAAAGCTTCAGGCCTTTCTCGGTACCGGAGCGACCATCGATTCCGGTGCCGCTAATCCGACCCGTTTCGGTGATTGCGGCGAGATCGAATACTGCGTCGCCTCGCTGCTGCGCTACGCGCCTTGGCTGCGCCGCATCCACATTGTCAGCGACGCGCAGACGCCGGCGCTTATCGCCAAACTGCGTGGCACGCCGTTCGAGTCGCGCGTGCAGGTGGTCGACCACCGCAGTATCTTCGCCGGCTTCGAACAATTCCTGCCGACCTTCAGCAGCCTGGGCATCGAGACGATGTTGTGGCGCATCCCCGGCCTGGCGGAGCGTTTCATCTACCTCAATGATGACTTCCAACTGCTGCGACCGGTCGCGGTCGGGGATTTTTTTCGCGACGGTGGCGTGGTCCTGCGCGGCAAGTGGCGTGATAGCCAGGGCCGACACTTCGGGCAGCGACTGAAATCCGTGCTGGCGAAGGCATTGGGACGCGCCGTCAAACCCAGGGCATGGAGCTACCACACGGCGCAACAGCTGACCGCGGCCATGGTCGGCTTCGACGAACGTTATTTCCAGGTGCCGCATTGCCCGCATCCGATCCGCAAGTCGATGCTGGCTGCCTACTTCGAAGCGAATCCGCACAAGCTGTCGGAAAATATCGCACACAGGCTACGCGCGCCGGAACAGTACCTGCTCGTCAGTTTGGCCGACCATCTGGAAATCCGGGCAGGCAGCGCGACTATCGACAACCGGCTCGGTACGCTGCGGTTGAAACCTTCGCGGCAGATGTTGCCGACGCTACGCGGGCAGCTGGCCAGCGCGGATGCCGACGGGCGAATGGCGTTTGGCTGCGTACAGAGCCTTGACGAGGCCAGCGCCGAGGCGCGAAAACTGGTGCTGGCTTGGCTGGATCGTCGGGTAGGGCGGATAGAACCCGCGGACAATTTGCCTTAAGGGCTCAAGTCTTCCCCGCTCTTTCCGACGATGATGCGCGCGTTGCGCTGGTAGCTGAGGTAGGACCAGGCCCAGTCCACCAACACCACCAGCCGGTTGCGAAATCCGATCAGGAAGAAGAGGTGGGCGGTCAGCCAGAACCACCAGGCCAGCAACCCGGAAAGCTTCAGCGGACCGAAGTGCACCACTGCCGCCATGCGGCCGTTGGTGGCGAGATTGCCGAAATCGCGATAGCGGAAAGGCGCAGGGGTGTGGCCCGCGATGCGCGCGCGGATCGCGGCACCGGCATGCCGGCCCATCTGTTTCGCGGCCGGTGCAACACCAGGCACTGGCGTGCCGTCGCTGCGAGATACGCTGGCAAGGTCGCCAATCACGAATACTTCGGGATGGCCGGGCAGGCTGAGGTCGGGCAACACGCGCACGCGTCCGGCGCGATCGCGTTCCACGTCGAACTCGCGGCCCAGCGGCGATGCCGCCACGCCGGCCGCCCACAAGACCGTGCGACAGGCGATGCGCTGCGCGCCGAGTTCCACGCCTTGCGCATCAATTGCCGTCACGGCCTGTCCGACGTGCACCATCACGCCCAACCGCTCGAGCTGGCGACGGGCGCTGCCGGACAGCGATTCGGGCATCGCGGACAACACGCGAGGGCCGGCCTCGAGCAAATGCACCTGCGCCGATCGCGGGTCGCAGCGGCGGAACTCATCGCGCAAGGTATGTCGCGCGATCTCCGCCAGCGTGCCGGCGAGTTCGACGCCGGTCGGACCGCCACCAATCACCACGAAGTTCAGCCATGCGCATCGCGCCGCTTCGTCGTCCTCGCGCTCCGCAGCTTCGAACGCGCTCAGGATTTTCCGGCGGATGGCGAGGGCATCGTCCAGCGTCTTCAGGCCGGGCGCGTTCGCGGCCCAGTCGTCGTGCCCGAAATAAGCGTGCGTGGCTCCGGTGGCGACGATCAGGTAGTCGTACGCAATCCGGTCCGCACCCATTCCAATGCTGCGTGCATCGGCGTCGATCGTGTCGCATTCGCCCAACAGGACGGTGGCATTATCCTGGCCGCGCAGGATGTGTCGCAGCGGCGCCGCGATGTCGGGCGCCGACAGGCCGGCGGTCGCTACCTGGTAGAGCAGGGGTTGGAACAGGTGATGGTTGGTGCGGTCCACCAGCGTGACCCGCACGGCTGCGCCGGCCAGCGCGCGGGTGGCCCACAGCCCACCGAAGCCGCCACCAAGGATCACCACATGCGGTTCGGGAGTCGCGTCCATGTCAGTACAGGTCCACCGGGTCCACGTCGATCGACCAGCGCACCTTGCGCGCCGACTTCAAGGCATACAGTCGTGGCATCCATGCGGCCAGTGCGGATTGCAGTGCCGGACGCTGCATGCCGGTGACCAGGATCTGTCCGCGCGAACGACCGGCGCGACGCGCCATCGGCGCCGGCATTGGCGCGGTAGCCTCCACCTGCGGCGCGACCACGAACGCCTCGCGCGCCTCGCGCAGGAAATCCTGCACGTCGCCCTCGTGCAATGCTTCAGCACGCAACATGGCGAGGAAGGTGAAGGGTGGGAAGCCCGCCGCCTCGCGCTCGGCCAGCGCCATCGCAGCCACCGCCGGATAACCGCCCGCCAGCAAGGTGTTGAGCAGCGGATGTTCGGGATGATGGGTCTGCAGCAAGACTTCGCCCGCCAGCTTGGCGCGGCCGGCGCGGCCCGCCACCTGCACCAGCAATTGCGCGAGACGTTCGCCGGCACGGAAGTCGGTGGAGAACAAACCTTCGTCCACGCCGACCACGGCCACCAAGGTCAGGCGCGGCAGGTCGTGGCCCTTGGCCAGCATCTGCGTGCCGACCAAGATGCCGGAGGCATCGCCGAACTGTTCCAGTGCTTTTTCCAGCGCGCCGCGTCGACGCGTCGTCTCGCGATCGATTCGCATCAGTACCGCCTCGGGAAAGCGGGCCGCCAATGCTTCCTCGATGCGCTCGGTGCCAAAGCCCTGCGGTTGCAAGGCCAGGCTCGCGCAATCAGGGCAGGAAAGTGGCCGATGCCCGCGTGCGCCGCAGTGGTGGCAGATCAGCGTGCGGCCGGAACCGTGCACGGTCATCGCCGCATCGCAACGTTTGCAGATGGCGCTCCAACCGCAGTCGTGGCAAATCAACACTGGCGCGTAGCCACGACGATTCTTGAACACCAGGGCCTGTTCGCCGCGCGCCAGGCAGGCGGCGATCGCCTCCATCATGTCGCTTGACAGGCCGTGCTGAAGCGGTCGCTTGCGCACGTCCACCACGCGCACGCGCGGCGGATTGGCGCCGCCGGCGCGTTGCGGAAGGCGAGCCAACTGATAGCGACGCGACAGTGCGTTGTGCAGTGATTCCAGCGACGGCGTGGCGCTGCCCAGGATGACCGGAATGCCCAGCGCGCGGGCGCGCACCAAGGCAATGTCGCGCGCGTGGTAGCGGATGCCGTCCTGCTGCTTGTAGGACGCGTCATGTTCCTCGTCGATCACGATCAGTCCGGCGTCAGGCAGCGGCGTGAAGATGGCCGAGCGCGTGCCTACCAGCACCCGCGCCTCGCCACGCGCCATCGCCAGCCAGGCGCGTGCGCGCTCGCCGTCGGCCAATCCCGAATGCATCGCGATCACCGGCACGCCCAGTCGCGAACGGAAACGATGCAGCGTCTGTGGCGTAAGTCCGATCTCAGGTACGAGCACGAGCGCCTGTTTTCCAGCAGCCAGGCAATCGCGGATGGCCTGCAGGTAAACCTCGGTCTTGCCGCTGCCGGTGACTCCCTCGAGCAACATTGCGCGAAACCCCTGGCCGCTGCGCAGCATTTCAAGCGCATCGGCCTGGGCCGAATTCAGCGTCGGCGCGAGGGCATCGGAAGGCGAAAGCGCCTGCGCGATCATTTCGATCCGCTCGGCGCGTCCTTGCTTGAGCAAGGAACGGGCGGCCACGCGCCAGCCCGGATCGTCCTGGTCCAGCAGGTCTTCGGACACGGGATTCGCGGCAAGTCGCTCGAGAAGCCGGCGCGGCCGACCCTGGCCAGGTTTGCCGGCCAGCGCCGCCGACCCCGCTTCGGTGATGCGCCAGCCGTGCGGCGTGGTTTCGGGCAGGGGTTGGCCGTCGCGCAGGCCCACGGGCAGGGCCGTGGCCATCACCTCGCCCAGCGGCGCATGGTAGTAACGCGCGCAGAAATGCAGGGTCTCGAGCAATTCGGGGCCGAGCAGCGGCTGGTCGTCCAGGACGGCCGACACCGGCTTCAGGGTGCCGGGGTCGACCTCGGTCGCGCCCATGGACAGGACCACGCCAATCTGTTCGGTCCGCCCGAACGGCACCCGCACCCGCCGGCCGATCCAGTCCGGGCCGATCGAGGCGCCGGGCGGCGGCAGGTAGTCGAAAAGCCTTGGCAGGGGCACTGGAAGGGCCACGCGAAGCACGGTGCGGTCACGGGAAAGCATGGCAAAGTCTAGCCTGAACCGGCCCCGCGACAGCCTGTGGATGAACTTGCCGTACAGTGCTGAAAATTGTTACAGAAAGGTCCGGTAAGCCCATGACGTGGAAGGGGAAAACCCCTTATCCACATGATCTGTGGATAACTCTGTGGACGAGGCCTGCCGCAGCGTTGCGCATCCCCGGCGAAAACGGCCCTTCCACCGCCTTGGTGATTTTTTAACCAACCTGTCATAAACGAGCAAAAACAATAACTTGCCGGGGTGCACACGATCGGAAAGGTCTGTTGCCAACCGTTCAGGCAGGTTTTTCGGGTCGCGCACGGTGCTGTGCACAACGTTCCACGCGCAAAGCCGCGTCAATGCTGGCGGAGCGGGTAAATTGCCGCTGTCAAGTCACTGCTCCACGGCCGCCTTGACTAGAATGGCGGGTGCCTTCGACCTCCCACGAACCCTCCCACGCCTCCCGACGCCCCGCCCTGGTCGCATTCCTGCGTGGCATCGAATTGCGCGCCTGGGTGTTTGCCTGGAACCAGTGCGGCGACGAAGCCAAGGCAGAGCACGCCCTCGCCAGCGCCTTCCATGATTTCCTGCGCGAGGCGGCCGAGCTGCCATTGGCGGCCTGGCCGATCCACTTCTGGAGCAGCCTGCTCGCGCAAGCGCCGTTGATGACGCCACCCGGCATCGGTTCGGCCCTCGCCGAGCTGGCGCCCGGCCCGCGCGCCTCGTTGTTGCTGCGCCTGGTGGCAGGGCTCGACATCGCCCATGCCGCCGAGGCACTCGGCGTTCCCGAAGCGGCCTACGAAAAAGCGCTGCATCGCGCGCTTGCGCATCCGGCGCTCGACGCTGGCGGCCTGCAGGCCCTGCGCGAATCGCTGCAACTACAAGTGCACGACGCGCCCGCCGCGCAACGACAACTGCTGGCGACCTGGCGCGACGAAGCCGTGTTGGCCATCGATGATGTGATCGCGCCCGATGTCCTGCCGCGTACCGTCGGGCGGATGCGCCGATGGATGGTGATCGCGGGCGTGCTCGCGGTTTCACTGATCGGTGTGGTCACCCATTTCGCATTTCGGCCGGCCGCGCATCCGGTGCAGGTGATCGACCAGGTCGCACCACCACCGTCGATGTCCGACACCATCGCCGTCACCCATCCCGACTACCTGCAGGTGGCGGCGCAGGACGATACTTCCCTGGTGCGCGATCTCGCCTTTCTGAGCTGGTTGGCGGCGGCGACGCTGCCGACCCCCGACGCCATCGATGAAACGCCGCTACGCGCCGCTCCTGCGCAATTCGGGGCGTTGCCGACGGCCTTGCAGGGCTTGCTCGATTCGGCGCGCAGCGCCTGGCCCGAACTCGATGCCGCCACGCGGGACAACCTGCAGCGCCAGGCCGACGACTGGGCGGCGCGACAGCCCGCACAACGCGACCAGCTGCGGCAACGCCTCGTGGCCTGGGATGCCTTGTTCGCGCCCGAGCGCGCACGCCAGCGCACGCCGTTCCTCGCCTGGCAGCGCCTGAGCGAAACCGATCGTCGACAAATCCGCATCGCCGCCGATCGCCTCGACGGCTTGCCCGCTGCGGAGGTACAAGCCTTGCGCGAGCAATTTGCCGCGTCGCCGGCCGACACCCAGGCGCTGTGGTGGCTGGGCCCGGCGCTGGGCCAGGAACTCGCGCCGTTTTCGTCGCTGTTCGCCTTCATGCCCGAGTCGGATCGCCCGGCGCTGCTGCAGGTGCTGCGTGAACTCGATGATCAATCGCGCGCCGACCTGGCTACGCTGGCACCGCGCCTGACGGAAGCGCGACGACAAGCCCTGCGCCGCGACTTGCTGGCTGCGCCTGCGGCCGGGCGCGCGCAACTGATCCGCGAGCGCTTGCAGCAGTAGCCTGGCCAACGATCACAAGGTCAACAAGCCGATCAGCATCGCCGCCGCCAGGCCGAAGCCGAGCAGGATCGAATAGCACAGGCCGAGCACGCCGAATTTCATCAGCGTCATCGGCCAGCCCTGGCCGTACACGCGCTTTTGCATCAACAACAGGTACACCGGGATCCATGCCGCGCTCAGTCCCATCCCCCAACCGAACACGCCCTGCCAGAATCCAGGGTTGGGCGTCAGCCAATCCTGCAACCACGAAAACGTGAGCACCAAGGTCAGTGCCAGGGCGATGAAGGCGTGGCTGTGCAGGGCGACGATCAGGTGTTCCATGAACAATCGTCGCTTGAACCAGTAGATCAGTTTCAGCATCAGCGCGAACAAGGGCATCAGCACGATCAAGGTCTGCGGCAACACATTGAACAGCGCCTCCACCACCGGCTTCTCGCTGTTGCTTGCCTTGAGCACGTCGCTGGCGTGCGCGACGCGCTTGTTGAGGTTCTGGTTGACTGGTTGCGGCAGCCAGCCGAACGCGATCGGGTTGCTCACCGGGTCCCAGGGCTTGCCATTGGAGTTGAAGCTGAAACCCTTGTTCCTGCCCGGCCCGGACGGTGCCGGCGGTGGTGGCTTGCCGGCCTTCTTGTTGGCCTCGGCAAGTTTCAGGTAGGCAATTCTTTCGTCGGCCGACTCGTGAATGCTTCCCTCGGCCATCTCGATGCCAACGATGCCGCCAGCCCCGCCGGGCACGCCGTCAAGCTTCTTGCGCGCCTCGGCAAGTTGCTTAAGTACGTCGGCCCGTGCGGCCTCCACCTGCGCGACGGACGTCGCCGCGTCGATCTCGGCGGAGCGGGCATCGACATTCTTGCCCGACTCGCTGACTGAAACGCCGGATTCCGACTCATTGAAATCGATGCTTCCATGGATGACGAAGAACGCGAGCAAGGTCAGGAACAGGAACAGGCGCATCGGCGTGACGTAACGGACGCGACGCCCGGCGAAATATTCCATCGACAGGTAACCGGGCCGCGTCAGCAGCGGACCCAGCGTGCGCAATACGCGCGAATCGATATTGAACACCGTGTCGAAGAAATCGCCGAGGACGCTGGAAAAATGCCGGACCAGGCCCTGGGTCGGCTGGCCGCAGGCATGGCAATGCTCGCCTTGCAGCGGCACGCCGCAGTTCTCGCAGCGGCGCGCCGCCCGCGGCGTTGCGGACAGGGGCGAAGCAGGGTTCGGGTCGGTGCTGGCCATGCGGCCTCCAGTTCGGATGCGGCTACTATAGCGACAGAATTTTTCTTCGCATCAGCCCATGACCCATTCCACAAGCCGCCTGTCGCGCCTGCTGCGCGAGATGCGGGTCAGCTTCGTGCTTGCCCTGCCGTTGGCGCTCGGGCAGTTGGCGGCCATGCTGATGACCGTGGTCGATTCCCTGCTGGCCGGTCGCCATGGCCTGCGCACGCTCGCCGCCGTCACCGTCGGCAGTTCGATCTGGACGATCGCATTGTTGTTGTGCGTCGGTGTGTTGATGGCGATCCCGCCTTCGGTGGCGCAACTCAACGGCGCCGGACGCCGCGACGAGATCGCGCCCTTGTGGCGGCAGTCGTTGTGGATCGCGCTGATGATGGGCCTGGGGCTGACTGTCGCGGTGTGGTGGTCGCCGTGGTTGCTCGAGGCGATCGGCATTGTCGAGGACGTACGTCCCCAAGCCGCGGACTTCCTGCGCGCGATCGCGTTCGGCGCACCCGCCATGGCGCTGTATTTCAGTTTCCGCTACCTCAGCGAAGGCCTGGCGTGGACGCCGCCGACCATGGTGTTCGGCATCGCCGGCCTGGTGCTGCTGGCGCCGTTGGGCTATGGACTGATGTTCGGCATGGGCCCGATTCCCGAGTTGGGCGCGGCGGGCCTCGGCATCGCGACGGCCATCGTGTTGTGGCTGCAGGCGATCGGATTCGCCATCTACCTGGCGACATCGCGTCGCTTCGACGACCTCGGCCTGTTCGATCGCTTCGACGCGCCGGACTGGAAACAGATTGGCGCCCTGCTTGCACTCGGCCTGCCGATGGGCGTGTCCATCTTCATGGAAGGCAGCCTGTTCGTGGCCACCGCCCTGCTGATCGGCCGGCTCGGCGCGGTGGACGTGGCGGCGCACCAGATCGCCCTCAATGTCGCCAGCGTCTGCTTCATGTTGCCGCTGGGCATCGCGATGGCAACCACGGTGCGCGTGGGGCACGCGGCAGGCGCCGGGGATCGGTCCGCCGTGCGTTGGGCGGCGGGTGCCGGCTTCGCGCTGGGCGGCGTTACCCAGGCGGCGGCGGCGATCATCCTGATTTTCGGCGGTGCCTGGATCAGTGGCTTGTACACCAGCGACCCGGCCGTGGCGGCGCTCGCTGTCCTGCTGATGCGCTATGCGGCGGTGTTCCAGTTGCCCGACGGCGTGCAGGTCCTTTCCTCCGGTGCGCTGCGCGGGCTGAAGGACACCCGCGTGCCGATGCTGATCACCATCCTCGCCTACTGGGGCATCGGCCTGCCGCTGGGCGCCTGGTTCGGCCTGCACCTTCACGGCCGCGCGCCGGGCCTGTGGGTAGGGTTGATCCTGGGCCTGAGCGTTGCCGGTTCCTTGCTGGCCTGGCGTCTTTGGGCGCAATGCCGTGACCCGAAGCCAATGGTCCCTGTGACCTAAGGCGCATACCCCCGATGCGCAGGGCGGGTATCCTAGAGCCATGTTTTTCCGGAGTTTTTCATGAGCGAGTCCTCAGGCAACCCTTTTTGGCGATTCCTGGTCGGCGTCGGCCGATTCATCAACTTCGCCAACCATCTCGTCTTCAACCTGATCATGTTGTTGTTCCTGTTCCTGGTGTTCGCCGTGATCATGGTGGCTGCGGCGGCCAAGTCGGGAACCGGCGCAATCAGCCCGGTGCAGGAAAAGACCGCGCTGGTGATCGACCTGGACGCCACGCTGGTCGAGCAATACACCAGCGCGCCGATCCAGCGTGCGATTGCACAAGCGACCGGCGGCGACCCCGCCATCGAAATCCAGTTGCGCGACGTGGTGCAGGCGCTGAAGCTGGCCAAGGACGATCCGAAGATCGAGCGCGTGGTGTTGCTGACCGACGGTTTCCAGGTTGCCGGCTTTGCCTCGATGCGCGAACTCGGCGCGGCGCTGCGTGATTTCCGCAGCGGCGGCAAGAAGATCCTCGCCTACGGCGCGGGCATGGAACAAAAAGGTTATTACCTGGCCGCGCAGGCTGACGAAGTATTCCTCGATCCCGACGGCGCGGTGTTGCTCGAAGGCCTCGGCCGCTATCGCCTCTACTATCGCCAGGCCTTGCAGGACAAGCTGGGTGTAGACGTGAAGTTGTTCCGTGTCGGCGAATACAAGTCCGCCGCCGAACCCTACATCCTGGATGCGGCGTCGCCCGAATCGCGCGAAGCCGACCTGTTCTGGATGAGCGACCTGTGGCAGCGGCACGTGGCCGACATCGCCAGCGCGCGCAAGATCAAGGTCGACGACCTCAACGCAATGATCACCAACCTGCCGGAGCGTGTGCAAGCTGCGCGCGGTGACTTGGCCAAACTGGCGGTCGACAACAAGCTGGTTGACGGACTCAAGACCCAGGACGAACTGGAAAAATTGCTGGCCACGCGCGGCGCCTACGACAAGGATGAACATACCTTCCGCCAGGTCGGCATGTATCCCTACCTGGTGCAGCGAAAGGCGCGCAGCGGCTTGCTCGATCGCCACGGCGAGGTCGCCGTGGTGGTGGCGCAGGGTGAGATTACCGATGGCGACCAGCCGCAGGGCGTGGTCGGCGGCGAATCGACGTCCCGGCTGATCCGCCAGGCGCGCGAAGACGAGGAAGTGAAGGCGCTGGTATTGCGCGTGGATTCCCCGGGCGGCGCCGTGTTTCCGTCGGAACAGATCCGTCGTGAAATCGAGCTGACCCGCAAGGCCGGCAAGCCGGTCGTGGTGTCGATGGGCAATGTGGCCGCGTCGGGTGGTTACTGGATCTCGATGAATGCGGACCGCATCTATGCCGACCCGTCCACCATCACCGGTTCGATCGGCATCTTCGGCCTGTGGATGAGCGCACCGCGCGCGCTGGACAAGATCGGCGTGCACAGCGACGGCATCGGCACCACGCCGCTTGCCGGCGCGTTCGACATCACCCGTCCGCTCGACCCGGGCGCAGGCACGCTGATCCAGTCGGTCATCGACCATGGCTACGCGCAGTTCATCGGCAAGGTCGCCGTTGCCCGTGGCAGTGCGCCGTCGAAGATCGACGAAGTGGCGCGCGGTCGCGTCTGGAGTGGATCGCAGGCCAAGGAACGCGGCCTGGTGGATGCACTCGGCGGCCTGGCGGAAGCGCAGGCGGAAGCCGCGAAGCTGGCCAAGCTGGGGGCGACCTACGACGTGCAATATGTCGAGAAGCCGATGTCGGCCTTCGAACAGATCTTCCTGGACATGAGCCGCAGCACGCGCCTGTCGGTGCTGGTGCGCAACTTCGGTCCGCTGCCATCGGCGTTGGGCGCAGAAACGGCCGAGCGCCTGCAGGGCGAGCTGGCCTGGCTGCAACCGCGCAAGGGCGCCAGCCCGATCCGCGCGGTCGCGCATTGCCTCTGCGATTTCTAAGTACTGTGGGAGCGGCTTCAGCCGCGATATCCCTTCAAAAAGATGCCGGGCAATGCCCGGCGTTTTCTTTCAGCCCCCGGATTCTTCCAGCGCCTTCTCGCGGTCCTTGTCGGCCTGCTCGATGGGCGCGCCAGCATTCTTGGCCTTGTCGATCGGCTGGTTGATGGCATCACGCAGCTGGTTGTGTTCCTGGGCCTTCTGCGCCTCTGCGCTCTGCTGATCGATCGGGCCCTGCATGTCGCAGCCGGCAAGCAGGGACGCGGCCAGCGCCAGGGCTGTCAGATTCAAAACGGTGGTGGTTCGCATCGGCGCACTCCTCGCGGTGTCGGCTTGCAGGCTATCCTACGCCCGAAGCGGCCCCACCGGACCGCGACGATCGAACCCCGACAGGCAGGGATCATGGACGCTAACCGCTGGCGATTGCACGGGCAGACCGCGCTGGTAACCGGCGCCAGCGTCGGCATCGGCCGCGCCATCGCCGATGAGCTGCTCGGCCTGGGCGCCGACGTGCTGCTGGTGGCCCGCGACGAAGCCCAGCTGACCGCCACCGCGACGGAATTGTCCGAGGAGCATCCCGACCGCGAAGTGCGCACCTTTGCCGCGGATGTCGGCGACGTCGAACAACGACGCGAAATTTTCGACTGGGTCGAGGACCTGGGCGCGGGCCTCAATATCCTGGTCAACAACGCCGGCAACAATATCCGCCGCGCCGCCATGGATTACAGCGAAGCGGAATGGCGCGGCTTGTTCGAGACCAACCTCTTTTCGGCCTTCGAACTGTCGCGCTTCGCGTTTCCATTGCTGAGCCAGCACGCCGCGTCGAGCATCGTCAACGTCGGCAGCGTGTCGGGCCTGACCCATGTGCGCACTGGCGCGGTGTACGGCATGAGCAAGGCCGCGCTGCACCAGATGACCCGCAACCTGGCCTGCGAGTGGGCCGAAGACGGCGTCCGCGTCAACGCGGTCGCACCCTGGTACATCCGCACGCGGCGCACATCGGATTCGTTGTCGCAGCCCGAATACTACGAAGAAGTCATCTCGCGTACGCCCATGCGGCGTATCGGCGAACCCGAAGAGGTCGCGTCAGCGGTCGCATTCCTCTGTCTTCCCGCATCGAGCTATGTGACTGGCGAATGTATCGCTATTGATGGTGGGTTCTTGAGGTATGGATTTTAGTTTTTGGGTTCTGGGTGCGGCGGTTGCCGCGCATCATTTTGAGTCGCTGCCCGATATCAGCTTTGTCAAAATGATACCCGGCACCCGCCCTCGCGCACCTGCGACCAACATGGCCTCAGGGCAACACGCTGCCGGCCCGCCGCCAACGCAGGTCGCCCGGCGCCGTCAGTCGCACTGCGTGCTTGGTGAGGCAGCCGAGCGATCCTGCGTTTCGTCACTACTTTGCGTGGGCCTCACTGCGCTCGCCGGAATGTGCTGAGGTGACTGGGAGGGCGTCGGAAACCATCGCCGAGACGGTCGCGGCTGCTGTTCCCGTAGTGGCGACAGAACGCAGGATCGCCTGCTGGCCCCACCGAGCAAGCCTGCGAATGGGGCAGCGGGCGACCTGCGTTGGCGGGGGTACGGCAGGGTGTTGCCGTGAAGACTCAGACCGCGCAGGAAGTTGCAGGCGAGCGCCGGCTTTCATTTTGACAAAGCCGGTATCGTGCGGCGACTCAAAATGAAAGCCGGCGATCGCCAGTGGCTGACATGCTCTTGAAGCCCTGACTTACGGACAACTCTCTTCGGTAATCTGCGTCAACCGCTCAAGCTCGGACTTGCGGTACGCCGCCGTGTCGCTGAAGGAACGAGTGACCGCCGACACGGCGTCCTTGCGCATGACCTTCCAGCGCGCGCAGGCCGCGCGGTCCGACAGGCGCACGCAGCTGTCTTCCACCCAGCGACAAGTCAGCGCCTGCGCCGGGGTGAGGTTGTTCGGGTAGGGGTAGTACAGCACCAGCGGCTCGCAACGCGGATTGGGGTCGTAGCTTTCGCTGAAGCGCTCGTTGCCGTCGTAACTCGTGCAGCGATACATCGGCGGCGGCGGGATCAGTTCGCGTCGGGCCATCGGCGCCGGTTCGTCGGGCAGGGCGTCGATCGGCGGAGCCAGCACCGGGATCGGCCTCGACTTCGGCGGATCCTTGGGGCGCGTCATCTGGCGCGATTCGGATCGGCTGTCCTTGGGGCAGGGTTCGTCCTGCAGTGTCACCCGGCCCTTGGCGTCGGTGCAGCGATGCACGACCACGGTTTCCACCGACGCCGCCGGCGTGGCCGGCGGCGTTTTGGGTGCAGAGCCAGCGCTCGACAAAAACGCTAAGCTGAGGGCGATCCACGTCTTCATGCCGGGCATTGTGCGACCGCCCGGGCGCGACCGCCAGTTGGAATCGGCGCTGATCCATTTTGCGTTCATTGTTGTGACGAAGCCGCCCCACCGACCTTTGCCGGAGCCTGTCCACCGATGATCAATATCGCCAGCAACCTCGTCCGCAACGCCCGTCAGTTTCCGGACAGGATTGCGGTGCATGCCGGGGCGCAGTCGCTGACCTACGCGCAGCTCGATGCCGCCGCCAACCAGCTTGCGAACGGATTGCGCGGCCTGGGCATACGGCCCAATGACAAGGTCGCGCTGAGTTGCCCGAACCTGGCGTATTTCCCGATCGCGTACTACGGCATCCTGAAGGCCGCGGCCGTGGTGGTGCCGATCAATATCCTGCTGAAGGCGCCAGAAATCGCCTACCACCTCGACGATTCGGATGCGCGCGTGTACCTGTGTTTCGAGGGAAGCGCCGAGCTGCCGATGGGCCAGGAAGGCTGGGATGCCTTCAGCCGCACCGAGTCCTGCGAACACTTCTTCCTGATGTCGGCCAATCCGGCCGCACCGTCGCCTATCGACGGCAGCAAGACGCTGGTGCAACTGATGCACGGCCAGCCGACCACCGGGGAGACCGCGCACACCGACCCCGATGACACCGCCGTCATCCTGTACACCTCCGGCACGACCGGCACCCCAAAAGGCGCCGAGCTCTCGCATTCGAACATTTTGATGAACTCGATGTGTTGCGTGGCGCTGACCAAGCTCGACAGCAGCGACGTGCAATTGATCGCCTTGCCCTTGTTCCACACCTTCGGCCAGACCGTGCAGATGAATGCCGTGGTCGCCACCGGCGCGGCGATGGTGCTGATGATCCGCTTCGAGCCCGATGCCGTGTTCGAGGCCATGGCGCGCTATGGCGTGACCATTTTTTGTGGTGTGCCGACCATGTTCATCGGCCTCGTGAATTCACCCGATGCGGCCGAAAAGCACGACTTGAAAGCCATCGCCTCGCGCCTGCGGCTCGGCGTTTCCGGCGGCGCGCCGATGCCGGTGGCGGTCCTGCGGCAGTTCGAGAAGAACTTCGGCGTGATCATCCTGGAGGGTTTCGGATTGTCGGAAACCAGTCCGGTCGCAACCTTCAACCATCTCGATTCCGAACGCATCCCAGGCAGCATCGGCCAGGCCATCGTCGGTGTGGAAGTTGCCATTTTCAACGACGCCGATGAACCCGTCGCCGACGGCGTGGATGGTGAAATCGTGGTTCGCGGGCACAACGTGATGAAGGGTTACTACAAACGGCCCGAGGCGACGGCGCAGGCGATCCGCAATGGCTGGT
Organism: Gammaproteobacteria bacterium; assembly: GCA_031408815.1. Taxonomy (GTDB): domain Bacteria; phylum Pseudomonadota; class Gammaproteobacteria; order Xanthomonadales; family Xanthomonadaceae; genus Arenimonas. Next base: position 18,710 of record JANNWV010000210.1, read on the forward strand.
TCCACACCGGCGATATCGGCCGGCGCGACACGAATGGAAATTTCTTCGTGGTGGACCGGATCAAGGACATGGTGATTCGCGGCGGCTTCAATGTGTATCCGCGCGAGATAGAAGAAGTGCTGATGACGCACCCGGCGATCGCCCTGGTGGCGGTGATCGGCGTGCCGCATCCGGTGCATGGCGAGGAAATAAAGGCGGTAGTCGTGTTGCGTCCGGGCCATGCGCTGGCGCCCGACGACCTGGTGGACTGGTGCCGCGAACGCATGGCGGCCTTCAAGTATCCGCGCATCGTCGAAATCGTCGATGCCTTGCCGATGACGGCGACGGGCAAGATATTGAAGCGCGCCTTGCGCGATCGGCCCGCGTAGCCGGACATCGTGGCGGGTCGGGCGCCGCGGCTGGTTGCGCGTTGCGGCTAGTCCGGAGACGCGCCGGTGATGGCCAGCGCGACGGCCTCGGCGACCTTGATGCCATCCACGCCTGCGGACAGGATGCCGCCGGCATAACCGGCGCCTTCGCCGGCCGGATACAAGCCGCGCACATTGATGCTTTGGCAATCGTCGCCGCGACGGATCCGCAGGGGCGACGAAGTTCGCGTCTCGACGCCGGTCAACAGCGCGTCATCCATGGCGAAGCCGCGAATCTGCTTGTCGAAGGCGGGCAGCGCTTCGCGGATCGCCTCGATGGCATAGGCTGGCAGGCAAGCATCGAGTTCGCCCAGGCGCACGCCCGGCGTATACGAATTCAACACTGATCCCAGTTGCGAAGAAGGTCGGTGTGCCAGGAAATCGCCCACGCGCTGCGCTGGCGCATCGTAGTTGCCGCCGCCGGCTTCATAGGCGCGCGATTCCCAAAACCGTTGCAATGCGATGCCGGCCAGCGGACCGCCCTCGGGCGCATGCGCCAGGTAGTCTTCCGGCGAAACGCCGACCACGATGCCGGCGTTGGCATTGCGTTCGTTGCGCGAGTACTGGCTCATGCCATTGGTAACGACGCGACCCGGTTCGGATGCCGCAGCGACCACGGTGCCGCCGGGGCACATGCAGAAGCTGTAGACCGAGCGGCCATTTCGACAGTGGTGCACGAGCTTGTAGTCGGCCGCGCCCAGCAGCGGATGCCCGGCCTGCGGACCGAACCGGCGCTCGTCGATCAGCGATTGCGGATGTTCGATGCGGAAGCCGATTGAAAAAGGCTTTGCCTCCATGAACACGCCGCGCTTGTGCAACATCTCGAAGGTATCGCGCGCGCTGTGCCCGACTGCCAGCACCACGTGGTCCGCGCGCAAAGTCTCGCCGCTGGCGAGCGTGACGCCGCGTACCTGGCCGTTCTCGATTTGCAGGTCGTCCACCCGACTGCCGAAGCGGATTTCGCCGCCGAGGTCCTGGATGGATGCGCGCATGTGCTCGACCATCGTCACCAGGCGGAAGGTGCCGATGTGCGGCTTGTTGACGGTGAGGATCTCCTCGGGCGCACCGGCCTTCACGAATTCGGTCAGGACCTTGCGGCCGTGGTGCTTCGGATCCTTGATCTGGCTGTACAGCTTGCCGTCCGAAAACGTGCCGGCGCCGCCTTCGCCGAACTGCACGTTCGACTCCGGGTCGAGTACGCGCTTGCGCCACAGGCCGAAGGTGTCCACGGTCCGTTCGCGCACCGCCTTGCCGCGTTCGAGGATGATCGGGCGAAAGCCCATCTGCGCCAGCAGCAAGCCGGCGAACAAGCCGCAGGGGCCGGTACCAATGACGACCGGGCGCAAGGCAGGGCCGGGTGGCGCCGTCGCGACAAAGTGATAGCTGGTATCGGGGCGCGGACCAATCTGCAGGTCACCCCGGGCGCGCTTCATCACCGCATCCGCGTCCAGGACATCGAGGTCCAGGGCGTAGATCAGCAGGATGGCGCCGCGTTTGCGCGCGTCATAGCTGCGCTTGTAAACGGTCAGGCCGCGCAGTTCGTCATCACGAAGGCCCAGGCGCGACAGGACCGCCGCCCGAAGTGCTTCGGGCGGATGGTCCAGTGGTAATTTCAGATCGGTGAGTCGCAGCAAGCGATGTCGGCGCTAGCCGCCCCGTGGCAGGTCAGGCGATGCTTCGGGATGCCGCGCCGGGCTTCTTCGCTGCGGGCTTGGCCGAAGTCTTGCGGGCAGCGACTTTCTTCGTGGCCTTGCGTGCAACGGCCTTTTTCGGCGCGACGCCGCCTGCCGGCTTGCTGGCAGCCTTTTTTACCGGCGCTTTGCCGGTGGCAGCTCGCTTGGTCGCGGTCTTTTTCGAAGCCGATTTCTTCGTGGCTTTCTTGGCAGCCTTCTTGGTGGCCTTCTTCGCGGCAGCTTTCTTCACTGGCGCCGCGGCACCATTGCTGCCAGCCGCCTTGGCTGCCTTCTTTGCCGGTACCTTCTTGGTCGCGACCTTCTTGCCGAAACGACCGCGCTGCGGACGCACGGGCGCCGCCAGCAGGATGGCCTCGCATTCTTCCTGGGTCAGCGTCTTGGGATCGCGATCCTTCGGAATCTTGCCGTTTTTCTCGCCGTCGGTGATGTAGGCGCCGTACTTGCCGTTGAGCACCTGGATCTCGGTGCCGGGGAAGACCTTGATCAGGCGATTCGCGATCATTTCCTCGCGGGCGCGAATCAACTCGGCGGCGCGCTCGTATTCGATCTTGTACGGATCGTCTTCCTTGCCCAGCGAGGCATAGGTTTCGCCGCGCTTGGCGAAGGGGCCGAAGCGACCGATGGCAACGGTCAGGTCCTTGCCGTCCAGCTGGCCGACGGTCCGCGGCAGCGTGAACAGCTTCAGCGCTTCGTCCAGGGAAAGCGTGTAGATACTTTGCCCGGCCCGCAGGGATGCGAAACGCGGCTTGATCTCGTCGTCGGGGCCGCCGATCTGCGCGATCGGTCCGAACTTGCCCAGGCGCACGATGACCGGGCGACCCGAATCCGGATCGGTGCCCAACGGGCGATCGCCACCGGGACGTTCGACGTCGCTGGCGTCGCCGATGGCTTTCTTGAACGGACCCCAGAATCTCTCCAGCAGCGGCACCCAGTCTTCCTCGCCACGCGACACCGCATCGAGCTCGTCCTCGAGCTTCGCGGTAAAGTCGTAATCGACATAACGCATGAACTGCCCGGTGAGGAAGTTGATGACCGCGCGGCCCACGTCGCTGGGGCGGAAGCGCTTGTTGTCCAGTTGCACGTAGTCGCGGAACAACAACACCTGGATGATGCTGGCATAGGTGGACGGACGGCCGATGCCGAATTCCTCCAGCGCCTTTACCAGCGATGCTTCCGAGAAGCGCGGCGGCGGCTCGGTGAAATGCTGGTCGGTGTGGATCGCGGTCAGCGGGATGTTCTGGCCGAGCTTCATCAACGGCAGCTTGCGGCCTTCGTCTTCATCTTCCGCGGCCTTGGTGTCCTTGCCTTCCTCATAGACGGCCAGGAAGCCCGGGTCGAGCACGGTGGTGCCGCTGGCGCGGAAGCTGTGCTCGCTGCCGGCCGCCAATTCGACCGACACCGTATTCAATGTGGCCGGCACCATCTGCGATGCCACGGCGCGCTTCCATACCAACTCGTACAAGCGGCGCTCATCGTCGCCGAGGAACTTGGCCACGCTCGCCGGCGTGCGCAACGCGGAGGTCGGACGAATCGCCTCATGCGCTTCCTGCGCATTCTTCGATTTGGTCTTGTACACGTTGGGCTTGTCCGGCACCGCATGGGTGCCGAAGTCGCGCGCGATCACGTCGCGCAATTCCGCCAGTGCTTCATCGGAAATATGCGTGGAGTCGGTACGCATGTAGCTGATGAGGCCGACCGTACCTTCATCGCCCAGCGCAAAGCCTTCATATAGTTTCTGCGCGACGCGCATGGTGCGGCTGGTGGTGAAACCGAGCTTGCGCGCGGCTTCCTGCTGCAGCGTGGAGGTGATGAAGGGCGGCGAGGGCCGGCGCTTGCGTTCCTTGCTGGTGACATCGGTAACGTGCAGCGCATCGCCGGCGGCCTTGGTGACGCGGGCGCGGGCAGCTTCGGCCGACGTGCCGTCGGTGACGGTGAACTGTTCGAACTTTTGCCCGTCGAGTTTGACCAGGCGCGCGGTGAAGGCTTGCTGCGGATGCGCGAGCTCGGCCTCCATCGACCAGTATTCGCGCGCGATGAAGGCTTCGATCTCTTCTTCGCGCTCGACGATCATGCGCAGTGCCGGCGATTGCACGCGGCCCGCGGACAGGCCGCGCTGCACCTTGCGCCACAGCACGGGCGACAGGTTGAAGCCGACCAGGTAGTCCAGGGCGCGGCGCGCCTGCTGGGCATCGACCAGGTTGCCGGCGATCTTGCGCGGATGGTCCACCGCCTCGCGGATGGCGCGCGGCGTGATTTCAGTGAACACGACCCGATGCACGGCCTTGTCCTTGAGCAGCCCGCGTTCCTTCAGGATCTCGGCGATGTGCCAGCTGATCGCCTCGCCTTCGCGGTCCGGGTCAGTTGCCAGGTAAATAGCCTCGGCACCCTTGGCGGCCCTGGACAGGGCTTCGACATGTTTCTCATTCTTCTCGATCAGCTCGTAGCGCATCGCGAAGTGATTGTCCGGGTCGACCGCGCCTTCCTTGGGCACCAGGTCGCGGACGTGGCCGTAGGACGCCAGGACGGTGAAGTCCTTGCCCAGGTACTTGTTGATCGTCTTGGCCTTGGCGGGCGATTCGACGATGAGCAGGTTTTTGGCCATGTACTGCGGATGCTCCGGGGTGGGACGTGAACGGGGGGCGTAGAAGGAAAAGCCCGCTAGTGCGCGGGCTTCCCTTTTTTATTAAGAGGGCCTGATGGCCGAGGCTGTCAAGCTTTGTTGCTGAACTTGTGATCTCGAGACTCCGTGAGATTCGCGCCACAGTTCTGGGCGGTATGCGTTGCGCGAGGGGGCTCATGGTGCGTCGCGGAAGACTTTTGAGGCTAATTAATTGGCTCCGGGTCATCCCCGAACATCTGGTTTTCCATCCAGGCGAAGGCTGCCTCAGCCCCTGGCTGGTTGAACAGGACCATCAGCACGACCCACTTCAGGTCGTCCAGGTCCACTTCCTCCTGGTCCAGGGCCATGGCCCGGTCCAGCGCCAATTCGCGCTGGTCGGCGTCGAGCACACCGTGCTGTTCCAGGAACATCAGGAAGCCCAGGCACTCGCGGTCCAGCCGGTCCAGCTCCGCTTCCACGTAAACGCGGACCGGTCCGTTGGCGCGCGGATTGGCCAGCGTCGGGCGCTGGTTGGCCAGCGCTTCGAGCCAGTCAAAGGCCTTGCTGATTTCCGTGGGGCTGAAGCCGGCCTGGATCAGGCCGTGCTGGAGAGAGTCGCGATCGCGGACGGCGTCGGGGTCGTCGTAGAAGTAGTTTTCGAACAGGTAGAGCAGGACGTCGAGTATGGTTTCTTTCATCACCCTTCCGCTTGCGCCGATCGTCGGCGCGCCGAGAAAAGTTCAGGAACGACGGCTGTAGCGACCGTGTGCGGCACTGATCTTCCCGTCGAGTTCCATGGCCAGCAGCATGGCCGACAGGGGTCCGAGCGTCAATCCCGTACGTTGTGACAGTTGGTCCAGATTCACAGGGTCGTGGCCGATGGCTGACAGTAATTGTTGCTCATCGCTCGTCGATATGGAGACGCCGCCGCCCACGAACAAGGCGCCTTGCCGGCCTGGCTTGCCTGCAGGCGACGGAATCGATGGCGTGGCCGCGTGCAGGCGACCTCGCAAGGCTGACGCCAGCGTCTGCGCCAGGGGCGCGAGCGCCTCGATGACTTCCTCCGGCGTTTCGGCCAGGCCGGCGCCCTGGCGAATCAGGCGGTGACAGCCGCGCGCCATCGGATTGTGGATGGACCCGGGAAGGGCAAAGACCTCGCGGCCGGAATCCGCCGCGAGGCGTGCCGTGATCAGCGCGCCCGAGCGCAGCGCGGCCTCGATGACCACGGTGCCCAGCGACAGCCCGGCCACCAGCCGGTTGCGGGACGGGAAGTGCTGCCTGAGCCCGGCGGTGCCCGGGGGATGCTCGGTGACCACCACGCCCGTTTCAACGATGCGGGCGAGCAGGTCGGCATTGCCGGGCGGATAGCACTGGTCAGGGCCGGTCCCGAGGACGGCAAGCGTACGCGAGGTTTCCAGTGCACCCAGGTGGGCGGCGGTGTCCACGCCCTTCGCCAGGCCGCTGGTAACCGCGAATCCAGCACGGCCGAAGGCACGCGCGAACTGCCGGGCGTTATCCCGGCCGCCCTCGCTGGGGCGGCGGCTGCCGACCACCGCTACCTGTGGATGCCAGAGCAGATCCGGATCGCCGGCGATGAACAGGGCGGCGGGAGGGTGCACGCCGCTTCGCAACAGGCCGGGATAGTCGGTGCTGTGCCAGCCGACAAGATGGTGGCGAGGCGAGGCTTGCAGCCAGCGCAGGTCGGAGGCCAGCACGCGCAAGTCCGGAGACAGCAGCGCGGCGCAGGCGCCCGGCCCGATACCTGCGCCGCGCCAGGCATCCGGCCCGGCATCGAGCGCGTAGCGAGGCCCGCCGGCGCTGTCGAGCAGCAGGCGCAGCGCGGCAGCGGGAGCGCCGCTGCGGATCATGATGAGCAGTGCGGACGCGTCTTCCATGGCCCGCAAATGATCGCGGCGCCCGAGGGCGCCGCGAAGTCATCAAAACCGGTAATCGCCCGTAGGAAAACCCGTCGGGTGAACCCTTATTGTGCGGCGTCCGGAAGCTTGAGCTTGTCGCCGACGCGGGCCGGGCGAATCGCATCCATCACCAGGCCGTAGCTGACCTTGTCGAAGGTGCGGAACACCATCACGTGGCCGAGGTAATCGTCCGGCATCTGCACCCGGTCGCCGTTTTGCGCGATCGGATTGCGGTTACGGACGATGTCGGGACGGTTCGCGCCGCCATGCCACATCGAAAACACAGTCCCGTTGTCCACGCCACTGCTGCTGCCCACATTCAGGGCAACGACCATGCGCGGGCCGGAGAACATCAGGCCGTCGGCCACCGCCAGGATCTGCGCGCCTTCGGCAATCGACGGGGCGGCATGCGGCTGGAAGCAATTGCAGTACGGGCGGTCTTCCACCGGCAGTACGCGATCGCCGACATGGACTTCGCGGCCTTCGTCGCGCAACAGCACGACGGTCACTTCGCCCTGGACGCGAGTGACCTCGCCAATGGAGTGCAGCATCATTTCGTAGCCGAGCTTCTCGCCGTAGCCTTCGAACGGCGCGTCGCCGTAACTCCAGTGCGAGTGCAGCTTGTCGGCGCGGAAGTCGACCGGCGACGAACCGCCGAGGCGGCGACCGTTCTTCATCTTGCCCATGCCGTAGTAGCTGACCGGACGTGCGATCTGCACCATTTGCCCAGGCGTGGCGCCGGACATGCCGCGGACATAGACCACCTGGCCGGAGCTGGTGAGCAGGCGGTCTTCCTCAAGGCCGACCACGTACGGGAAGGACTTCGGGTCCTGCACGACGGTCAGTTGCTTGAGCCAAGGCTCGATCTGCGAGAGCGGGATCGTCTCGATCGCCGGGCCGGTGCGGATCTGCGGCTCCGGGCCGGTATCGCTGGTGATGCGTGGTTCGCCGTTCACGTAGACCAGGCTGAGCACGTCACCGGGATAGATCAGGTGCGGGTTCTTTACCTGCGGGTTCGCCTGCCAGATTTCCGGCCACAGCCAGGGCTTGGACAGGAATCGCGCCGAGATATCCCAGAGCGTGTCGCCCTTTTGCACGGTGTAAGTGGACGGATGGTCCCCGCGCAGCTCTGCCGCGAAGGCAAAGGTGGCGAGGGTGAGAAACATGGCAGTCGTAACTGCAAGAAGCCGTTTAAGCATGGCTGCTATCCACCTGATTCCCCAAGACAAGTAGGGTCAATATAGCCCAAATCCGGGAGCAGATTGCAAGCGGTGGGGATACAATACGATCCAGACCCCTGTATCCCGCATCGCGGCCCCGAGATCCACCATGGCCAAACTACCCATTATCGAGTTCCCCGACCCGCGCCTGCGCACGATCGCAAAGCCCGTTGCCAAGGTCGACGGAACCATCCGCAAGCTCATCGACGACATGTTCGAGACCATGTACGACGCCCCCGGCATCGGCCTGGCCGCCACCCAGGTGGACGTCCACCAGCGCCTGCTGGTGCTGGACGTCAGCGAGGACAAGTCGAACCCGATGGTCTTCATCAATCCCGAGATCCTGGCCAGCGAAGGCAGCCAGGTCTATCAGGAAGGCTGCCTGTCCGTGCCCGGCATCTATGCCGACGTGAAGCGCGCTGATTCCGTGACGGTGCGCGCACTTGACCGCAATGGGGACTCGTTCGAACTTACCGCGGACGGCTTGCTGGCCGTTTGCATCCAGCACGAGATGGACCACCTCGCTGGCAAGGTATTCGTGGACTATCTGTCCCCACTGAAGCGCGAGCTGGTGAAAAAGAAGCTGGCCAAGCAAAAGCGCCTGGCGGAAGAAGATTCCGAAAGCGCGGCCTGATGGCCTTGCGGATCGTTTTCGCCGGCACGCCGGAATTCGCGGTGCCGGCCTTGCGCAGCGCGGCGCAACGCGGCGAAGTGGCGGCGGTCTACACGCAACCCGATCGCCCCGCCAGACGCGGCCGCCAATTGCAGCCCTCGCCGGTGAAACAGGAAGCCCTTATCCGCGGCATCCCGGTATTCCAGCCGGAAAATTTCAAATCCGCGTCCGCGCGTGATCAATTGCGCGCACTGGCGCCGGACCTGCTGGTCGTCGTTGCCTACGGCTTGATCCTGCCGGCGTCCGTGCTGGAAATCCCGAAATTCGGTTGCTGGAACGTGCATGCCTCGTTGCTGCCGCGCTGGCGTGGCGCGGCGCCGATCCAGCGCGCGATCGAAGCCGGTGACACACGCACGGGCGTGTGCCTGATGCAGATGGAGAAAGGCCTGGATACCGGTCCGGTGTTGTTGTCGCTGGCAATGCCGATCAGCGATGAAGACACCGGCGGCAGCCTGCACGACCGCCTCGCGACACTGGGTGCGGAAGTATTGGCTGACGGCTTGGGCCTGCTGCGCGCGGGTACGCGTCCGTTGCCGAATCCGCAGCCCGTGGAGGGCGTCACGTACGCCAACAAACTCGACAAGGCCGAAGCGCGACTGGACTGGTCGCAACCCGCCGATTTGCTGGCGCGGCGCGTACGCGCCTTCCATCCCTGGCCGATCTGCGAAGCCCAGGTCGCCGGTGAGCGCCTTCGCATCCATGCCGCCCACGCCTTGCCACTCGACCGTCAGCAGGCGCCCGGCACCGTATTGCTGGCCAACCGCACCGGCCTCGACATTGCCTGCGGCGAGGGCGCCCTGCGCCTGTTGCAGGTGCAGCGCGAAGGCGGTCGGCCCGTCGCGATTGCCGATTACCTCAACGCGCGACCGCGCCTGGAAGCCCTGTGACAGCCGCGCCCGGCGCCGCCCTGCGGGCGCTGGCAGCGCGCAGCGTGCTCGCCGTGCTGGCCGAAGGCCGATCACTGAAGGCGGAACTGGCTGAAGTCCTGCCGCAAATCTCTGATCCGCGCGACCGTTCATTGTTCGAAGCGATCTGCTTCGCGACCCTGCGCCATCGTTATCGCTACGAATACGTGTTGTCGCTCTGGCTCGCACGCCC
>JANNWV010000211.1:0-1867 GCA_031408815.1 Gammaproteobacteria bacterium
ACGCGAAGTTCTTCGAGCCGACCGGCACCGGCAGTGGACGGTCACTGAGCTGGCGCGGCATGAACATGCTGGTGATGTAGGGCATGCGGCAAGGGATGCAGTTGGCCGTCGCCACCGTTTCGAGGTCGAACCGCAGGTGGCCGCAGAGTTCTTGCAGGATTTCGGCGCCGTTGCATTCGGCCATCGGTTTCGCAACGAAATCGCCGATCCGGTCCGGCAACAGCGCGTAGCCCCAGAACACCTGCACGTCGGCAGGCTGGTTGGCAAAGTGAGGCTGATGCGCCAGCACGATCGACATCAGCCAGTTCGAGTCCTTGAAGGTCACCAGCCCGCCAGTGCCCGCATCGTTACCGCTGAAGCGGTTCATGGCGTCGAAGAATGCGGGGGTCTTCAGCGTGACGGTGAACGACTCCCAGCACGACTGCGCGATGCAACTGTTGAAGGCGGCCGGGTTGCCGAACTCCGGCCGCCCCTGTGCCAGCTTCTCCCACAGAGTCCAGCCCCCGCTGTCAGCCTTGGTCAGCATGGCCGGCGCTTTCGTCATCGATCCGAGGCTGGAGGCATCGGTCATCGAGCCGTTTTGCATGAACACCAGGTCGCCATCGTTTACCGCAAGCAGATCGTGCTTGCCCTGCCGCAGGCAATGGATGCCGGTCACCGTGAACCTGCCGTCGGCATCGGTCCGGTGATCGAGGTCGGTCACCTTGCAATCCGTGATCAGCCGGACGCCTTTGCCTTCGAGCCAGGCTAGCAAGGGCAGCACCAGGGAGTCGTACTGGTTGTAGACGGTCCGCTTCACGCCCGCCAGCGTTTCGATACGGGAGAACTCCAGCATGAAGCGGTGCAGGTAGCGCTTCAACTCCACCGCGCTGTGCCAGGGCTGGAAGGCGAAGGTGGTGACCCACATGAACCAGAACTCGGTCTCGAAGAACCCGGGGGAGAGCCAGTCGGTGATGCGGCTTGCGGCCAGTTCGTCTTCGCTGGCGTTGCTGAGCTTGAGCAACTCCATGCGGTCATGCATCGAGAACCCCATCGACGTGACCGGGACCTTGGCGCGGCGGCGGTCGACCAGCCTCGCCAGAGAATTCGCCTTGTGCTTCTCGTTGAACTCGACGGTTTCGTCGAAGACCGTCTTGCTCTTGTCCGCGAGCGACGGAATCGATTTGTAGAGGTCCCAGGTGCACTCGTAGTTGTCGGTGGTCAGCATGCGCCCGCCGCGCAGCGAATAGCCGGCCGCAGGATTTCCCGCGCCATCGAGGCTTCCGCCCAGCAGGGGTGCCGCTTCGAGGATGCAAATGTCTTCGCCAGGCCGTCCCGCGTCGCGGACCATGAAGGCCGCGGCGGCCAGGGACCCGATGCCGCCGCCTATGAGAAAAGCCTTTGCGCTCATCGCCGAGTGCTACCGGTCAGGGCGCTGTGGTCACGCTGAGGGCACGGCTTCCTTGTGCGAATGCTGGCCCGCAGTCATCGAACATTTGTGGGCAGCCGTGCTCTCGGCATCGGCCGCCGCCGCGTGGGTTTGGGCCTGCTCATGGTTGCAGCTGTCGTGTGCAGCCACCGCTTGAAAGTGGTGGTACGCGGCAGCGACGTGGCGCGCAGCGGCCAAGTGGTGGTGCTCGCACGCCGGGTGCTTGGTGGTGTCGGACATGAAGTTCTCCTGCTGAAACGTCTATAGGGTCGCTCGCAGCCATTCTTCCGGCTGGGCGATCAAGCGTGATGCCGGCAAAGCACGCCGTCTGTTCGATAGCGCACTTTGCCGCCCGTGAATTTTGTTAGGTTGGCTGCGGGGCCGCTGCCGTAGCGGGTGCCTTGGCAGCGACGACCTTGCCAGGCTGCCGAATGCCTGCCAGCTTGGTGCGCTTCAACA
>JANNWV010000212.1:0-5909 GCA_031408815.1 Gammaproteobacteria bacterium
TGGCAAGCCGCTGCTGATCGTGGCTGAAGAAGTGGAAGGCGAAGCCCTCGCTACCCTCGTCGTCAACACCATTCGCGGCATCGTCAAGGTCTGCGCCGTGAAGGCACCGGGCTTCGGCGACCGTCGCAAGGCGATGCTGGAAGACATGGCGATCCTGACCGGCGGCACGGTGATTTCGGAAGAAGTCGGCCTGGCCCTGGACAAGGCGACCATCAAGGACCTCGGCCGCGCCAAGAAGGTGCAGATCACCAAGGAAAACACCACCATCATCGACGGCGCCGGCGTGGCCGACGGCATCCAGACCCGCATCAAGCAGATCAAGGCGCAGATCGAAGAAACCTCTTCGGACTACGACAAGGAAAAGCTGCAGGAACGCGTTGCCAAGCTTGCTGGCGGCGTGGCCGTGATCAAGGTCGGTGCCTCGACCGAAATCGAAATGAAGGAAAAGAAGGCTCGCGTTGAAGATGCACTGCACGCCACCCGCGCCGCAGTGGAAGAAGGCGTGGTCCCGGGCGGCGGCGTTGCCCTGATCCGTGCCCTGTCGGCGATCAGCGGCCTGAAGGGCGCCAACGAAGACCAGAACCACGGCATCACCATCGCCCTGCGCGCCATGGAAGCCCCGCTGCGCGAGATCGTCACCAACTGCGGCGAAGAGCCGTCGGTGGTGTTGAACCAGGTCAAGCAAGGCACCGGCAGCTACGGCTACAACGCCGCGACCGGCGAATACGGCGACATGATCGAGATGGGCATCCTGGACCCGACCAAGGTTACGCGTACTGCGCTGCAGAACGCCGCCTCGATCGCCGGCCTGATGATCACGACCGAAGCCATGGTCGCTGAAGCCCCAAAGAAAGATGAACCCGCCGGCGGCGGCCACGGTGGTGGCGGCATGGGTGGCATGGGCGGCATGGATTTCTGATCCAGCGCCTCATTGTAAGAATGAAAGGCCCCGCTTTGGCGGGGCTTTTTGTTGACGCGCTGATCGGTGAGCAGCCATGCTGACCCGGCTGGCGACAACGATCGAGCGTCATTCGCCAACCCACGACCGGGCAGGAACGATGTCACTGACACGCCGACGATTTCTGACGACCTCCGGCCTGGCGGCGGCGGGGCTGCTCGCCGCGTGCAAGGGCAGAGGCGGAGAGGACGCGCGACCGCCCAACATCCTGTTCTTCCTGTCCGATGACCAGCGCAACGACACCCTGGGCTGCACCGGCGACCAACTCGTCCAGACGCCCAACATCGATGCCCTGGCGCGCCGGGGCAGCCTGTTCCGGAACGCGTTCGTCACCACGGCGATCTGTCCTTCGAGCCGCGCGAGCATCTTGACCGGGGTCACCGAGACCCGGCACCACTTCACCTTCCGGACGCCTCCGCTGTCGCGCGCGCTGTGCGACACGAGCTATCCGGCGCTGTTCCATCGGGCCGGTTATCGCACGGGCATGATCGGCAAGTTTGGCGTGCAGATGGCGCAGGGCGCCCAAGGGACATTCTTCGACGTGTTCGAGGATCGTGACCGCCCCTACGACAAGGTGCTGCCGGACGGCCGGCCTCGCCATGTCGACGAAATCAATACGGAGTCGGCGCTGGCCTTCCTGCAAGGGTGCCGCGGCGATCAACCGTTCCTGCTTGCGGTCAATTTCAGTTCCGCCCACGCCGAAGATGACGACAGGGTCAGGCAGTACCATCCGATCGAATGGGCCAGGGACCTGTATCCGAATACGGTCTTTCCGCCACCGAAGACGGGCGACCCCAGGTACTTCGCTAGCCAGCCGGACTTCCTCAAGCACTCGATGAATCGCGAGCGCTTCCTGTGGCGCTTCGACACGCCGGAGAAGTACCAGCGGAACATGCGCGACTACTACAGGATGCTCAGCGGGCTGGACCACATGGTCGCCCTGGTCATCGAGGGTCTGCGTCGCCAGAAGCTGCTGGACAACACCATCGTCGTCTACGCGTCGGACAACGGCTACTACATGGGTGATCGCGGGTTCGCCGACAAATGGACGCACTACGAGGAAGCCTTGCGGATCCCGATGATCATCACCGACTTCCGGGGCCCGCCGGCCCCGCGCGTCGTGGACGCCCTCGCGCTAAACGTGGACTTGCCAGCGACGCTGCTGGACCTGGCAGGCATCGAGGTGCCGGCGCACTACCAGGGTCGATCGCTGCTCCCGCTCATAGCTGGACAGGATCATCCGTGGCGCCACGACTTCTTCTGCCAGCACACCATGGCCGAGCCGACGATCCCTAAATGGGTCGGGGTTCGCAGCGAAGGCTTCATGTATGCGCGCTACTACGAGCAACGCCCCGTGTACGAATTCCTGCACGACCTGCGGGTCGATCCGACAGAGTTCCGCAACCTCGTGGACGATCCCGGCTATTCGGTCGAGCTCGGGTCGCAGCGGGCGCGCTGTGACACCCTGCAACGGGAGCTCGCCTGAGATCCCGCCGTCGCCGCCACGGCGTGGCTGCCGCTGGGCCGCATCGGATACGAGCCCGGCGAGCGGCCTGAAGGGCGCCAACGAAGACCAGAACCACGGCATCACCATCGCGCTGCGCGCCACGGAAGCCCCGCTGCGCGAGATCGTCACCCACTGCGGCGAAGAGCCGTCGGTGGTGTTGAACCAGGTCAAGCAAGGCACCGGCAGCGACGGCTACAACGCCGCGACTGGCGAGTATGGCGACATGATCGAGATGGGCATTTTGGACCCGACCAAGGTGACGCGTACTGCGCTGCAGAACGCCGCCTCGATCGCCGGCCTGATGATCACGACCGAAGCCATGGTCGCTGAAGCCCCGAAGAAAGATGAACCCGCCGGTGGCGGCCACGGTGGTGGCGGCATGGGTGGCATGGGCGGCATGGATTTCTGATTATTGCCCCACCTGCGGCGTGGCAATAATTCGCCGGATTCGATCGCCCTTCGGGCGTTCAATCCGGCGGAACCATCGCCAGGTTCAAACATTGAACGGCCCCGCTTATGCGGGGCTTTTCTTTACCCGTAGCTGCTACTGCTGTGCCCGCCGATGCGCCGCTGCTTGCGCAGTGGTTGCTCATGCGCTGGATGTATTTGCCACTCGCCACATAGGGCTTGCTGGCAATCAGGCCGCCATCGCCAAACTGGTTGACGCCGTGCGCTACCCTGGCCTCGACTTGGCCCATAATCCTGGCATGAAGCGCAGACGTGTCGGCATCGTGCTGTTCGGGGACATCGAAGTCCTCGACTTCTGCGGCCCGTTCGAAGTGTTCTCGACGACGCGCCTGACGGAGGAGAATCGCCGCGAAAGCCTCTCGCCCTTCGAGGTGCTGCTGGTCGCGGAGAGCGCCGGCCCGGTCACCACCACGGGTGGAATGCAGGTGCTGCCGCACCACGACTTCGCGAACTGCCCGCCACTGGATATCGTCGTGGTCCCGGGCGGATGGGGTACGCGCAGCGAGTTGCACAATCCGGTCATGCTGGACTGGCTGCGGACGCGCGCCACCGACGCCGAGACCGTGGCCTCGGTATGCACAGGCGCGATGCTGCTGGGTTTCGCGGGTCTGCTTGAGGGCCTGCATGCCACCACCCATTGGCGGTCGCTGGACTGGATGCGCGAGTCCTTCCCGTCGGTCACGGTCGAATACGGCAAGCATTTCGTCCAGGACGGGCGGGTGTTCACCTCCGCCGGCATTTCCGCGGGGATCGACATGTCGCTGAAGGTGGTGGCGCACCACTACGGCGAGGGGATTGCCCGGGCAGCCGCCCGGCACATGGAATATCCCTATCCGGACAGCGATGCCCGCCGTATCCGCCTCGATCGCCGGCCTGATGATGACGACCGAAGCGATGGTGGCTGATGAAGCCCCGAAGAAAGATGCGCCTGCCGGTGGCGGCCACGGTGGTGGCGGCGTGGGTGGCATGGGCGGTATGGATTTCTGATCCAGCGCCTCGTCGCAATATCGGAAGGCCCCGCTTCGGCGGGGCTTTTTTTTATATGAAATATGGCCACCCGGCCGGACAAACCGCGCCTGCATCGCACCGGCGCCCCGACCTCCGCGCAGTTGACGTCGCTGGCGGACAAGATCGCGCATCGCGTGTGCCGGCACCTGGCGAGCAACGGCTGGCTCGAAGGCGAACACGAATCGGCCTTCCTGTCCGAACGTGCGGGCGGCGACAACGGCCTGGACGCGCTGCGGATCAGTTCGATCACCTACCGCATCGCCACCGGCACCCAGGCCGGGCGCAAGGCGGTGACGCTGCAAACGCTGCCTGGCGATGCCGGCTCGGTCGGCGGCTTCTCGCTGCATGCGGGCATCGCCGCCGAGGCGCACGAGAGCCCCAAGCTCGAACGCCTGTGCCGCTACATCGCGCGCCCGGCGATTGCGGACAGGCGGCTATCGCTCTCGCCGCAGGGCACGGTGCGCTACCAACTCAAGACGCCGTGGCGCAACGGCACCACGCACGTGGAGTTCGAGCCCATCGAATTCATCGCCAAACTCGCTGCGCTGGTGCCGCCGCCGCGTGCGCAGCTGACGCCCTCGGGGCGCGGCAAGCGGCTGCCGTCCAACGCAACCCAGGTCACGCCGGCCGAACCTGCCGATCACCGCACCCCCGACGAGCGCCGCCGCTCGATGACGTGGGCACAGCGCATCAAGCGCGTTTTCGGCATCGACGTGGAAACCTGCATCCACTGCGGCGGCAAGGTGAAGATCGTCGCCAGCGTCGAAGAACCCAACGCCATTCGCGCCATCCTTGAAATATAGTTGCCCGCCCGCCTCGATCTCCCGCTGCCTGCCACCGCAATTCCTAATTAACGATCATCTCCTCGCAGTTTTCGCCGCGCATGCCTGAAGGGCACACGCGTTGGGCTTGGATCCGGGTTCCGTTCCAGGTGAAATCGACGTCACCCGCCTTGCCGCTGCCGCTGATCGAATTGCCGTCCTGCGACAGGGTGAACTGACCCGTCCCGCTGCCTTTGATGCCGGGCTGGACATAGGTATATTGCAGGGTGCGCGTGAGTTTGGGAATTACGCCTTGCAGGGTGCCGTTGTAGTCGGCCGCGCCGTCAGCATTGATCATCTGCCCGGTGACATAGAGGTCATAAAGCAACGGATCGCGAAACGAATTGCTGATCTGCAAGATCACAGTGAAGTGCCCGTTCTGGTTGGTGACCGTCTGCCAGCCGCCCTGGAAGGTAAGAACGTTGGCCGTCGGCGG
Source organism: Gammaproteobacteria bacterium (assembly GCA_031408815.1). Classification (GTDB taxonomy): domain Bacteria; phylum Pseudomonadota; class Gammaproteobacteria; order Xanthomonadales; family Xanthomonadaceae; genus Arenimonas. The sequence continues at coordinate 5,199 of JANNWV010000212.1, forward strand.
GCCCGAAGACGTCGGGTCCAGATTGAGGACGACCAGTTTGCGTGCGGTATCGTATTCGTTGAAAAGCCGGGCATTCCTGCCGCGTTCGCCCATCATGTTGGCAAATCTGCTGAGATTGATTTTGATCGGATCAACCGGATATACGAATCCCGTCCGCAGTTGTTGTGCAAAACCGAAGCCGCCCAGATTGTCCACCAGCCGTGCGACGCCAATGCCCACGTCCCCGGTGAGATTTTGGCCCTGTGAATCGATTCTGGACACCTTGAAGGTGAGCGGCCCCAAAGTCAGGCCGGCTTGAGGGTTCGAAGGGATGTTGACCTTGGCGGTCGCGACGACGTCAAAATCGACCGATACCGCCGGATCCGCGTATTGTCCGAAAATGGTGGGGGTCGTGATGTTCGTGAAGTATATGTTGCGCGGCAGGGAAATTGTGACCAAAAGCTCATTGCCGGTGTAGCCCACCCGTGCGCTGCATCCGGGGGACAGGTCGAACCGCTGGCGAACAAATCGGACGCCATCTGGCAGCGAGTTTGAAACTGTACCGGCCAGGCCGAAAACCAGTTGTTTGAGCTCGTCTCGCGCGGGGGCACTGTAAATTGCGCCGCAAAGACTGCTGGACGAAAGGAAGTTCTGATCGCTCAACAACACAGTCGAGCCCTGCCTCAGCTCAATACCGTTAACTTCGCCACGATCGCTGCTGAGACTGCCTGC
>JANNWV010000213.1:0-10518 GCA_031408815.1 Gammaproteobacteria bacterium
GTCGAACATCGGCTCGAGCATGCCGGCCGCGGCGCCGGCCAACCCCGCCTGCTGCCGCGCCTGCAAGTCGTCCAAGGTGTCGAGGATGTTTTCCGGGGCGATCGCAGCGGTCGGATCCACGCGCACCCAACCGCGGCCTTCGAGCCAGATTTCATTCCACGCGTGCGCGTCCTTGCCCTTGAGCAGCCAGTATTTTCCGATCTTGTTGTAGTGCCCGCCCACGTAGCCGGTGACCACGCGGGTCGGCACGCCCGCTGCGCGCATGAAGACCGCGTAGGCCGAGCTGAAGTGCTGGCAGAAACCGAGCTTGGTCTCGAACAGGAAATCATCGGTGGCGTTGAAGCCGACCGGCGGCGCCGAGATCGTGTACTTGAAGTCGCTTTCGAGCATGGCCATGAAGCGCCGAGTCAGGTCCAGTGGATCGGGATTCTCCGACTGCCATTGCCTGGCCATTGCGATGGTGCGGGCATCGTGCCCCGGAGGCAGCGACAAGGCGATGCGGCGCTGCCAATCCGGCAGCGGATCGGTGAATCGCGCCTGCGGCGATGACTCGCCGAGGTAACGCACCAGGTTATTCACCGGCTCGCTGCTGACCGCGGTGAGTTCGCCGTTGAGTTGCGATTGCGGCGGCGTGGTCAGGGGCAGGTCGAGCACGACCAGGTCGCGGCGCTCGGTGGGTTCGAACATCACTTCATAGCGGATGGTCGCGCCAATGGACTCGAGTGCCGGACCCGGGATGCCGATTGCGCTGATGTCGCGCGTCCACGCTTCGCCATCGAAGTGGACCAGCACGGGGCCGCGCCAGTACATCTGCGTGCGTGGCGGCGTGCTGCCGATGAATCGGGCACGAAAGGCTGCAGAATCGTCCACCAGTGCATCGAGCCACTCGTTCGGCGTCATGCGATCGCCCAGGCCGGCGCGGCTGAAGGAATTTTCCGGCAAGCCCCACAGCGGCGTCGCCAGCCTGGGGAATAGCCAGAATCCCGCCAGCGCCATCGGCACCGCCATCGCCAGCGACGCAGCGGCCTGGCGAAGGGACGGCACCAGCGACGCGTGCTTGCCCGGCACCAGTCTCGCCCAGGCGATGAGTGATAGCGCGACGGCGGGTAGCGCCAGGCTGAGGCTGAGCGGCCCTTGGTCCTGCAGGAAGGCTGCGAACGGTGCGAACAGTGAAAAGCCGAGCAGGCTGTGTGCGTCGCGCAGGCTGTGCGTTTCGAACGGCTTGAGCATCAGCATCGCCAGCAATCCGGCGCACGAGGTGTCGCGACCGATTCGGAAACCGTACGCGCCCAGCACCAGTCCGCCGATGGTCAGCGTCAGCAGCAGGCGCATCCACGCCGGCCACGGCCGCTCGGAATAGGCTGCAAGCAAGCCGGTGGCGACCAGCACGGCGGCCAGCCAGCCGGGCACCAGCACCAGCAAGGGCAGGGCACAGGCCGCTGCAGCCAGCAGGCACCAGCGACGCGTGGCGCGGTCGATCGGCTCAGCCATGGGGCAACAACGCCAGCGTGCGCAGGCACAGGTGCCGGTGTTCGGCGCCGCGGCCGGCGGGCAGGCGCTGCGAGGGCAGCACCAGTGCGTAGTTGCTGCCACTGCGTTCGGCTTCGACGACCCATCGCGCCAATCGGCTGATGCGGTCTTCATAGGCAAGCGGATGCGCCGCATGCCAGTCGATCGTAATGTCGCGCGCCACCGCGGATTCGTATTCACGCACGAGCAGCCGGTCCGCGCGCGCCGACGCCTTCCACGCGATTTGCCTCGGCATGTCGCCGGACCGGTATTCGCGAAGGTGGTGCGGTTGCTCGCCATGGGCGCGGGTACGCGGCGAGTCGCCGTCGCCCAGGGCCTCGGGCAGCGGCGGTGCAGTCAATTCCAGCGAGGGATAGACCAGCAGGCGAGTATCGGGACGCAGCCAGCTCCAGGCCCGCGCCAGGCCCAGCGGCCTGAGCGTGCTCAAACGCAGTCGGCTGATCTCCAGCCAGCCGCGCGTCTGCGTCGGCAGGTCCAGGATGACTTCTGCTTCTTCGTTGGCGTCGAGTTCGAAATCGGATCGTGATTCGCCGCAGATCAATTGCAGCCCGGGGCGCGAGCGCGCGCCATCGGCATCGAAGCGCAGCTTCACCGGCAACACCTGGCCGGCGAATACCGGATCGGCATGGATGGCCTTGAGCCGGATGCCGGACATGATCAAATGCGCGTGCACCAGGCTGTTGTGGCCGACACCGGCGAACAGGAATACCAGCAGCAGGGCCGGGTTGTTGTTGTAGTTGAGTCCACCGACCAGCATCGTCACCAGCATCGCGCCGAGGAACAGGCCGAAGCCGGTGGGTAACACGTAAATGCGGTTGCGCGTGATGCGCACGGGCAGGGCTTCGGGTTTTTTCGGACGCACCAGTGCCAGCGCCGCCATGCGGTCGCCGAAGCGTTCGACGGCGTCGCGGGTTGCCGCCATCGATCAGTCGACGGCGACGGATTTCAGGATGGACGCGGCCAGCGCGTCGCGCGAGCTTGCCTCGGCTTCCGGCACGAGCCGGTGTGCAGCAACTTCAACAAACAGCGCCTGCACATCCTCGGGCAGCGCGTGCGCCCGACCGGCAATCAGCGCGTGCGCGCGCGCCCTGCAGGAGCGCGAGTCCCGCACGCGGCGACAGGCCCACGCGAACGCCCTTGTGCCGCCGGCTTTCGGCCAACAGGCCCTGCACGTAGGCAATCAACGCATCGCTCGTGTGCACGCTGGCCACGCTGGAGCGCAAGGCCATCAGGTCTTCGCCGGTGAGCTGCGGCATCACCTTCGCGATCATTTCGCGGCGGTCGGCGCCGGCAAGCATCTCGCGTTCGGCATCGGCGCCGGGGTAACCCAGTTGCAGCCGCAGCAGGAAGCGGTCGAGCTGCGAGTCGGGCAGCGGGAACGTGCCGGCGAGGTCGGCCGGATTCTGGGTCGCCATCACGAAGAAGGGGTGCGGCAAGGCATGGCAGACGCCGTCCACGGTGACCTGTTGCTCGGCCATCGCTTCGAGCAGCGCGCTTTGCGTGCGTGGCGGCGCGCGATTGATTTCATCGGCCAGCAGCAACTGGGCGAACACCGGCCCCGGGTGGAAGCGGAACTCGCGCGCGGTCGGGTCGAAGATGGACACGCCGATGATGTCCGATGGCAGCAGGTCGGAGGTGAACTGCATGCGCTGGAAATCGAGCGCCAGGGTTGCGGCCATCGCCCTTGCCAGCGTGGTCTTGCCCAGGCCTGGCAGGTCCTCGATGAGCAGGTGGCCGCCGGCGAGCAAGGTGGTGAAGGCGAGCCGCACTTCGCGCGGCTTGCCCAGCACCAGCGTATTGATCTGGTTCACGGCCGCGACCAGCGACTGGCGCAGGGGGTCGGGTAGGATAGCGGCGTTGATGGCCTGCACGTGCATGGGGTTCCCGGGTGCCGAACAATTGGAATGACAGGCACGATGCTGGCATGAATCCCAGTAACTTGCGCGTGAAGTTCGTCCAGATATGGACGCTTGTGCAAGTGTGCAAGCTGGTCCTTGCGGCCTGTTTGCCGGTGTTCGTGGACGAGGCCTTCTACGCCTGGGAGGGCCGCCACCTGGCATGGGCCTATTCCGACCTGCCGGGGCTGACGGCCTGGCTGGCCCGGCTCGGCATGGAGCTGGGCGGGAATCATCCCCTGGCTCTTCGACTGCCGTTCCTGTTGCTCGGCGGGGCGGTGCCATGGCTCGCCTGGAGCCTGTCCCGTCGCTGGTTCGGCGAAGCGGCTGGCGCGCAGGCGGGCTTGCTCGCGACCCTCATGCCCCTATCGGGTTTGCTGGGCGTGCTGGCCGTGCCGGATGTGCCGATGGTGTTCGCCGCGCTGTTGTGCCTGGAGGCGATGGCCCGGTTGCGCGAAAGGGTCGACGCGATGGCGCTTGGATTGCTGGCCGTCGCACTGATCACGGGCGCCCTGGCGCACTACCGTTTCGTGTTGGTGGTGTTCGCGGGGATGCTGGCCGTGCTGGCCGACGAACCCTCGAGGCGCCTGTTGCGCGATGCTCGCGTGTGGTGCGTGCTGGCCCTCGGCGCGGTCGCATGGTGGCCCCTGCTCGAATGGAACCTTCACCATGCCGGCGCCGGTTTGCGTTTCCAGTTCATCGATCGCAATCCCTGGCAGTTCCACATGGATGGTCTTGCCTGGTTGCCGATCCAGTTCCTGCTGGTGACGCCGGCCTTGTTCGTGCTCCTGCTGTTCGCATTGCGCGAATGTTGGCGTCGCCGCCAGCAACCGGGGCCGTGGCGATTCATCGGCATGGTCGGTTTGATCGCTGCGCCCTTGTTTCTTTTCCTGGGCTTGTTCGCGGACGACCAGCGGGTCAGCTTCCATTGGCCGCTGTCGGGGTGGCTGGCATTGATCGTGGTGGCGCCGGTGATCCTGGCCACGTGGTCGCGCCGCGCGAAGGTCCTGGTTTTTTCACTCGCGGCAATGGGCCTGGTCGCAGGTCTTTCGTTCCTGGCGGTCGCCAGTTCCGCATCGCTGCGCGAACGCCTGGCCGACAGTCGCGCGTATCCCGCCGATTTCGCCGGCTGGCACGCGATCAATGCGCGCATGAAGCAATTCCCCGCCAACACGCGCATCGTCGCCAGCGACTTCGAACTGGCGGCCCAACTTTCATTCGCGCTGGGCGGCCGCGACCTTGAAGTCTTGGACAGCCCGCTGAACCACAAGCACGGTCGCGCCACGCAGTTGCAGGTGTGGGGGCTGGACTGGACATCCGATTCCGTGGACAAACGGCCGATCGTGCTGGTGCTCGACGACAGCGCGACTGCGATGAAACTTCGACTCGAAGGCTACCGCGAATTGTGTCGCCGGTTCGGGCCCTTGCCACCGGCCGAAGTCATCTCAGCTGACCACGGCCGCAAGCGCTATTTCATCTACCGCATTGCGCTGGCGCGACCGGGTGCAACTTGCGTTGCGCCTGCACTGGCATGGATAGATTCACCGACGCCGAAGTCGCGCCTGCGCGCGCCGATCGACGTCGCGGGCTGGGCCTTCAAGGAAGGCGCGGGACTGTCGCGCATTGAAATATTGCTGGACGGCCGGCCCGTCGCCGACGCGCAATACGCAATCGCCATGCCCCATGTTGCCGACTACTGGAAGGGTTCGACCGATCCGAACCAGCCGAAGGTGGGGTTTCGCGCCACGCTCGAGGGCGATGTGCTGGTGCCTGGCTCGCATTGGCTGGGGCTGCGCCTGCATGGCAGCGATGGCAGCGTCGAAGACTGGCCCGAACAAAGATTGCTGATCGAGGCGCGCTGAATCTCGCGCCAGTTGTCCCGATAACTCAGGGCACGACGAAACCGACGTCGCGCAGCGCGCTGCACAGCGCGATCAGCGGCAGCCCGATCAGTGCGGTCGGGTCTTTCGTTTCGATGGATTCAAACAGGCTGATACCCAGGCCTTCGGCCTTGAAACTGCCGGCGCAGTCGTAGGGTTGTTCCGCGTGCAGGTAGCGTTCGATTTCGGTGGCCTGCAGTCGGCGGAAGTGGACGATGGTCAAATCGTGGAAACGCAAGCCCCTGCCATCGGAATGCCGATACAGGCAGACCGCTGTGTGGAAGGAGACCCGGGATCCCGATGCCGCTGCCAACTGGTCGGCGGCACGCTCGAAGCTTCCCGGCTTGCCCAGCGCCTGGCCGTCCAGTTCCGCGACCTGGTCGGAGCCGATCACCCAGCTTTCCCGAAACCGCCGACCCACCACGCGGGCCTTGTCCACGGCCAGGCGTTGGGCCTGGTGCAGGGGTTGTTCGCGTGGCAAGGGCGATTCGTCCACGCCCGGCCGCGCAACTTCGAAGGGCAGGCCCAGTCTTTCGAGCAACTGCCGCCGGTACGCGGAGGTGGACGCCAGGACCAGCATCAGGCATCAGGTGCCCGGCGCAGGCCCGGGGGTTCGCGCAGTGCCGCTTCCGCCGCCGCCTGGGTGGCATTGGCCAGGTCGCTGCCTACGTTTTCGAGTGCAACCAGCTGCGCCTCGAGCCGCTGCCGGACCCGGTCCAGGGCTGAACAGGCCTGGTCGAGTTCAGGTTGGCTGGCGTCGTCGCCGTGCTTCTGGATCCACAGCCGATGCTGCAGGACGTCGCGCTTGGCTTCCCGGATAGGTAGGCTGCCCTCCAGCGACGCCTGGGCTTCCGCGGCGATGTCCGACGGCACCCGCTGCACCAGTGGGCGCAGGGCAGCCATGCGCGCCTGGCTGCGGTCCAGCAGGGATTCGACCGCATCGGCCAGGTCGAGCATGCGCATCAGCGTATGCTGGCGGCGCCGGCGCCTGGCCAGGAACCACAGGAAAGGCAGGACAACGGCCAGCAGCAGCAGGCCCGGGATCAGAATGGACAGCATGGTGGGGTCCGGAAGGGTCAGGCCAGTCTGCACCAGCCCCCCAAGCCCCGGCAAATTGCCGGTAAGCCCTCGCCAGCGCTGGGGTTTTGGTTTGACACGGGTCGCGTGCAAGCCCTACAATCGTCCGCTTATGTCCGCAACCTTGCCCGCAGTGCTCGATGTTTGGCGCATGGTGGCGGCCAAGCGGTATTTCGAAGGCAGCTTTCCCCTGGCCGCATTCACGCGCCTGAAAAGCAGCCTGACCGATACCGAAGGCGAGGTCAGATTCAGCCTCGAGTTCGGTCGCGATTCGATGAACCAGGCGTTCGTCGAGGTTCGCGCCGAGACCGAGTTGCCGTTGCAGTGCCAGCGCACGCTAGAGCGCTTCCTGCAGCCGGTGAAAGTGGTGCAACAGTTAGGCTTGATCAGCTCCGAAGCGCAGGAAGACGCGCTGCCCGAGGGGATGGAGCCGCTGCTGGTGGCGGACAATGCAGAGCTTCGGCCGATCGACCTGGTTGAAGACGAACTCATCCTTGCCCTGCCGGTAGTACCGATCAACCCCGAGTCGAGTTTGCCGGACGCCGTCTGGCCGGACGACGAGGACGATAAACCGAACCCTTTCAGTGCCCTGGCGGCCCTGAAGGATCACAAAAAGTAGTTGGAGAAAGAACCATGGCCGTCCAGAAATCCCGTCGTACCCCGTCCACCCGCGGCATGCGTCGTTCGCACGACTCGCTGACGGCCAAGCTGTTGTCCACCGACGTCACCACGGGCGAGACGCATATCCGCCACCACCTGACCAAGGACGGCTTCTATCGCGGCCGCAAGGTCATCGACGTGAAGTCGGCAGTCAGCGTCGAAGAATAAGTCGTCGCTCCGTCCCTCGCGGGCGGAACCGCGCATCCAGGCACGGCGGGCATTGCCCGCCGTGTTCATTTGTCCCCCGCCCATCAGGTCATGAGAGACTGCGATGCGGGTCGGCGAGGCCCTATGGACTCGGAGCAGGGCATGGCTGTTTATTCACGGATCGCGGGCACGGGCAGTTACCTTCCTGAGAGGGTGCTGACGAATGCCGACCTCGAAAAAATGGTCGAGACCAACGACGAGTGGATCGTCAGCCGAAGCGGCATCCGCGAACGGCACATCGCCGCCGACGGCGAGACCACCAGCGATCTCGCCTTCCATGCCGCCACGCGCGCGCTTGAAGCCGCTGGCCTCGATGCCGCGGACATCGAACTCATCGTGCTCGGCACGACCACGCCCGACGTCATCTTCCCGTCCACCGCCTGCCTGGTCCAGGATCGACTTGGCGCCAACGGTTGCGCTGCGTTCGACGTCAATGCCGCCTGCTCGGGATTCATCTTCGCGCTCAGCATCGCCGACAAATTCATCCGTACCGGCGCGGTCAAGAACGCGTTGGTCATCGGCGCCGAAACACTGACACGAATGGTTGACTGGACCGATCGCGGCACTTGCGTGCTGTTTGGCGATGCCGCCGGTGCCGTCGTGCTGAAGGCCGACGAAACTGCGGGCATCCTGTCCACGCACCTGCATGCCGACGGCAGCAAGAAGCACCTGCTGTACAACCCGGTGGGCGTGTCGAAGGGTTTCAAGCCCGATGAACCCAACGTCGGCGTCAAGGTGATGATGGCGGGCAGCGACGTGTTCAAGTACGCGGTAAAAGCGCTCGATTCGGTGGTTGACGAAACCCTTGCCGCCAACGGACTCGATAAATCCGACCTCGACTGGCTGATTCCGCACCAGGCCAACCTGCGCATCATCGAAGCCACGGCCAAGCGGCTGCAGATGCCGATGGAACGCGTGGTGGTCACCGTGGACCGCACCGGCAATACGTCGGCCGGCTCCGTGCCGCTGGCGCTGGATGAAGCGGTGCGATCGGGTCGCGTACAGCGCGGCCAGTTGTTGCTCCTTGAAGCGTTCGGCGGCGGCTTCACCTGGGGTTCGGCGCTGATCCGTTACTGATCGGGCAGGGCGCTGCCCTACGCTGCGGTACAGACGATTTTCCCGCCGTGCCCGTATCATGCGCGGTTCCCATCCTGGCCCCGCCGATGACCGACCATCTCGCCTTCGTGTTTCCCGGACAGGGCTCGCAGAGCCTGGGCATGCTTGCGGAACTCGCTGCCGTGCACGACGTCGTGCGCGAGAGTTTCGACGAAGCCTCCGAGGGCTGTGGCCTGGATCTGTGGACGCTGAGCCAGCAAGGCCCCGAGGAACAACTCAACCAGACCGAATTCACCCAGCCTGCCTTGCTGGCAGCCGACGTGGCCGTGTGGCGCGCCTGGCTTGCCGCAGGCGGCGCGCAGCCTGCGCAACTGTCGGGCCATAGCCTTGGCGAATACGCGGCCCTGGTGGCGGCTGGCGCGATCTCCCTGGGCGATGCGGCGCGACTGGTGCGCGAACGCGGCCGACTGATGCAGGAAGCGGTGCCCGCCGGAACTGGCGCGATGGCCGCCGTGCTCGGCGCGGATGACGACATGGTCGCGGGTGTCTGCGCGCAGGTGTCGCATGCCACCGTGGTGGTGCCTGCCAACTTCAACTCGCCGGGACAGATCGTGATTGGCGGGCATGCCGATGCGCTCGAACGCGCGATGGCGGAACTCACCTCGCTGGGCGTGCGCAAGATCGTGAAGCTTGCCGTCAGCGTGCCCTCTCACACGCCGCTGATGCGCGATGCCGCGACCCGGCTTGGCGAAGTGATGGCCGGCCTGACCTGGCGCCATCCCGACCGCCGCGTGGTGCAGAACGCCGATGCCCGCGTCGAGCACGACGTGGATGCAATCTGCAATGCGCTGGTGCGGCAACTTTATCTTCCGGTGCGCTGGACGCAATGCGTGCAGGCACTCGCTGCAGGCGGGGCCACGCACGTCGTCGAATGCGGGCCGGGCAAGGTGCTGTCGGGCCTGGTGAAGCGCATCGACAAATCACTCGATGCACGCGCGATCGGCGCCCCCGCCGATCTCGACGCCGCTCTTTCTCAATTCGCCTGATCCAGGAGTTCCATTCCATGACATCCAACCTCAGCGGTGAAATCGTGCTGGTCACTGGCGCAAGCCGCGGCATTGGCGCTGCCATCGCCGACACGCTGGCGGCCCGCGGTGCGATCGTGATCGGCACCGCCACCAGCGATGCTGGCGCCGCCGCCATCGGCGAGCGGCTGGCCGCTACGGGCGGCGCAGGGCGAATCCTGGACGTTACCGACGGCGCCGCCGTCGAAGCGCTGGTGGATAGCATCGCCAAGGACTTCGGCCCGATCTCCATCCTCGTCAACAACGCCGGCATCACCCGCGACCAGCTGCTGATGCGCATGAAGGACGAAGACTGGAATGCCATCATCGACACCAATCTCAGTTCAGTATTCCGTACCTCCAAGGCGGTGTTGCGCGGCATGATGAAGGCGCGCAAGGGTCGGATCGTCAACATCGCCTCGGTCATCGGCCTGACCGGCAATGCCGGACAAGCCAATTACGCCGCGGCCAAGGCCGGCATCATCGCGTTCTCGAAATCATTGGCCAAGGAGATTGGCAGCCGCGGCATCACCGTGAACGTGGTGGCGCCGGGTTTCATCGAAACCGACATGACCCGGGCCCTGCCCGAAGCCCAGAAGGATGCGATGCAGGGCCAGATCGCCCTGGGCCGCTTCGGCGCGCCCTCGGACATCGCCGAGGCTGTGGCGTTTCTGGCCGGTCCGGCCGCCGCCTACATCACCGGCGAAACCCTGCACGTCAATGGCGGGATGTACATGGCCTGAGCCCTTGCGGGTCTGGGAATTGCGCTAGAATTCAAGCTGCAGCAGTACGGCCGGGGCACAACGGACGCTCGCCGGGGCCGGCAACAGATTACAATGTGTCCGTTATTTATTCCGGGAGGAGATCCACCCATGAGCACCATCGAAGAACGCGTCAAGAAAATCGTCGTCGAACAACTGGGCGTCAAGGAAGAAGAAGCCACCAACAACGCCTCCTTCGTGGATGATCTCGGCGCTGACTCGCTGGATACGGTCGAGCTGGTGATGGCCCTCGAAGAAGAGTTCGAGTGCGAGATCCCGGACGAAGAGGCCGAGAAGATCACGACAGTGCAGTTGGCTATTGACTACGCGAAAAGCCACCAAAAGGCTGCTTGAAGTCGATGGGTCGTCGCCGCGTCGTCGTCACCGG
>JANNWV010000214.1:0-12749 GCA_031408815.1 Gammaproteobacteria bacterium
GTCGCCGCCCACGCCCACCGCAGCGCCAGCGAGCAAGCGCTCGGCGATGTCCTTGGCGGCATTGGGGTTGTCGCGCGCTTTCTGGATGTCCTTCACCGTGATCAGCCCGCGCAGGCGGAACTCGTCGTCCACCACCAGCACCTTTTCGATGCGGTACTTGTGCATCAGCTGCAGGACTTCCTCGTCCGACGCGCCTTCGCGCACGGTAACGAGCTTGTCCTTCTTGGTCATGATGTGGCGGACCGGATCGTCGAGCTTGGTTTCGAAGCGCATGTCACGGCTGGTAACGATGCCGACCAGCAGGCCGCCATCGACCACGGGTACGCCGGAGATATTGCGGGCGCGGGTCAGCTTCAGGACTTCGCCGATGGTGGTGTCGGGGCTGACCGTGAACGGGTTGCGGATGACCCCGGCCTCGAACTGCTTGACCTGCGCCACGTGCGCCGCCTGCTGCTTGAGGCTCATGTTCTTGTGCAGGATGCCGATACCGCCAAGCTGGGCCATCGCGATCGCGAGGCGTGCTTCGGTGACGGTGTCCATGGCAGCCGAGACGATCGGCAGATTCAGCCGGAGGCCGCGCGTGAGTTGCGTGGACAGGTTGACGTCCTTGGGCAGGACGGTGGAATGGGCGGGAACGAGGGAGACGTCGTCAAACGTCAGCGCTTCGGCCTGGATGCGCAGCATGGGCGGCTCCGGGTGCAGGAAGCGCGCAATTATAACCGGTAATGGACCCGAGGGGCGCACATCCTATTGGATCAGCACCAGGGACAGCCAGGGCCACCAGGTGATGATCAGCACCGAACCGCCCACGATCAGGAAGAACGGGATGCAGGCGCGGGCCAGTTCCAGGATGCCTACCTTGAACCGATAGGCGGCGATGAACAGGTCCATGCCCGCCGGCGGCATGAAATAGCCGATCTGCAGGTTGGCCAGCATCACGATGCCGAAGTGGACCGGGTGGATGCCATAGGCGACGGCCACTGGCACCAGCAGCGGCGTGAGGATGACGATGGCCGAAAAGATGTCCATGAACATGCCGACCAGCAACAGCACGGCGTTAAGCAGCAGCAGGAACATGCCGGCCGAGTGCACGTAGGTCTTGCTGAATTCGAACAGCTTGTTGGGCACTTCCTGGTCCACCATCCAGTTCGATAGCGCCGACGCGGCGCCGAGGATGATCAGGATGGCCCCTACCAGGCGCATCGCCTCGGCCATCAGCGACGGCAGTTGCGGCAGGCGAATCTCGCGCTTGATGCCCACGGTCACGATCAGCACGTACAGGGTCGTGATGGCGGCGGCTTCGCTCGCGGCGAACTGCCCGGAATAGATGCCGCCCAACACGATGAAGGGCAGCGGCAATTCCCACTTGGCGTCCTTCACCGCTTCCCACACTTCGCCCAGGTCGAAGCTGGCAGCCGCTTTCGGCAAGTGCCTGCCCACCCACATCGCATGCACCGACAACATCACGATCATCAGCGCGCCCGGCAGCAGGCCCGCGAGGAATAGATCCTGGACGGTAACGACCGGCGTCGTGTTGAGCTGGCCGGCGACGAAGCCAAACAGGATCAACGGCAGCGAGGGCGCGAACAGCAAGCCCAGACTGCCGGACGAGGTGACCAGTCCCAGGCTGTAGGATTGCGGGTAACTGGCACGGGTCAAGGCCGGGTAGAGAAATGCGCCGATCGCGACGATGGTCATGCCCGATGCGCCGGTGAAGGCGGTGAAGAACGCGCAAGCAACGATGGCGACGATGGCCAGGCCGCCCGGCAACCAGCCGAGCAGCGCCATCGACAACCGCACCAGTCGCCGTGGCGTGCCGCTTTCACCCAGCAGGTAGCCTGCCAGCGTGAACATCGGAATCGCGATCAGCCCGGGCTTGTCGCCCAGGCGGTAATACTCCACCGCGACCGCGATCAGGTCGTAGCCGGCGGCATGGAAACCGAGCAAGGCCACCGCCGCGATTACCGCGAACAGGGGCATGCCGATGGCAGCGAGCAACAGGACGACCAGCAAACCGGGAATCATGCGGCGCCCACTTCGGGTGGTGGCTCGAAGGCCGCGGCGAGGAATCGCAGGCTCATCAGGGCGAAGGCCAAGGGGAAGGCCAACATGGGCCACCAGCTTGGAATGCCGGGCACGAACCACGCAGGCAGTTCGCGCTCCAAGCCGACCATGCCCCAGCCGTACCACGCCAGCAGCCCGCAGATCAGCGACGTTGCGACTTGCGAAATCGACCATGCCACCCGATGCCAGCGCGGCGAAAGCAAGCGTGGCAATGCGTCGATGGCGATATGGCGACGGGTGCGCGTTGCCCCCATTGCGCCGAGCAGTGCCAACCAAAGCACGCCCATGCGGCCGACCGGCTCAGCCCACTCCAGGCCTGCGCCAAAAAATACGCGCAGGCCGATCTGCACCAGCGCCAGCACCAGCAAGGCGCCGAGCAGGCCAGCCAGCAGGAAATCTTCGGCGCGGTGCAATCCGCGAAGTAGCCGACCGGGCACTCAGCGGGCCCCGGCGTTGGCCTTGCGCAATGCGTTGAGCATCGGCGTGGAGATATGTTGCGCCGCTTCCATGTCACGCGTGACCTGCGCGCCGATCTGGCGCCAGCGCGCTGCTTCCGCAGCATCGAGGGCGGTGACGACCAGGCCTTGTTTCTTCATCGCGGCAAGGGCCGCGGCATCATCGCGCTTGATGTTGGCGTCGACCCGCTGGCCCGCCTTGCGGAATGCGGCGGTGAGCACAGCCTGGTCGGCGGGACTGAGTTTCTGCCAGGCCTTCAGGTCGACCACGACGAAGCCCACCACGAACGACAGCGGAAGGTCGAGCATCGTCTTGAGCTTTCCGTGCCATTGCAGTGCCACCGCACCGGACGGCGTGTTGGCGACGGTATCCACCAGGCCGGTCTGCAGGCTGGTGAAAACATCGCCGAGCGGCAACAGGATCGGACTGACACCGCCGAGCTTGAAGGTGCGCTCGGCAATTTCGTCGTTCTGCGGAATCCAGAGCTTCGTCGCTGCCATGTCCGCCTTGTTGCGCAAAGGCCGGGTGCTCATCAGGTAGGCGAAGCCGACGTTGGCGGCCGTCAGCATCTTGAGTCCCTTGGCTTCCATTCCGCGCGCGAGCAACGGGTCCACCTGCGGTCGCGCTTTCTCGAGTTGGGCCCAACCGTCGAACAGGAACGGCAAGCTGTAGATGGCTGCGTCCGGGTAAAGGGTGGCCAGCTCGCTGGAGGTAAGCACGCCACCCTGCAACTGGCCGAGGCGCATCTTGCGCAATACCACTGAGTCCGGGCCCATCACGCCGCCCGGGTAGAGCTTCACCTGCACCCTGCCCTGCGCGCCGGTCTGGACCTCGGCCGCGGCAGTGCGCAGTTCGCGCATCCAAGCCGAGCCCTCGGGCGCGATGGTGGCGATCTTGATCACTTGCTGCGCACTGGCCGGCAGCGCGAGCAACAACAGGAAGGGAAACAACAGTCGACGCGTGAGGCGCTTCATCAGAAATAGTCCTTGCCGCTTTCCAGCAGTTTCCGGGCGCGGTCTTGCGCCAGGGTATTGGTGAGGGTCAGGCCGGGCGCGCGGGGATCGGCAGCCAGCACTTCATTCAGGAGTCGATCGTGCAGTTCCTGGTCGAATACCAGGCGCGCATAGAACTCTGCGAACAACGTCTTCGCATACAAATTGCGGCCACCGGAGATGGCGATCGCCTTTTCGAACGACTGGCGGCCAATTTCCGGCTTGCCACCGATCGCCTCGGGGCGCAGTGAATTGAGCACGCCCAGGTAAACCCAGGCCTGGCCTTGATCGTGGTTGGAATCGAGCAGCACGACGCGTTCGAGCAGGCTCTGGATCTTCGGCAGGTCGGCGATGGCGCCCCACTCTTCCGAATTGGCTTGCAGGTAACCGGCCCAGCTCGAGGCAAGCAGGTACATGAGATCGACATTCGTATCGGCGGCCACGACGGCTGCGAACTGCTCCGGATCACCCTCCAGCGCGTTGCACAAGGGCGCGTCCTGCAGGCAGGTGGCGCTGCGCGCATAACGGAAGCTCTTTCCGGACAAGCGCTGTGCGCGGACCTTGTCGTCGCCAGTGAAGTTGCCTGCATAGGCGCCGTTCAATTTCGCTGCTGCCAGCAACACCGAAGCGTTGTCTTTTTCACCGGGCATCTGGCCGGCCACCAGGCTGTCGAGCAGCAATAGATAGGCGGGCAATCCGTCACGCACCGTCGCGGGGTCTTCGCTGTCGAGCACGGCGGCGCCCAGGTTTCGCGAGAAAGCGTCACTGGCATTGCGCACCACGGACGCGCACCCGGCCAGGGCCAGGGTGGCAGCGACCAACAATAATTTGAGCGAGGGTTTCATCGTGGCCGATTATCCCACGCGATCATGTCGACACCGCGTCGGCTGCCTCGGCAGCCTCCAGCGTGTTCTGCATCAGGGTCGCCACCGTCATCGGCCCGACGCCGCCGGGTACCGGCGTGATCCAGCTGGCGCGTTGCGCCGCGGCTTCAAAGCCCACGTCGCCCACCAGCCTGCCGTCCTCCATCCGGTTTATTCCCACGTCGATCACCACGGCACCGGGTTTGACCCACTCGCCAGGAATCAATTCGGGCCGTCCGACCGCGACCACAAGGATGTCCGCCTGGCGAACCTGGGCTTCCAGGACGTCGCGCGGCGTGAACTTGTGGCAGGAGATGGTCGTGCAGCCTGCAATCAGCAACTCCAGCGCCATCGGCCGGCCGACATGGTTGCTGACCCCGACGATCACCGCCGTCGCGCCACGCACCGGTCGATCGGTGTACGCAAGCAAGGTCGTGATGCCGCGGGGCGTGCAGGGCCGCAGGCCAAACTGGCGCAACGCAAGATGGCCGACGTTTTCCGGATGGAATCCGTCCACGTCCTTCATCGGGTCAATGCGATGGATCAGGTCACTGGCGTCGCGCAAACCGGGCAGCGGCAACTGGACGAGGATGCCGTGGATGCCCGGATCGGCGTTCAGGCGATCCACCAGCGTCGCAAGTTCCGCCTCCGTGGTACTGGCGGGAAGATCGAAGTCGTGGGTCTCGATGCCGACCTTCAGACAGGCGCGGCGTTTGTTGCGTACGTAGACGGCGGACGCGGAATCTTCGCCCACCAGCACGACGGCCAGCCCCGGGCGTCGCTTGCCCGCAGCCACGCGTGCCTGGACCCGCTTGGCCAGGTCATCGAGCAATGCATCGGCAACTCGCTTGCCGTCGAGGATACGGGCGGTCATTGGATTCCTTCGGCTGGGGCTGCGTGCATCGCGTACTGGCCGTGACGCACAATACAGGCCACCGGCGTACCCCACGACGACAACCCAGGCACGATTATCCCCGATGCAGTCCCCACCCCGCCATATGAACGATGAAATCGAATTGCAGGCTGCGGCGTTCCGACGCCTTTTGCAGCATCTGGACGAGCGCAAGGATGTGCAGAACATCGACCTGATGACCCTGGCCGGCTTCTGCAGGAACTGTCTTGCCGATTGGTATCGCGAAGCGGCTGAGACGTCAGGCCGGGCGATGGACAAGGATGAGGCTCGGCTCGCGATTTACGGCATGCCATTCACTGAATGGAAATCGAAGTTCCAGCCAGAGGCGACGCCCGGGCAGCTGGCCGCTTTCGAGGCCGCGCGCAAGGCGCACGGCTAAAACGCCGCAAGTCCGGCCCCGTTGGGCCGGACCCACGAATCAGCCGGTTTTCAGGCGGCGCGGCGGCTGCGCTTGGGGACGGCGCGGGAGCGCGTAGCCTTGCGGCGCTGCGGGGCGATCTTTACGCCGAGGCGGGCAAACACGGGGGCCAGGCTGGACTGGGCCTGCTTGCGAAATGCTTCCACTTGCCTTTCGAGTTGCTTGCGCACAGAAAGGGCGCGCTTCTGGATGTCGGCGACCTGCTGGCCGAGGGTATTCGCGGCAGCCTGCACGACTTCCTGCGTGCGATCGGTCAACTCGACCACGCCGTCGAAACCGTTTACGTAGGCGTTGGCAATCTGCTTGCGGCCGAGCGAAAACGCGCCGATGCCGGCAAGCAACAGGTCCTGCGGCTGGTACGTGCGGCGACTGCCGGTGGTCGCGCGTTTCTGGGTCTTGCGGGCCATGGAACACCTCGATTTGTTGGATGGGGCCAGGTTGTGGCCGGGATAGTCAGGTGGAAGTGTTCGCCCTGGCCTTGGAGTTTTCACACTAGTGTTTGAAACGCTTGCATGAAACCTGCAGCCGGGACATCCTCGGCAAAAATAGAGGGGATCTGGAATGGCTACCCGCAAGAGTGGATGGGCAAAGTTTCCGCACGACGCCAAGGCATTCGACTTCGCTGGCGACAAGCTCAAGAAGGCCTGGCCAACGCTGCATGGCGGGGATGGCGAGCCCTTTCCGGACGACAAGCGTGCCGCAGCCTTGTTAAAGTCGTCTGGCAAGAAAGCTCCAAAAGACATTGATTCAAATGCACTTTCATCTCGGCTTCAAGAAGCCTGGCGAGCATTTCATCAAGGCGATTTCCATCACGCCTTTGAGATCGGCGAGGCGCTGGGACCGGTCGGCGCCTCGGTCGCCATCAAGGCGATCGGCATCCATGCCACGTACCTGGTCGACGATGAAGACGAACAACTGGCGCGCTTCAACCAGGCGGTAGAACTGGCCGAAGCGGCGATTGCCTCCCTGCCCGGCGAGGCCAACTCCCACTATCGCCACGCGTTTGCGCTGGGCCGATACAGCCAAAGGATCAGCGTCGCCAAAGCCTTGAAGATGGGACTCGCCGGGAAAGTGCGCGCGAGCCTCGACAAGACGCTCGCCCTCGACCCGAAACATGCCGAGGCGCACACGGCGATGGCCATCTACCATGCCGAGATCATCGGGAAGATCGGCGCATTGATCGGCGGCATGACCTATGGCGCAAAGGCAAGCGAGGCCGATAAACACATCGCGCAGGCGCTCAAGTTGACGCCGGACTCGCCGATCGCGCACGTCGAGCACGCCAACCTGCTGCTGTTGCTGCATGGCGACAAGAAGGAAACGGCCGCGGCGAACGCCTACGAAAAAGCGGCCAAGCTCAAACCACGCGACGCCATGGAAAAACTCGACGGCGAGTTCGCCCGATCACAGATCGAGTAGGCGTGGAGACAGGAATTGGTGGGCGGTACAGGGCTTGAACCTGTGACCCCTGCCGTGTGAAAGCAGTGCTCTACCGCTGAGCTAACCGCCCGGAGAGAGCGCGAATTCTACGGTTCGGGGCCGGGACGGTCAACCGAGGGCGTCGGGCGGCGTGGCCTGCCGCGGCACCAGCCACTTTTCCTGGAAGGCCTTCGGAGATTCCGGCCGGCCGAAGTAGTAACCCTGGGCAAAGTCGCAACCCAGGGCAAGCAAGGCCGCCGCCTGCCCTGCTTCCTCGACGCCTTCCGCCGTGGTGTGCAGCCCGAGGCTGCGCGCCATCGCGATGATGGTGGTGACGATGGTGTGGTCGTCGACATCGGTCAGCATGTTGCGAACGAACGAGATATCGATCTTGATCTGGTCGGCGGCGAAGCGCTTGAGGTAGGCAAGCGATGAATAGCCGGTACCGAAATCATCGATCGACAAACCGAAGCCGGCCGCGCTCAGCAATTCCATCACCTCAACGGCGCGTTCGGGGTCGACCATCATGCTTGACTCGGTCAATTCGAGTTCGAAGCGATCGGGCGACAGCCCAGCCTCGTGCACGATCTCGAGCAATCGGCCGACGATGTCCGGGTCTTCCATCTGCAGGGCCGAGACATTTATCGCGAGCCGTCCCTCCAGGCGCAGCCCCGACTCCGCCCAGGTATTCACCTGGCGGCAGGCCTCGCGCAGGACCCAATCACCCAAGGGCCCCATCATGCCGCGCTCTTCCGCGATCGGAATGAAATCGGCTGGGCTGATCCAGCCGAGCACGGGATCCTGCCAGCGCAGCAAAGCCTCTGCACCCATTACCTTTTCCGAAGCCAGATCGATCTGGGGCTGGTAGTACAACTGCAATTCGCCGGCATCCATGGCACGGCCCAGTCGCTTGGCGATGCTCAGCCGCTTCTCCAACTCGACGCCCATTTCCGTCTGGTACATGCGATAGCCGCCACCGCCGGCCTTGGCCTGATACATGGCGATGTCGGTGCGCTTGATCAGGTCCTCCGACGTGGTGCCGTCCGCGGGATAGAAGGCGATGCCGATGCTGGCGCCAACGCTGTAGGGCTGGCCCATCAGGTCGAGCGGTTCGGACAGTACGCGCTGCAGGCGGCTGGCAATTCGCACCGCCGTCTGGTGGTCGGCATTCTCTGCGATCAGCACGAACTCGTCGCCACCCAGCCGCGCCAACGTTTCCTCCTTGCGCGACACCGTCTGGAAGCGGCGGGAAACTTCCACCAGCGCCATGTCACCGACCGCATGGCCCAGGCTGTCGTTGATCTCCTTGAAGCGGTCGAGGTCGAGGAACAGGATGGCGCCCTGCCCACCATGCCGCTTTGAAGCAACCAGCGTTTGTTCCAGTCGGTCCAGGAACAAGGCGCGGTTCGGGAGGCCCGTCAGGGAATCATAAAACGCAAGTTGTTCGATCCGGGCGGCCTGGATCTTCTGGTCACTGACGTCGGCCAGGATGCTGATGTAGTGGCTGGGCTCGCCTGCTGCATCGAACACCGCAGCGATGGACATGGCGACGGGATAGATTTCGCCGCTGCTCTTCCGGCCCCAAACCTCGCCGGACCACCGCCCCATGGCTGAGAGCGCGTCGCGTCGGGAAGCTCGGCTCGCCGCATCGTCGCGACTGGCATCGAGGATGTCTGGCGTCTGGCCGATGACCTCGGCGCCGCTGTAGCCGGTCAGCAATTCGAATGACCGATTCACCATGATGATGCGGTCGTCCGTATCCGTCACCATGATGCCTTCGAGGCTCTGCTCGAAGACGACTTTGGCGAGTCGTCGGTCCTCATGGTGCTGCGCACGTTCCAGCGCGATCCCGGCCAGGCCGGCGGACCGGCGGATCAACTCGACATCCTGGGCGCTTGGCCCACCGGGCTCGGCGCGGTAGATGGCAAACGTTCCGAGTACGCGGCCGTCGGCAGAAACTACGGGGTGCGACCAACAGGCTCGCAATCCTGCCCGCGACGCCAACTCGCGCCATGGCTCCCAGTTCGGGTGTGTCATCAGGTCCTCGGCCACCACCAGCTTGCCCAAACTGGCGGCTGCCCCGCAGGAGCCGACGTCGGGTCCGATGGGCGTGCCTTCCAGCGCCTGGACATAGAATGCAGGCAGGCTTGGCGCGGCGCCATGGTGCAAGCGCTGGCCGTCGGGAGACAACAGCAGGATCGAACACAGCAGGCCTTCCGACTGCTGTTCGGCGAATCGCGCCAGGGAGTCGAGCACGGCTGAAGTGGCTGCTTCATGGCTGATCATGCTGAGCATGTCGGCGTAGTGGTGTTGCCATTGTTCTGCGCGCCGGCGCTCGGTGATGTCCTCTATCTGGGAAATGAAGTGCTTGGGGTTGCCGAACTTGTCGCGCACCAGGGACACGGACAGGTTGACGAGCACTACGCTGCCATCGCGATGGAAGTAACGCTTCTCCATGGAATAGCTTGAGATGCCCCCGGCCAGCAATTGATCCAGATTGTCGAGGTCCATCTGCAGGTCATCGGGATGCGTGATGTCCTGGAAGGTCCGGCGCAGCAATTGGTCCTCGCTGTAACCAACGATCTTGCACAGTGAGGAATTCACCCGCTGGAAGCGGCCGTCGCGCGCCACCAGGGCCATGCCGATCGCGGAATGCTCGAAGGCGCTCTTGAATTGTTCCTGGCTCTCCTGCAGCGATGCCTCGGCCATCTTGCGTTCGTTGATGTCCTGCAGGGAGTTGAGGCTGTAGACGCGATCACCCAACGTAACGAGGCTGCCGCTGTAGAGCACCGTGAACACTTCGCCGTTCCGGCGACGCATGCGCGCTTCGAAGTTTCGCACCGCGCCCTCGCGCAGCAGCAGTTCCAGGTAACGCTGGCGCTCGGCAAGATCCACCCACACGTTCAGCTGTGTCGAGCTCTTGCCCATCACCTCGTCACGGCTGAAGCCGAACGCCTCGAGCCCGGCCGTATTCATTTCCTGGAACAGGCCCTCCGGGTAACTCAGCAGGCAGATGATGATCGGGCTCTGGTCGAACACGCTGCGGAACCGCTCTTCGCTCTGCAGCAGGGATTGCTGTGCCTGCTTGCGCTCCACCGCCGCCGCCACCTGGTCGGAGACGAACTGCAGCAGTTGCTTGTGCTTTTCGGTATAGCGCACGGACCCCGAATAGGTCTGCACCGTCAGCACGCCAATGGTGCCGCGAGCCGTCTTCAGCGGAATGCCGAGCCAGTCGATGCCATCGGTGCCGATCAGCGCCACTTCCTCGGCGGTGTGGGTCGTGCTCGCATGGTCTTCCCGCGACAGCAACAGCGGCTCGCCGGTACGCAGGACGACGTCGGTCAGTCCGCGGCGCTTGGCAAGGGGCTTGGGCTCCGGAACGGGATCAACTTCGTCCACCCAATAGGGAAAGCTGACCATGTCGGATACCGGATCGTGCAGCGCGACGTAGAAATTACTCGCCGGCAGCAACTCGCTGATGATGGAATGGATCTGGCCGAACAGACCTTGCAGGTCTGGCGCCGAATGCGCCGCCTCCGAAATCTTCCGGGGCGCTTCCTGCATTGCCTGCGCGCGCTGCCGCTCGGAACCGTCACGCAGGATTCCGCCGACCATACGTTCGCCTGCAACCTCCAGGTCGAACAACGTTATCTCAAGGGGAATTTCGTGTCCGTCCCGATGCAGGCCAATCGTGTCCACCGGCGCCCAGTCCATCGCGCGCTTGCCGGTGCGCGCGTGTCGCTCGGCGCCACGCGTGTGTGCGCGCCGCAGGCGCTCGGGCTGCAGGACCCCCAGCGGGCAACCCAGCAGCGTGTCGGTGTCATGTCCGAAAATGCGGGCCACCGCTGGATTGGCATAGCGCACCAATCCTTCCCCGTCGATCACCAGCAACGCATCCGGGAGGGCATCCCAAATTTGTTGCTGGGGCGAAGGTCCGGTTTGCGTCCGCACCAGGATGGGGTCCTTGATGACCAAGGGCTCGTAGCTCGCTATCGGGTTCCAGTCCCGCCCAGCCTACTCCCAAAGCCTGCAGCCAGGTCAGGCCCGGACTGGCGGCCCGTCACAAAACGCGCGACCGCTATCGGATCTTTGTGCTGCGCATCGTCATTGCGCGCGCCGGGGCAGCGAACGAATCGCTGCGCGCGTCGGGCCAGAAGGCCTCGAAGACCGGGTGGTCCGGCAGCTTGCCGTCCAGAAGGACGCCGGGCTCGATGAATGGCATCAGCATCGAAAGCGAGGCGACCCTGGTGGAAGAAATACGACAGATGATGTGCTCGGGCCCGAGTTGGCCGGGATGATCCAGCCCGGCCGCGGCAATCAACTCGCGCAAGGCCATCAATGTGTTTTCGTGGAAACGCAGTACGCGCGTCGCCTTGTCCTCGGGCACCAGCGCCCGCTGGCGCGCCTGGTTCTGGGTGGCGACGCCGGTCGGGCAGCGATCCGTATGGCAACTCATCGACTGGATGCATCCCAGCGCGAACATGTAACCGCGCGCGGCATTGCACCAGTCGGCACCCATGGCCATCGTCCGCGCGATATCGAAAGCGGTGATGATCTTGCCTGCCGCACCGATGCGAATATGCGACCGAAGGGACAGGCCCACCAGCGTGTTGTGGACCAGCAGCAACGCTTCCCTGAGCGGAACCCCAACATGGTCGGTGAATTCCAGCGGTGCCGCGCCGGTTCCGCCCTCGCCTCCGTCCACGACGATGAAGTCAGGCAGGATGCCGGTCTCACGCATGGCCTTGGCAATCGCAAACCACTCCCAGGGATGGCCGATGGCGAGCTTGAATCCGGTGGGCTTGCCACCTGAGAGCTTGCGCAGCCGTTCCACGAATTGCAGCAATTCGATCGGCGTGGAAAACGCCGAATGCCGCGCGGGCGAGACACAATCCACGCCAACCGGCACGCCGCGGGCAGCTGCGATTTCCGGCGAAACCTTCACGCCGGGCAGCACGCCGCCATGACCGGGCTTGGCACCCTGGGACAGCTTGACCTCGATCATCTTCACTTGTGCCGAGCTTGCGTTTGCGACGAAGGACGCCTCGTCGAAACGACCCATCGCATCGCGACAGCCGAAATAGCCAGAGCCGATTTCCCAGACCAGGTCGCCGCCGTTCTCGCGGTGGTATTGCGAAATCGATCCCTCGCCCGTGTCCTGGTAGAAATTTCCCTGGCGCGCGCCTTCGTTCAGCGCGCGAATCGCGTTCGCCGACAGGGCGCCGAAGCTCATCGCGGAAATATTGAAAACACTGGCGGAATACGGGTGCGCCGTGCCGGTGCCGATCTCCACCCGAAAATCGTGCGAAGGCACCGAGGTGGGCATGATCGAATGATTGATCCATTCGTACTTGTCGGCGTAGACGTCGAGTTGCGTGCCGAATGGCCGCTTGTCGAGGGCATTCTTTGCCCGCTGGTAGACTACGGACCGTTGCTGCCGAGAAAATGGTCGCTCGTCGTAATCGGCTTCGATGAAGTATTGGCGTATTTCCGGGCCCAGGCTTTCCAGGAAATAGCGTAGATGGGCGATGACAGGATAGTTGCGGCGCAGGGTCTGCGCTTCTTGGAGCAGGTCGGCGATGCCAACTATCGTAAGCGCGCCGAAGATGGCCGCTGACCAGGCC
>JANNWV010000215.1:0-5489 GCA_031408815.1 Gammaproteobacteria bacterium
GGATTCGGCAGGGCGCGACCGGCGTGTAGACGAGGTCGTTGGTGAGGGCGCCAAGCACCTGCGGCGTGACCGTGCCGCCCTTCTGCGCGGCCAGCATCGTGATCGCCTGGTCGTCGCTCAGCTTGTAGCCGACGCCGCCCAACTCGGCCATCGCACCTTCGAAGGTGTCGCGCTTCATGGCGTTGCTGAGGTTGCTGGGATCCGCGGCGGCAATGCTCGACGCCATGCGCTCCGACCACACGTCGGCCGGCACGCCGTACACCCGCTGCACGTAGACACTCCACTTGCTGGTGAACGCGCGATTCATCTGGGCGCGGGAGGATTTTGCGACGCTCGCGTTGGCCGCGGTCGCCTTCGACGCGGCGGCGAAGCTCGGGGACGCGAACGCGAGGAGTGCGACTGAAGCCAGGCAGGAAATTAGTGCAGAGCGGGTGACCATGATTGCCTCCATTACGGGAAATAAGCGCCGGGCAGCTGGCGCGGTGAGTGTCAAAGATGATGAACGTGATGGAGTCGACTTTTAGGCCAAAGGTCATGGCGGAACGCAGGCGCCTGGGGCGTTCAGCCTGTTCTCACAGACACGCAAGACAACCCGCGCGAGTCGGCGCTGGTCTCGCTGCTGTCGCGCGGTACTTTCCTACAGCGGGACGATCACCGGGGAAGCGCCCTTCCTGAACTTCCCCGCCGTCAACCTGCGGGAGGTTCACGCGCGACCCGGGCGTCGAGGAAACATCGGTGATATTGACCGGCCTGGAACTGCCGCAGGTAACCCAGGCCTTGGACCTGCTGGCCTCGCAGCCGATCGCGCCTGGCAAAAAACCACGCCTACAACCTGATTTCGCACACCCACCCGCCGCTGAGCATCGGACAGCGTCGCTCCAGAAAGTTTATGAGCGACTGGAACATTACGGTCGCCAATCGCTTCGCGCCGGTGGATGCCTGGATCATCTCGGTGAATCTCGCGTTGTAAGGGCTAATGGTCCACTCGCGAAACCCCGCGCGCTCAAACAGGGTGTTCAGGCACTTGTACGAGTAAACGTGCAGATGATCCTTGTGCATGGATTCGCGGCCGACCAGGCCCAGGACAAAATTGTGCCAACTGCAAGCATTGGGTGTAGTGATGATGACCAGAGGGTCGCCGCTGGCACAGTCGCGCTTGAGGTTGCGCAGGCACGTCAGCGTGTCCGGCAGATGCTCGATTATTTCACCGGCGACGATTACCTCCGGTATCCCGTGGCGTTCGATGACCGGGGCGAGTTGGTTGATGTCGCCGAGGTAGATGCCGCTGGTTCCGAACAGATGCAGCCCTTCCGCAGGCACCAGCTTGGAGTTGTCCACTCCGATCAGTTTTGCAGCGACCTGGGCCATTTCCTTGTGCAGCCACGTGCCCGTATTGCCCTTGGCCTGGTAGGCCGTCTCGTCCAGCGCCCCCAGGTCGAGCACGCGCCGGCCGCGAACGGCCGCGACGACGTAGGCGATCCGATCCACGGGCTTGGGGACCGTGACCTTCTCCAGGGCCGAATACTCCAAACTCGGAACGCGTCGAGGTTGGATGGTGTTCGTCACATCTGCTGGAGTTGACATTCAGGGCTTCCAGAATCGGGAGATCAGCAGCACGAAGGCTGACCAAATGGCGCCATGGATGCAAGTACCAGGCACGCGCCCGTCATACCGGCGCCGACTGGTACGAGTGCGCATAGGCGCGCGCAAGCATGCGCGCCACGTGATCCGGCCAGAATTGCCGGAACATCGACAGGTCCTCGCGCGCGCGGGCTCCGTCGCGCACGCCAGCGCTGGTCTCGCTGCTGTCGTGGATGCGATGCAGCATGAGCGACGCCCTGGCGTAGCCGAACGCGCCCTCTGCCGACGCCAGCCGCGTCCACGCCTCCCAGTCGAGATTGACCTTCATGTCTTCGCGGAAGCGCAGCGGCGATCCGTCGAGACGCAGCGTGGCCGACGGGCACGGGATGGGGCAGCCCAGCGTGAGCAGGCGCAGCTTGGCGGCGCGCCGCGACACCGCACGCCGGCCGAGGAATCCGCGTTCCAGCAAAACGCGCTTGATCGCCAGCATGGCGGTCGCGCCGCGCTCGCGGCCATCGAGGAGCTCGCGATACCCGGTGAACACGAGGCGCATGTCCGGCCGCGCAGTCGCCAGCGCCATCGTGCGCTCGGTGAATGCGGGCAGGTAAATGTCGTCCTGGTGCGCCAGCGTCACCCACGGCGTGGCGGCTTGGGCAAGGGCGAAGTTCCAGTCTCGGCCGATGCCGCCGCCGTCCGGGTTGACCACCAGCCGCGCGTCGTGGGCGCGCACGAGTTCGGCAAGGCCGTCGAACGGCGTCGCGGTCGCGACCACGATCTGCGAGCGCCGCGTCTGGCCCACCAGCGACGCAAGGCAGTCGGCGAGGTGTGGCGACTGGCCATGGGCCGGCACCACGAAGCTGTGCAGGTCCTCGGTCCGGAAGCCTTCGCCCGGACGACCAAGCGTCATGCAACGCGTCCCGCCAGCGACATGGTGAGGACGCCAGCGGAGATCAACGCCAAGCCGATCCACTGCGCGGCCCCGAGGCGCTCGCCGAACAACCACCAACTCACCAAGGCAAGCAGGATGTAGAAGAACGCCCCCGACGTTGCGAACGCAACGCCTAGCTTCATCCGGCTCACCACGACAACCCATATCAGGAACCCGGCGCCTTGCAGGATGATCGCGACGATCACCTGCGGGGACAGCAAGGCCGCGACCAGCCACTCCACGCCCTGCAACGCGGGCGTGCGCGTGGCGAGCGTGGTAACGGCCTGCTTGATCAGCAGCTGCCCGCCCAGCGTGGTGCAGGTGACGAACATGATCATCAGGATTTCGGGATTCATGGGATAAGCGTATCGGTGCGAAGCGTGGCAAGACGCAGGATGCGTAGTGTATGGGGACGATTCCCGTGCAACAACCGAATGCTGCGTGGAATGCCGAGTGGACGGCGTCGAAACGCCAATGCCGTCACTCCGGCGGAGCGACGTTCAGGTTCGATGCGTCGGCACGCGCGACCTTCAACGATCCGCCCATCGTCAACTGCAGCGGCTTGCGCGGCAGGTTGGCGATGTCGTAGGCAAGGAACGCGAGCACAAGCTGCAGTCCCACCAGCATGCTCATCGTCGGGATCATCACCGTGCCGGCCGACGCCGCGATGCCCGAGGATGCGGACAACCACCAGTGCCACGCCCCGAACGCCGCGCCGAAGACGAACAGTACGAGGCCGAACACCAGTTCCAACGACGCCAGCGGGAAGTCGCGGAGGAAGTAGCTGTAGAACAGCCGCTTGGCGAAATTGCGCACGTGCTTGCCCGCGAACTCGCCGACGATGCGGCCAACCCTGAGCCCGCTTTGCTCCTCGCCGTAGCGCGCGTCCATCGGCACGTCCACCACGACCGCGCGGAACGTGCCCAGCCGGAACAGCATGTCGCTCTCGAAGAAATAGCGCGAGCTGATCTTCTCGAACGGCAGCAGGCTGGCTACGCGCGCGTGGATGGCGGTAAAGCCGTTGGTCGGGTCGAACACGTCCCAGTAGCCGGTCGAGAGCTTGGTCAGCAGCGACAGTCCCGCGTTGCCGACGATGCGCAAGGCCGGCATCTGGTGGATCTGCGCGAGGTCGAAGAAGCGGTTGCCCTTCGTGTAGTCGGCCTCCCCGTGCACGATCGGCGCGACGAAGGATCCGATCAACGCGGGGTCCATCTGCCCGTCGCCATCGATCTTCACGATCACGTCGGCCCCGTCGGCGATCGCCTGGCGATACCCGGTCATGACCGCGCCGCCGACGCCGAGATTCTTCGGGTTACGCAGCACGCGCACGCGCGGATCGCCGCACTGCGCCTCGACCAGCGCGCCGCTGCCCTCCGGGCAGGCGTCGTCGACCACGTAGATAAGCGAGACGTCCGCCGGGATTTCCGCGAGCAAGGCCAGGATGTGGCGGCCGACCCTGTAGCAGGGCAGCACGACGGCGATGCGGGAAGGAGCGTCCTGTTGCCTGGATACCGTCATGCGCGCGACTCCTGTTGCCGCGGGGCGCCGCGCGCCGCGGTCACTTGCAGGTCCCGCCGAGCTTCGCCGCCGGGTGCCTGGACGTCCGCGCGACCAGGCAATAGCGCGCGGCCGGCCCGACCAGGTTGAGGTTCACCCGGAATCCGGAATTGAACAAGGCCGGCGACACGATGCTCGCGACATCCGGGCGGTCGACGCGCTCGGCCGAGAACGCCGACGCACCGGCGTCCGTGTACAGCGTGAAAGTGAGGGCATCGCGGGCGTCGAATGGCAGCCAGCCGACGACCGTCAGGTGGTTCGCGGCGTCCATCACCAGCGAATCGACGGTGGCGTCGCCGCCGACGGCGGACAGGCCGGCCAGCGGGCGGACCTCCAGGAACATTTCACCCTCGTCGTCCCGGGCCTCGGGGAAATCCGGCACGTCCGGCGACGTGAAGCCCGGCGTCATCGCACTCGCATCGACCACGCCGTCGACTTCGGCCGAGCCGGGCGCGACGCGCATGGAGAAACCGCGTGGAAGACGGGAATTCCAGGTGCCCCACGCGCCCGGGTCGCCGGCCGCGATGGCGTACTTCGACACGACCGCGTCCGGGCGCTGCACCAGGCTGAAGCGCCTGACCATCGACGCGGGGCCGGAACTGGCGGCGTCCATGTCCAACGGTAACACCAGCAGGTCGGCGTTCGCGAGCGTCGGCCGGCGCACGTCTCCGAAGGAAACGTGCGCATAACGGTTGAAGGTGCGCTGGAATTCCGCCTCCGGCATGCCGGCGAACATCTTGCGGAACACCTCCTGTCGTGGCTCCAGCAGCACCTGGTTGTACGACGGCACGCCGGCGCCCGCGATGAGGGCGCCGTAGTTGCCCGGGGCGACCAGCGCGCCCTTGTAGAACCTGGCGCCTTGCGACAGCAGGCTGCGCTGCACCTGCGCGCTGTCGAGGTGGAAGATGGGATCGGCCGACTGCACCGGGTTGAACGTCCCGAACGTGAGCAGGTTGGCGACGGCCGCGACGCCGACGATCGCGGGCGCCGTCGGTGACAAGCGCCCGGTCCACTGCCAGAGGACGAGACCGGCGACGAGCAGCGGCGCGACCGCGTCGAACGCGCCGATGCTGGCCATGGTCGCCTTCCACGCGACCGCCAGAAGGAGCAGCGACAGGAACACCAGGTGCCGGGGGACGTTGATGACCAGCCGGGGCGACGAAAGCTGCCTGAGCGACACGAAGGCGACCAGGATGCCGGCAGTTGCGAGCAGGCGGTTGGGATGGACCCTGTCCAGGAGCGTCAGTGAGGCGAGGCTGCCGGGTACGAGCGCCAGCGCCCAAGCCAGGACGAAGGCGAGCGTGCCGAGGACAAGCGCGATCGGCACCCGATGGCGCCGGTCGAAACGCAAGGTACGCCACGGCGAGTACGCGATGGCCGCCGCAGGCAGGATGCTTCCAAGCACCCCGATCTCGCAGGCGTT
>JANNWV010000216.1:0-9404 GCA_031408815.1 Gammaproteobacteria bacterium
AGGTCGCCGCCCCGGCCCGCCTGCGGACTGGACCAAGTCCGGTCGCACGTCGAAGGACGACATCGGGCCTGCGGCCGGCACCCTGGGCGGAGCGGCGCCGCAGACCTGAGCGACCTCGCTTAAGTCCGCATGTTCGACACCTTCCAGACCCTGGATTGCGGCGGGCGCCCACTGGCGCTCGACCGCCCGCGCATCATGGGCATCGTCAACGTGACGCCGGATTCTTTTTCCGACGGCGGCGCGCTTGCCGATGTGGAAGCCGCGATCGGCCATGCGCTGGCCTTGGCCGCGCAAGGTGCGGACGTCCTTGATATCGGCGGCGAATCGACGCGGCCGGGCGCTACGCCCGTCAGCGTGGAAGAGGAGCTGCTTCGCGTCATTCCGGTAATCGAAGGGTTGCGCGAACGCACGGCGCTACCGATCTCCATCGACACCTCCAAGCCCGAAGTGATGCGCGCGGCCGTAGCCGCAGGCGCCGGCATGGTCAACGACATTTACGCACTAGGTCGCGAGGGCGCCATGGACGCTGTTGCGGCGCTCGGCGTGCCGGTCTGCCTGATGCACATGCAGGGCCAGCCGGACAACATGCAGGACGCCCCGCGCTACGACGACGTGGTTGCCGAGGTGCATGCTTTTTTCACGCAGCGATTGTTCGCCTGCCAGATGGCCGGCATCGATCGCAAGAAGATCATCGTCGATCCCGGTTTTGGTTTCGGCAAGACGCTTGAACACAACTTGCGCCTGTTGCGGCAACTGTCGCGACTGGTGGAATTGGGCGTGCCGGTGCTGGCCGGTCTGTCTCGCAAGGGCATGATCGGCGCCATCACCGGACGCGAGATGGACGAGCGAGTCGTGGGCTCGGCGGTCGCAACCCTGATTGCAGTGCAAAACGGCGCTGCCATCGTGCGCGTGCATGACGTGGCCGCTACCCGCGACGCACTGAAGATATGGGAAGCAGTGGCTGCGCAACCGGACCTGGCCAAGCGACCCGCTTCGCCGGCGATGCCGCGATGGGGCGACGAAGACTAGCCCGGTGAAGCCTGGTCCGACGCAGCCAGCCGCCTGCGGAAATCAAGCACGCGCGGATCGATCACGCGCCGCCACAACGGCGGGAACAGCGCCAGCACGAACATCGCCGAATAGCCTCCCGGCAACTGCGGGGAATCGGGATGGTGGCGCAGGATCGAATAACGGCGTTTCGGAAACGCGTGATGGTCCGAATGGCGCTGCAACTGGAACAACATCAGGTTGGACAGTGCGAAATCGGAATTCCACGAATGCAGGTGGGTGGTGCGCTCGAAGCGACCGTCCGGAAGTCGACGACGTTCAAGCCCGTAGTGCTCGATGTAATTGATGATCTCGAGCGAGCCGGCGGCGAACAGCCCCTGCAGCAGGAAGAAAGCGAGGCCTTTCATTCCCCATGCCGCGCCGAAGGCGACCGCGATCAGCAGCCACACGGCGGTCCATCGAAGCATCTCGTTCTGCAGTGAAATCAGCGGGCGCCCGATGCCGCGAAGGCGAGTCGCTTCCAGCGCCCAGGCGTTGCGGGTGTTGAGCCAGAGCGCGCGCGGCACGAAGCCCCACAGCGATTGCCCGAAGCGTGCGCTTGACGCGTCGGCTTCGGTGGCCACGTGCACGTGATGGCCGCGGACATGCTCGATCTTGAAGCCGTGGTAGCCGAGCGTGCTCAGCAGCAGTCCGCCGACCAGGGGTTCGAGTCGGCCGTCCTTGTGGATCAGTTCGTGCGCTGTGTTGATGGCGAGTGTGGCGCCGACGATTCCCTGCGACAGCAGCCAGCCGGCCTGGCCGACGAGGTCCAGCGGCGCCTGCACGAACCAGGCCGTCGACCACGCGAGCACCGCGCAGTGCACGGGCAGGGCGAGCAGGGTAAGTGCGCGGAACCAGGGTTGCAGCGCTACCTGCCGTTCCTGCTCGGGCGGGACGTTGCGCGGGTCATGCCCCAGCAGCCAGTCCACCGTGGGCACCATCACGAACAGGAAGAACAGCGGGAACCAGGCGGATGCATTGGGCCAGCCGGTGCTCGCCGCCAGCCACGCCGCCAGCGGCATCTGCGCCGGCACCAGGAACACCACAAGGAAACCGAAGGCCTTCAATCGATCCATGGCCGCGACTATAGCGCGGTTGCCGGGTTAAGCTCCGGGCACCTCGTCCGGAGCCGCGCGCATGTCGCCCAGTTCGCCGCTGTACATCACCTTCGCCCTGTACATCCTGGTCATGATCGGCATCGGCTTCGCCGCCTGGCGCCGGACCCGCAGTCTCGACGACTTCATCCTGGGCGGCCGATCGCTGGGCAGCTTCGTCACTGCCATGTCAGCCGGAGCCTCGGACATGAGCGGCTGGCTGTTGCTCGGCCTGCCGGGCGCACTTTTCCTGAGCGGTGTGTCCGAAGGTTGGATCGCGGTCGGCCTGGTCATCGGCGCCTGGTGCAACTGGAAGTACGTCGCCGCGCCCTTGCGCGTGTACACGGAGCGCACCCGCAATGCGCTGACGCTGCCCGATTACTTCACCCATCGCTTCGAGGATTCCAGCCGCATCCTGCGCGTCTTGTCCGCGCTGGTGATCCTGGTGTTCTTCGCCATCTATGCCGCTTCGGGCATCGTCGCGGGCGCGCGCCTGTTCGAAGCGGTGTTCGAGGTGCCGTATGCGCAAGCGCTGTGGGTCGGCGCCGCGGCCACCATCATCTACACGCTGGTGGGTGGCTTCCTTGCGGTCAGCTGGACCGACACGGTGCAGGCCACGCTGATGATCTTCGCACTGGTGTTGACCCCGATCGTGGTGGTTTTGGCCTCGGGCGGGCCGGCTGCCAGCCTGGTGCTGATCGAGCAGGCGAATCCTGCGAACCTCGACTTCTTCCGCGGCGCAAGCGCGATTGGAATCATTTCGCTGATGGCCTGGGGCCTGGGTTATTTCGGCCAGCCGCACATCCTTGCCCGTTTCATGGCAGCCGAATCGGTCGAATCGATCCCGGCCGCGCGCCGCATCGGCATGACCTGGATGGTGCTGTGCCTGGCCGGCGCGATGGCGGTGGGCTTGTTCGGCATCGCCTGGTTCCAGGCCCATCCCGACAAGGCGGCGATGGTGACGGCCAATCCGGAACGCGTGTTCATCTCGCTGTCGCAGTTGCTGTTCAATCCCTGGATCGCCGGCGTGCTGCTGTCGGCCATCCTCGCCGCCATCATGAGCACGCTCAGCTGCCAGTTGCTGGTCTGTTCCAGCGCGCTCACCGAGGATTTCTACAAGGGCTTCTTCCGTAAGGATGCCGGCCAGTCCGAACTGGTCTGGGTCGGCCGGCTGACCGTGCTGCTGGTGTCGCTGCTGGCGATCTGGCTGGCATCGGATCCGGACAGTCGCGTGCTCGGCCTGGTCAGCTATGCCTGGGCGGGATTCGGCGCGGCCTTCGGACCGGTCGTGCTGTTTTCACTTGGCTGGAAACGCATGACCCGCAATGGCGCGCTGGCCGGCATGGTCGTCGGCGCCGCCACGGTCATCCTCTGGAAGCAGGGCGCCTGGTTCGGTCTGTATGAAATCGTGCCCGGCGTGTTGTTCGCGAGCATCGCGATCATCGTTGCCAGCCTGCTCGGCGCGCCACCGACGCCGGCCATGGAGCGCACCTTCGATGACGTCCACGACGAACTGCGCCGCGCCGGTGCCTGAAGCGACGGCCCGCGGCGCGAAGGCGGACGCGCGTCCCCTCGCCATCGCGCTGATGGGCCCGACCGCGTCGGGCAAGACCGCGCTTGCGCTGGACTGGGCCGCGCGGCTGGGCAGCGACGTGATCAGCGTGGATTCCGCGCTGGTCTATCGCGGCCTCGACATTGGCGCGGCCAAGCCCGATCGCGAAACGTTGCAGCGCGTGCGCCACCATCTGGTGGACATCCGCGACCCGCACCAGGTGTACTCGGCCGCCGACTTCGCCAGCGATGCCTTGTCGGCGATGGACGCACTGGCGGCCGCGGGCAAGGTGCCGATATTGGCCGGGGGAACCGGCCTGTATTTCCACGCATTGCTGCACGGCCTGTCGGCCATGCCCGAAGCGGATCCCGAGCTTCGCGCGCGGTTGATCGACGAAGCCCGGTCGCGCGGCTGGGAGGCATTGCACCAGGAACTGGCCGGGCACGATCCAGCCGCTGCCGCAAGGATCCATCGCAACGATCCGCAGCGAATCGTGCGTGCGCTGGAGGTATGGCGGCTGACCGGCGTGCCGATCAGCGAGTGGCAATCAAGGCGACAGGGAAGGAAATTTCCGTTCCGGGTGCTCAAGCTGGCCCTGGCGCCGGCCGACCGAAGCGTCCTGCATGCGCGCATCGAGGCTCGCTTCGACGCGATGCTGGCCGCGGGTTTCCTGGATGAAGTCCGGATGCTGCGGCGTGACACACGCTTGCATCCGGACCTGCCGGCGATGCGCGCGGTCGGCTATCGGCAGGCCTGGGCGCATCTCGACGGCGTGATCGACGCGGCCCAATTCCGGGACCAGGCCATTGCCGCCACCCGGCAACTGGCCAAGCGCCAGTTCACCTGGCTGCGCGGCGAACTCGACGCGCGCTGGCTCGATCCCGGCGCTGACAAGGCTGAACTGGAAGCCGCATTCAAGCTGTTCGTCACTCGCCGCTAACCGCCGGCCGGTGTAAAGTGTTGCTGCTTCATTTGGCGGCCTGGACCCTTTGGCCGCGGATCGCGCCGCATGGCGCGCAATAATAATAATTCGGAGTCCAACATGACCAAAGGCCAATCCCTGCAAGACCCGTTCCTGAATGCCCTGCGCCGCGAGCGTGTGCCCGTGGCCGTGTACCTGGTCAACGGCATCAAGCTGCAAGGCACCATCGAAAGCTTCGACCAGTTCGTTGTGTTGCTGCGCAACACCGTCAGCCAGATGGTTTACAAGCACGCCATTTCCACCGTCGTCCCGGCGCGCAACGTGCGCATGGGTCCGGGCGGTGGTGAAGTCCAGCCCGCAGGCGCCGGTGAAAACGGCGACGAGGGCGACGACGAGCGCGACGAGTAATCCTTGACGGCGAACATCCCCGCGCCTGCGAGCAAGGCCGAAAACGCATTGTTGGTCCAGCCCCATGCACCGGGGCGACAGGACAGCGACCTGCTGGATGAATTCAGCGAATTGGCAAAGTCGGCCGGCGCCAACGTGCTCGCTACGATGAATGCGCGCGTCGAGCGGCCGACGGCTGCCCTCTACATCGGCACCGGCAAGGTCGAAGAACTGAAGGCAGCCTGCGATGCCGTCGGCGCCGACCTCGTGTTGTTCAACCAGACGCTCAGCCCGGTGCAGGAACGCAATCTTTCCAAGGCGCTGGAGCGTCGCGTGGTCGATCGCACTGGTTTGATCCTCGACATCTTTGCGCAGCGCGCGGTATCGCACGAGGGCAAGCTGCAAGTCGAACTGGCGCAGCTCAAGCACCTGGCGGCACGCCTGGTGCGCGCGCACAGTGGGCTCGACAGCCAGCGTGGCGGATCCATCGGCTTGCGTGGCCCGGGCGAGACCCGGCTGGAAACCGATCGCCGGCTGATCCAGAAGCGTCGCCTGCAGTTGGAACAACGACTCGACAAGGTCGAGGTACAACGCACCCAGATGCGCAGGTCGCGCGTTCGCAATGCGATCCCGCGCGTGGCGCTGGTCGGCTATACGAATGCCGGAAAATCGACGCTGTTCAATGCGCTCACCGGTTCCGACGTGTTGGCGGTGGACAAACTGTTCGCCACGCTTGATCCGACCGTTCGACGGATGGAGTCCGCGGCCGGGCCGCTCGCGCTATCGGATACCGTGGGTTTCGTTCGCGACCTTCCCCACGAATTGGTCGCTGCATTCCGGTCCACGCTGTCGGAAGCGCGCGACGCCGACCTGTTGCTGCACATCGTCGATGCGGCGGACGAATCGCGCGACGAGCGCATCGGCCAGGTCGATGCGGTGCTGGCGGACATTGGCGCTGCCGATATCCCGCAGATTCTGGTATTCAACAAGATCGACCGCATCGAAGGCGCCGACGCGCATCGGGACCCACCCGTGGACCCAAGCACCGACGCCGGCGTCTACCGACGCGAGCGGATCTGGCTGTCGGCCGTGTCCGGAGCGGGCCTGGACCTGCTCAAGGCCTCGCTGGCGCAGCGTTTCAGTGACCGGCTGGTCTCGGGTGAGCTGCTGCTGGGACCTGACCAGGGCCGGCTGCGGGCACGCCTGCACAGCCTGGGCGTGGTCCGGGGCGAAACCAGCGACGAACACGGTTGGCGGCTGCAACTGGAAATGCCGCTGGCGACCGCCGAGCGGGCTGTCAACGAGCCGGGCGGACATTTGTTGCAAGCGCTCTTGCTTGTGGCCCCTGTCGCCCCTACCTACAATCCACACACTCAATAAACACGCGGGCGGACATCCGCCCCGTTTCGGAGCAAGCATGGCCTGGAATCAGCCCGGAAAGGGCAAGCAGACCCCGTGGGGCGGCAAGGGGTCAGGTGGCGGCATAGACGGCATCGTCCAGCGTCTTCGCGATCTATTTGGCGGTGCGGGCGGCGGTGGTAACCCCCTTGCCTGGATCCTGCCCTTGCTCGTGCTGTTCATGGTGTTCAACAGCTTCAAGCTGGTGGACGAACGGCAGCGTGGCGTCGTGCTTCGCTTCGGCAAGTTCGATCGCATCATGACGCCCGGCGCCAACTTCAAGTGGCCCTGGCCGGTCGAGACCGCCACCATCATTGATGCGACCAAGATCGAAACGCTCGATGACGAAGTGCGCGTGCTGACCAAGGACGAAAACATCGTCGTCATTCGTTTCAATGCCCAGTACCAGGTCAACGATCCGCGCCTGTTCCTGTTTGGCTTCCGCGACGACCTCAGCGTCGATGGCAAGGTATCGCAGGGTCGCGAAACCCTTCAGAACGCCGCCGAAAGCGCCGTGCGCGAAGTGGTCGGCAACAATACGATGGATACGGTGCTGTTCGAGCGCAGCCGCTTGATCGTCGCTGCGCGGCAGCATCTGCAGGACTCGCTGGACATGTACAAGACCGGCCTGAAGGTCACCGAGTTCACGCTGCAGAATGCGCGTCCGCCGGAAGAGGTGAAGACCGCCTTCGATGACGCGATCAGCGCCCGCGAAGACAAGAGCCGCATCGAAAGCGAAGCCAAGGCCTACGCCAGCAAGATCGTGCCCGAGGCACGCGGCGCCGCGCAACGCATCAAGGCCGAATCCGAAGGTTATCGCCAGGCCACCATCGCCAAGGCCGAGGGTGATGCGCAACGATTCACCCTGCTGGTGAGCCAGTACCGCAAGGCGCCGGAAGTCACGCGCAAGCGCCTCTACCTGGAAACCATGCAGCAGGTCCTGGCCACCAACCAGAAAGTGATGGCGGGCCGCGACAACAACATCCTGTACCTGCCGCTGGGTGGAACGTCGGCGGCCGGCGCGCAGCCGCCCCTGACGACCTTGCCCGCGGTGAAGGCCGCGACCGATTCCCCCCAGCCCGCCGAGCGCTCTGACCGCGCCACCGGCCGCGAGAGGCCACGCTGATGCGTAACCTGACCACTATCGTCGTCGTTGTCGTCATCGGCTTCCTGTTGCTGATGGGCTCCACCTTCATCGTCAACGAAAGCCAGACGGCCCTCGTGCTGAACCTCGGCAAGGTCGTCCGCAGCGACCTCAAGCCCGGCTTGCACTTCAAGCTGCCGATCGTCGAGGACGTGCGCCGGTTCGATCGCCGTATCCTGTCGCTGGACGACGCGCCCGAACGCTACCTGACCGCCGAAAAGAAAGACGTTGAAGTCGACTTCTTCGTCAAGTGGCGGATCATTGACGTCACCACCTTCTATACCGCCGCCAGTGGCGGTGACGAAGGTGCGGCCAAGGCCCGCCTGACGCCGATCGTGAAGAACGCCCTGCGCAATGAAATCAATCAGCTCGACCTGGCGGCCGTCGTTTCCAGCGGCCGTTCCGACCTGACCGGCCGACTGCTCAAGAACATCAACGTCGCCGCGTCCACGCTCGGCATCGAGGTGCTGGATGTGCGCATCAAGCGCATCAACCTGCCGCAGGACAGCGACATCCTGGTGTCGGTGTTCAACCGCATGCGCGCCGAGCGTACCCGCGTCGCCAACCAGCTTCGCGCCGAAGGCGAGCAGGCGTCGCAGGGCATCCGTGCCGAGGCAGAACGCGAGCGATTGGTGTTGCTGGCCGATGCCGAACGCGATGCGCAACTGCGTCGCGGTGAAGGCGATGGACGCGCCGCTGAAGTGGGTGCCGCCGCTTACGGGCAGGACGCCGAGTTCTATGCCTTCTATCGCAGCCTGGAGGCGTACCGCAATTCGCTGGGCGACGGCAAGACGGTGATGGTGCTGGACCCCGATTCCGAATTCCTGCGCTATTTCGGCAAAGACGGTCGCTAAAAATCTGTTGAATCTGGAGTCGGGCATGGGTCAGTCAGTGGTGGTTCTCGGTGCCCAGTGGGGCGATGAAGGCAAGGGCAAGATCGTCGACCTGCTGACCGAGAAGATCGGTGCGGTGGTGCGCTTCCAGGGCGGCCACAACGCCGGCCACACGCTGGTCATCAACGGCAAGAAGACCGTGTTGCACCTGATTCCATCCGGCATCCTGCGCGAAGGCGCGCTGTGCCTGATCGGCAACGGCGTGGTGTTGTCCCCGGCGGCCCTGAAAAAAGAAATCGGCGAGCTCGAAGCCACCGGCGTGGACGTCCGCTCGC
The DNA here is from genome assembly GCA_031408815.1 of Gammaproteobacteria bacterium. Classification (GTDB taxonomy): domain Bacteria; phylum Pseudomonadota; class Gammaproteobacteria; order Xanthomonadales; family Xanthomonadaceae; genus Arenimonas. Next base: position 8,713 of record JANNWV010000216.1, read on the forward strand.
GCCTGAAGATCAGCCCGGCGACGCCGCTGATCATGCCGTACCACATCGTGCTGGACCAGGCGCGCGAGAAGGCGGCTGGCGGCCAGGCCATCGGCACGACCGGACGCGGCATCGGTCCGGCCTACGAAGACAAGGTGGCCCGCCGCGGCGTGCGCGTGGCTGACTTGCAATATCCGAAGGAGCTGGCGGAAAAACTCCGCACTGTGCTCGATTACCACAACTTCGTGTTGACCAAATACCTGGGCGTGGACGCGGTCGATTTCCAGCAGACGCTCGACGAGGCGCTGGAGTTTGGCGCCTACGTCAAGCCGATGGTGGCCGACGTTGCCGGACTGCTGCACGACCTGCGCAAGCGCGGCGAACGCGTGATGTTCGAAGGCGCGCAAGGATCCTTGCTCGACATCGACCACGGCACCTATCCCTACGTGACCTCCAGCAACACGACCATCGGTGGCGCACTGGCCGGCACCGGTGTCGGAGCGGACGCGATCGACTACGTGCTGGGCATCGCCAAGGCCTACGCCACGCGCGTAGGTGGCGGCCCGTTCCCGACCGAGCTCAACGATGAAGTGGGTGAGGGTATTCGCGCCCGCGGTTCGGAATTCGGCGCCACCACCGGTCGTCCGCGTCGCTGCGGCTGGATCGATATCGTGGCCCTGAAACGCGCGGTCGCCATCAATGGCATCTCGGGT
>JANNWV010000217.1:0-12314 GCA_031408815.1 Gammaproteobacteria bacterium
GTGACGAAGATGCCGCCCGCGGAAATGCCCCACATGCTTGGGCGGGTTTCGTAGTAGGCGATGCCGTGCGCGTCGAGCAGCGCGCGCACGTCGTCGGCTTCGTCGTCGGGCACGTTGCGCAGGTTGAGCAGGAGCTTGGACATCGCGCGAGTATAAGGTCCGCTCCTGGCCGATAACCGACCGCCGGGTGTCGCTATCCGACCCAACCCTGCCATCAGCGTGGTGCTTGATTCCGACGCATAGCGGAAATCAAACTCGGCAAACCCTCAATTAGCTCGGGGCAGCTTGAACCCCGATGACGCTGTCGTGGCTTGCGAGGGGCGTTGCGCGCTGTCAAGATATCCGTCGATCGGGGGATCGTCACATGGACGAAGCAGTTGCAACGGCAGTTGCGCGGACTCGCACGCGGCGGCGTTTTGAGCCCTTCCACAGAGCCGACAGAAACTTCTATCTCGTTTTCCTGTTGGCCTGCTGGCTGGGCGTCATCATGGGCTTCTTGCCCGCAGTCACTGGCCGCCTTGCCGGACACGCCCCTTATCCCGCGCCACCGATCCTGCAGGTTCACGCGCTCGCCTTCAGCGCCTGGCTGCTACTGCTGACTATCCAAATAGGATTGGTGCGCATTCGAAAGGTAGCGCTGCACATGACCTTCGGGGTGGTCGGCATCGCCCTGATCCCGGTGATGGCGGTTAGCGGGTTCGGTTCGGAAGTATTTAGCCAGCAGTTTCACTTTGATCGCCCGCCGAACAACCTTGGCTTTTTCATTCTTCCCATCTTTTACGTCGTCGCTTTTACAATCCTGGCGACGTTGGCAGTGTTGGCACGCAAGAATTCTAGCGCACACAAACGGCTGATCCTGCTTGCAACGACGATGATCGTCGGCGCGGCCTACGCGAGATGGTGGGGGGAAGGCTTGGCCCGTGCCTTTGGGGACGGCTACGCCGGCATGCTACTCAATACCTATGCGGGCACGAATCTGCTGCTTCTAGCCGCCATTGCCTACGATCTCGTGACGCGTAGACGGCTGCATTCTGTCTTCGAGATCGCCGTTCCTTGTATCTTGATCGCCGAAGTCATCACATCAATCATCTATCATTCGCCGCAGTGGCCGCCGATCGCCCAGGCGATCATCGGGCGCTGAGTTACAAGTCCGCTTTCGATGGCGGATTCAATTGGTCAATGCAACAGCTTGTTGATATCGCTCGATCGGTGTCAGGAAGTCCAGGGCCATTTCGTCGGCGATCCGGGTGATTCATCGGCGGCTTCCGTGGCTTGGTCGCAAACGGGTTGCCACGCCCCCGCGCGGACGGTAACTTGCCGCGGCGATCACGTCGACTTGGAGCCCCGCATGACCCCCGTTGCCCTGTATTCGCCCGATCCGGCCCGCGGCTGGCTGCCCTGGGCCTGGCTGACGCCGATCCTGATGATCCTGTTCAACGCGTTACCGATGATCGCGCTGGACGGGTGGATGCAGTCGCAGCATTGGTCGACGCCGCGCGGCGATCCGATCGGCCTCGCTGGCTTGTATGCGCTGCTGTGGATCGGCTTCGCGCCGACGCTGGCGGCCGTGCTCGCCTGGGTACGCTTCGTCGAAGGGCGCTCGCTGGCGAGTATCGGGCTGACCGGTCCGGCGCCGCTGAAAACCTTCCTGCGCGGACTGGCCGTTGGATTCGGCACGATCGCGCTGGTCGTAGGCGCGATCTGGATGGCTGGCGGCATGCAGGCGGCGGGCCTGGGGCTGGCCTGGCGGTCGCCCGTCAGTCTGCTGCACATCGCTCTGCTGCTATTGAGTTTCATGTTCCAGGCGAGCGTGGAGGAAGTCATCTTCCGCGGCTGGATGCTGTCGGTGGTGGCGCGCAAGACCAACGTCGCGGTGGCAGTGCTGCTGGTGTCGCTCGTTTTCTGCTTCCTGCATTTCAGCCCGCGCCAGCCGCCCCTGGCCATGCTCAGCACGTTCCTGTTCTCGCTGTTCGCCTGCGCCTGGGCGCTGCGGGCCGGCAATATCTGGGGCGTGATGGGCTGGCACGCGGGGTGGAACTGGTTGCTCGCGACCGGCTTCGAACTGCCCGTCACCGGCATCGATGCGCACTTGCCGGCGCTGCTGGTGGCGCTGCGCCCGCATGGCCTCGACGCCCTGACCGGTGGCGCGGGAGGGCCGGAAGACAGTTACCTGTGCAGCGTCTTCTTCGTCGCCGCGATCGCGTGGATCCAGTGGCGAAAGACGCGCGGAGCTCAGAACTTCTCGCCGACCGGCAGGTAACGCCACTGCCCGGGCGGCATCGCCCCGTCCGGGCCCTTATTCGGGCCACAAGGCCCTGATGTGGGACCGTCCTTCGCTTCATCCGCAACACTCCTGCTGCTTGGGCAGCTGTCTGTGTTGCATCGATCATATGAAACCGCCACCCATAGCGGACATCCCGAAAACGTCAGGCAGGCGCCTTCACTTGGGCTTCGATGCCTGCTCCAGGACTTCCAGGACTGCGCTGTTGATCGCTTCCGGCCTGGTCATCGGAATGTCGTGACCGGTATTGGGGACGACGCGATTTACACCGCGGGTAGACAGCGCGGCAAGCTCGTCGAAGAGTACATACCACAGCCGATTGATCGCGTCTTTGTGTGCTTGCGTTTCGCCCTTCCGAAGCTTGGGCCGATCCCCCGCGGCCAGCACGATCAAGGGCATGTCGCCGTACCAAATCCGAGCCGCGCGCAGCTGATCGGAACTGGCGAAATGGAGACTCTCGTCCTCTGTCAATCCAGCCTGATGATAGGCAACCGACAAGTGCGTCTTCAAATAGGCTGCGTTGATTGCGTCACTGAAGCGCATATCTGGCGCCGGAATGCATTTCTCGTAAAGATCCGACCCTTTGATGAAGCCGACCGTCGCCGCGCGCACGCATTCGCGTTCGTCCCGCCACATCGGCTCGAAATCATCTGCAACGCGTTGCTCGTACCGGCGTTGAACCAGACTCAATCTCCAGACTCTCTCAACCCAGTCCTCATGCGATGGGTCCACCAGCACCATGCCGACGACTTCGGATGGATAGTGGTTTTTGTAGAGCCTGACATTCATTCCGCCGTACGAATGGCCGACGAGGATATACGGAGGAGCGATCGCTGCATTGGTCAACAATCGATGCAGGTCGTCGACAATATTCTCGCTCGTTCCGGTCCGGGTCCCGGGATCACTGAAACCAAGCCCGGCCCGATCGTAGGAGCAGGCGCGCGTATGCGCAGCAATAGTTGGCTGGACCAATGCCCAGGCAACGGTCTCGCCGCCTACACCGGAGTCGAATACGACTGTCGGCGAGCCCTTCCCGGTGCAGTACAGGTTGAGCCTTCGCCCTGGTTCAACTTCCACCAACTGCTGAGCATGGGTATAAGCGAGGTCATCGACAAGCACCGTGGCTTTGTCGGCAGCCAACGCTGACGAAAGCGCGAGCCAGTACAGCAGAAGCGCTCCAGAATATTCATTGACACCGGCCACCTGCCTGCTCCCATTGCGCCGTTCAACACTTAGCTTAGCTGCTCCCACACCCAGCCGTGACTCACCTCAGTTGAGCATTCGAATCCTGTGCGCTTCGCTATCGCACACATACAACACGCCTTGCGAATCCACGAGTACGCCATGGGGTCGATCGAGCGCGCAGCGGCGAGGGTCGGGCTCTGGTCCATCGCCCGGCCGGCCCGTTCCCAGCACCGTACGGATGAACCCCGACGTCAGGTCGATCTCGCGAATGACATGATTCTCCGTATCCGCCACATACAGAAAGCCGTCCGTCCACGCCAATCCTTTCGGACCATCCAACGTCGCCAGTCGCGCTGGGCCGCCGTCTCCCGAATACCCCTGCTTGCCGGTTCCAGCCACATGGTGAAGCGTTTTAGCGTTGCTATCGACACGAAAGATTGCGTTGCCCTCCCGGAGCGCGAGGTACATGTCTCCCGCCGAATCAAACGCCAATGTCCTGGGCCCGTTGAGCGGCGTTCCCTGCAGCGGCGCACCATCCGGAGTTGGCCGCTTTTCTCCAGTGCCGGCGAAGGTGTCAATCAGCCCCGTCGAGAACGCCACGCGGCGAATGCGCTGGTTGCCGATGTCGCAGATAAGCAAGAAACGGCGCGTCGGGTCCACGGCAATGCTGTGCGGAAAGCGCAACTGCGACTGCGATGCCGGCCCGCCATCGCCTGAAAACCCCGGGGTTCCGGTGCCAGCGAAGGTCGATATCACCCCTGTTTGCGCATCTACCTTTCGAATGACGTGATTGTCGCGCTCGGCGATGTACAAATGTCCGGCAGCATCGAATTGGATTTCATGCGGTGCGCCCAACGAAGCTTTGGTAGCGGCCGAGCCGTCGCCCAAGTAGCCTTCTTCCCCGCTGCCGGCGACTGTCTGCATTCGACGGGTTGCAAAGTCGAACCGACGAACTCGCTGGTTACCCAAGTCGCAGAAATAAAGCGCCCCGTCTGGCCCAATGACGAGACCATAGGGATCGTTGATTTGTTGATCCGAGAATCCCTTCGCGCCCGTGCCAACGAGCGTTGACACCGAAGACCGCCGCGACAGCAGCGACATCCGCGCCATCAGCGAGGACGGGACGAACAGGACAAGCAAAGACTTGAGCGCCCCACGTCGATTCATTGACTCGTCTCCTCTTGCTCTCGTTCAGTCCCGGGTCCACAAGTCCCGCACGCCCTCGATCATAGCTTCTCGCTCCTCGGGTGAAATCCAGTGACCAGCGGCGACTACGCCGCGGATGTCACGCACGCGCCGGATATCCTCGAGCGGGTTCTCACGCAGCAGCACCAGGTCGGCGTCGCTGCCCGGGGCGATCAGCGGCGCGAGCGGGCGGCCGCGGGCGCGATAGCGCGCGGGGTTGAGGGTGGCGGTTCGCAGGGCATCCAGCGGCGAAAGCCCGGCCTCGACCAGCAGCGCAAGCTCGTCGTGTAATCCGGTGCCGGGAAAGACCCAGGCTTCGTCCGAAGCATCCGTGCCCGCCAAAATTCCGACGCCCGCGCGGTGGAGTTCGCCCACCAGCGGGTGCTGGCGTTCGAAGACCTTCGCGCCGGCGAGCCGTTCGGCAGGTTTTCCATCGCGCACGTGGGCGAGCCATTCGTCGCGGGTTTTCGGCGGCACGAATGCCAGGCGCGGCTCGTCCGCGGCATCGTCGTGCGCGACGACGAAATAGCCACGCGTCTGCACCAGCGTCGGCACCTGCCATACGCCGGCTTCCGCCAGCACGCGGGACTGAGCCTGGCAGGCGGTGGCATCGAAGCGGTCCAGGCTCGCCGCCAAGCGACCGTCAGACATCAGGCCCATCGAATCAGCCGAGGGATCGACCTTGATCCAGTCGAGGGTGCCGGGAATGCAGGCTTCCAGCACCAGCGTCAAGTGCTCGATCGTACGTTGCCCGGCGCGCGCGACGTCCGTCGGCGATAGGGACAAGGGCGTGTGCCCCTCGACAGGAATGCCGACGCGCTTCGCCTCCTCGGCGATCGCGTAGTAGCTATCCGGCGAAAGGCCGTCGTAAACCTTGATGAAGTCGTAGCCCTATCCCGCGAGCAGGCGCACCAGTTGCCGGCCGGCCTCGGGCGTTTCCACGGCGAGCCCATGCGATAGGGCCGGGGGCGCTCCGTCCAGCGCAGGAGAACCCCAAATCACGCGGGGGGCGGGTCCTGCGGGCGAGCCTTGCGCGCGAAAGGCCATGCCCGATCCCAGATGGGTGGACGCATCGCGAATACCGATGACGCCATTGGCGATGTACATCGGGTAGTGCCAGCGCTCGCGCTCCGCGCGATGGGCGTGCACGTGCATGTCCCACAGACCAGGGATCAGGTAGAGCCCGTGCGCGTCGACACGCCGCATCGGGCCCGCCGCGAGTGCTTGCGATGCGGGCTCGATCGATTGAATTCGGCCATCCCGAAATATCACGGTCCGCGAACGTTCAATGCGACCGTCCTCGACGTGCACGATGTGCACGCCGGTTAGCGCGACGGGTTCGGTTTGCGCGAAGGCGGCGCCTGCAGCGACGAAAAGTACCAGGGCGAGGACGAAAGGGCGCATGCGAACTCCCGGGCCCACCCAGGTCCGGGCGGAAGTTGAAGTCTAGCCCGAGTGGCGCGACCTGGCCGCACGTGGCGGCCATTGTCTGCTTGCCTCGCGGGATGCGATCGCTTGCCACCGGCGCCACGATCCCGACGCCACGCTTCGACAGGTAGGGCTGAACCGGACCTTCGATTTGATCCGGCAGCTGGACGAGCTGGTATATGAGGCGTGCAAGGGGTTGTAGCTGCCTGGAGCCGTTTGCTCGGGATTGTCTGACGACCGATCTGGTTCTTTCCGGACGCTGGATTCGGAACTTATGCCTTTGTTGGCGGCGGCAACACGAACACGATGGGCGGAAGTTCAGCTAGCGCGGATAAGCCATGGTCGGCAGTTGCAGGTATCTCAAATCAGAGGAAGCCGGCGGCTTCTCAGTGGCTACGCAGCTTGCGTATATACGTAACTTGCGTACAATACGCGCATGAAGGCTCTTTTTGTTGAGCTTCCGGCCTTCGAGAGGCATCGACGTGACTATCTTGACGAAGATGCGTTTCGGGAGTTGCAGAACGCGCTGATGGTTGATCCGTTCGACGGAGGAGTGCCACATGAATGCGGTGAAAAAAATCCCTTCGACCAAGGCCAACCTCAAGGTCAAGCGCGATCTTTTCGCTGAAATCAGCGAGGGGCTCACTGCGCTTGCCGATGTTCGCAAGGGAAAGAAAACCCTGCGGACACATTCGGTCGCCTTCAAGCCTGCGCCAAGGTTGAAGCCCAGGGAGCTGGTGTCCCTTCGCAAGAAGCTTGATGTGTCCCGACCGATTTTCGCCAGCTACCTGCGCACCAACGCCCGCACCATCGAGAATTGGGAGCAAGGCCGAGCCAAGCCGAACGCGCAGGCAGCGCTCTTGATCAAGCTTGTAACGGCCTATCCGGACACGGTTGAAAGGCTGGCCGCGCTTTGATTCGAATTGAGCGGCGCTGATCCGTCACCAAGGTCGAGTTCGGGCTTAACCTCAGTCAATTTGGCCAGTCCGTTGGGCGCAGCGTCGTGTGACCGCGCTCGTGCCCGATGCGAAGTGCGCACCCGCATGGCGATCAAGGAGAGTTGAAATGAATGAAGTACGAGTGGACCCGATCACGGCAACCTGGGAATCATTCCAGGCGGCGTCCGGACTCGGCCATATCGCCAATGAGCGGCACTACGATCAGGTCATCGAACTGATGAACCGTATCGCCGACGATGGCGCAATGGATCCTGCCCACCGTTTGCATGGAATGTTCATGCTGGCGGCTGATCTGGTACGTCAGTACGAGCAGGAGGCCTACCCGGCGCCCGACATCAGCAGTGTCGAGATGCTGCGCTTTCTGATGGAGCACCATGATTTGCGACAAACCGATTTTGCACAGGAAATCGGTTCGCAGGGCGTCGTTTCCGAGATATTGTCGGGCAAGCGGGATCTCAACAAGAGTCATATAGCCGCTCTGTCGAAGCGCTTCTCGGTGAGTCCTGCGCTTTTTTTCTAGCGCTCCTGCGCTGGTGCTTTCCGGACGCTGGATTCGGACTTTACGCCTTTGATGGCGATGGCAACACGGCCACGATGGGCCGAAGTTTACCCACGGTAAACCCGCTCAGATCTGGTCCAGTTGACATTCGGACATTAATGTCCGATATTTACTTGCGCACGGGGCTTTAGCTCATCAAATGCGAGGCAATGAGTTCATCAAGCGAGTGCAACGACTTGCGAAGGATCGCGGACTTCCATGCCGGCTCGATGCTTCCCGTGGCAAGGGAAGCCATGTCACCTTGTACTTCGGAGCAGGACTCACGGTGGCCCGCAACCCAAAGGACGAACTCAAGTCCGGCACGCTGCACGCGATGCTGAAACAGCTCGGTATCTCAGAAACCGATTGGTAGGAGGCTCGATGCTTACTTTCACTTACCCCATCCAATTGGCCCTTGACGAGGTTGATGGCGGCTTTGTCGTGACTTGTCGCGATGTGGCCGAAGCCATTACCCAGGGTGATTCGGTTGAGGAGGCGTTGCGCGAAGCGGAAGATTGTCTGGATGAAGCCATGCATGCACGTATGCTCAATGATATGGAGATCCCGCAGCCCACTGATGCCGAGACGGGCGAATATCTGGTGTCTGTCCCGGTTGGCACGGCTCTGAAATTATCGGTCTATCTGGCGATGCGGGAAGACCACGTAAGCAAGAGTGAACTCGCGCGCCGCATGGGCGTGGATGAGAAAGAAGTGCGGCGTGCGCTTGACCCCAGGCACGCCACCAAGGCCCCGCGCCTTGAACATGCATTGCATGTGCTCGGAAGGCGGGTCGAGGTCAGGGTTGCCTGATCTTTTCTCTTCGGTGAGTCCTGCGGTTTTCTTCAAGCACTGTTGTGCCCCGCTCACTGGCACCTCCGGCCATGTGCTCGCGCAACTGGTTCTTGCGGCCGGCGATTGGCATCAATGCATGACGCCAGGTCCCAGCTAGGCATTGTCTGACAACGGATTCAGTCCATTCCGGACGTTGGACCCAGCCTTCATGCCTTTGACTGCGCCTGCAGCCAGCTCACGATTGGCCGAATTTCAACTGCGGCGAATTCGCCATGATCGAATTTCTTCTGTTATCATCAGCTCATAACATACAATATGCCAGGAAAGACACCGCTGCGGCCTTCGAATGAAGGACCATGGGCTTACGAATCTGTTGGACCTGAATGGCGAGACCTTCGAGCTGGACAAAGGCTATTGGACGAAGTTTGAGGTGCGGCGCGTTGAGCCAACGACGGAAATGCCACACGGCATCCGCTATAGCCTCACGCTCCACGATAAACACGGCAAGCGGCTGCTGGGTTTCGATAATGCCCACCCAGTTCCCAGGGCGCGTCGATACGGCGCTCGAATGATCGAGTGGGACCATAGGCACGACGAAGAGCTTGTAACGGCTTACCGCTTCACGGATTCAGGCAAGTTGCTGGAAGACTTCTGGATCGCGGTAAACAGGCTGCTTGAGACATAGGTGGATTTGTGATGACTACGAACGTAATCAAGGTCGGCATTCTTTCCAGGCAAATGTATGCCAAGCGGAGCATTGCTATCGCCAGGGGCGAGTACACACCAAGGAAGGGCGAGCCAAAAGTATGGTTCGAATCCTTGCGGTCCATGGCGGAGGCACTGAGCAGCGATAACCAGGACTTGCTTCGTTTGATCGCGGAGAAAAATCCCCAGTCCCTCGCCGAGCTCGAGCAGCTGTCAGGCCGAAAGAAAAGCAATCTTTCCCGGACCCTGAAGATGCTGGAGGGCTATGGAATTGTTGCCGTGAAGCGACAAGACCAGAGAATGATTCCAAGCGTCAAGGCTACGGATTTCAAGGTCGAGTTCGGGCTTAACCTGGGTCAATTCGGTGAGTCTATTGGGCGCAGCGCCGTATAACCGTTCGGGCGCAGCTTCCTTCGAGGGTGCCGACTCGCAAGAAGCCGATCGACAAACCAGAGTTCAGCGCCGGTCAGCTGGCGTGGTGTACAAAGACCCATGACAAAAATCCAGAGCAAGACCAGCAACCGGCAGATCCTTCTGGCTTCCCGCCCGGTGGGCGCACCGACGGCGGATAATTTTCGGCTTGAGCAATCTGCTGTCCCGGCGCTCGTCGCCGGCCAGTTGTTGTTGCGTTCGCTTTACCTGTCGCTGGATCCCTACATGCGTGGCCGGATGAGTGACGCGCCGTCTTATGCCGCACCCGTGGCAATCGATGGGGTGATGGTCGGCGCCACGGTAGCCCGGGTCGAAGCATCGCAACATCCGGACTATCAGCAAGGTGACCTGGTCATGGCCTTCAATGGCTGGCAGGACTACGCGGTGTCCGACGGCACCGGATTGACGCGACTGGACTCGACCATGGCGCAGCCCTCGCTGGCTTTGGGTGTGCTCGGCATGCCGGGCTTTACCGCTTACATGGGCTTGCTCGATATCGGCCAGCCACAGTCGGGTGAAACCGTGGTGGTCGCCGCCGCCAGTGGTGCAGTCGGTTCAGCGGTGGGGCAGATTGCACGCATCAAGGGTTGCCGCGTGGTCGGTGTTGCCGGTGGTGCTGAGAAATGCCGCTACGTGCTTGATGAACTCGGTTTCGATGCCTGCATTGACCATCACGCCGCCGATTTCAAGCAACAACTGGCTGCGGCCTGTCCGGATGGCATTGATGTCTATTTCGAAAACGTGGGTGGCGCCGTTTTCAATGCAGTATTGCCCTTGCTCAATGCCCGTGCGCGGGTGCCGGTTTGCGGATTGATCGCGCACTACAACGACACCGCATTGCCGCCCGGCCCGGATCGGCTTGGCTTGTTGATGGGTACGATCTTGCGCAAGCGCATTCGCATGCAGGGCTTCATCATCTGGAACGATTACGGCCCGCGCTTTGGCGAATTCTTCGAACAGATGAGCGCCTGGGTCAAATCAGGGCAGGTCAAATTTCGCGAGGACATCGTGGATGGCCTTGAGAATGCGCCAGACGCTTTTATCGGCCTGCTGAAGGGCGGGAACTTCGGCAAGCTGGTGGTGCGAGTGGGGGAGGCCGATTGAGCCCGGATTACGGAAATAAAATGGACATGTCTAGTTCCAGTCTTCCGCTTGCCACCGGCGCCACCATCCCGACGCTCGGCTTCGGCACCTGGCAGATCCCCGACGGCGCGCCAGCCTACGACGCCACCGCGGCCGCGCTGCGCGCCGGCTATCGCCACGTGGACAGCGCGCGCGCCTACGGCAACGAGGCGAGCGTGGGACGCGCGGTGCGCGACAGCGGGTTGTCGCGCGGCGAGGTGTTCGTCACGTCCAAGCTGCCCGCCGAAATCAAGGACCACCGCCAGGTGCAGGCCAGCTTCGAGGAGACCATGCGACAGCTCGCGCTGGACTACGTGGACCTGTACCTGATCCACGCGCCCTGGCCCTGGAGCGAGATCGGCAAGGACTGCGCCGCGCAGAACAAGCAGGTATGGGCGCAGATGGAAGCCATCCATGCCACCGGCCGCGCGCGCGCCATCGGCGTCTCCAACTTCAACGTCGCCGATCTTGGCGCCATTCTCGATGGCTGTACGGTGAAGCCGATGGTCAACCAGATCCGCTGGTTCGTAGGGCATACGCAGCCGGACGTGGTCACGTTCTGCAAGCAGCACGGGATGGTGGTCGAAGCGTACTCACCGCTCGCCACCGGACGCATCCTCGACGACCGCCGGCTCGCGACCATCGCCGCGCATACCGGCAGGTCGGTGGCGCAACTGTGCATCCGCTACGCGCTGCAGCACGACCTGGTAGCGCTGCCCAAGTCCACGCACCCAACGCGCATCGCCGAGAACGCCGACATGGACTTCCGCATCAGCGACGAGGACATGGCCGTGCTCGACGCCATGGACGAGCGCGGCTAGATTGCGGGGCGCGTCGCGAGTGGCCGCTGACCTTGCCCTATGCGGTCGATTGAATTCGCTGCACTTTCGGTTGCTTCCGATGTTCAGCCTGCGACAACTCGTAGTTCGCCTGCAATGCCATCCAGAATCGTGCGGTGCTTACGCCTGCACGCTCCAACCGGATCGCCAGATCCGGGCTGATGCCGGCGCGGCCATTGATTACGCGTGACAAGGTCGTGCGTGACATGCCGAGCCGGTTCGCGGCGTCGGTGACTTCGATACCTAGCGGGAGCAGCACGTCTTCACGCAGCAGCTCGCCAGGGTGCGGGTGGTTCTTCATCATGGTTGTATCTCCATCAGTGGTAGTCCTGATAATCCACTAGCTCCACGTCCGCACCGACAAAGCGGAAGGTGACCCGCCAATTGCCATTGACCCAAACGGACCAGTGACCCTTCAGCTCGCCTTTTAGCGCGTGGAGTTTGTAGCCAGGCTGTTGCAACTCTGCCGCTACGGTTGCTGCGTCGAGTGCTGCCAGGATGCGGCGAAGCTTGGCGGCGTCCGTCGCTTGCACGCCACGGGTAGAGCCCGTTCGGTAAAGAACTTCAAGCCCCTTGTGGCGAAAGCCGATAATCATGGGCCATAGCGTAGCGTGTAGCGCCCCACGCTACAAGTACTGGCCCCACCGCAGCGCGAAGCCTACACTCGGCTGCACAAACGCAAGGGCCGCCGAATCTCCGGCCACCCGGCCTGGAGACTGCATGGACACCCGAATCCGCGAACTGCTGGGCAAGATCGAGGCCCTTGAGGGCGAGCTGCGCGAGGCGGTGCACGACAGCGAATCGCGGGTGTACTTCACCCTGAAGGGCAAGCGCGTGGAGTTCGAGCA
>JANNWV010000218.1:0-49027 GCA_031408815.1 Gammaproteobacteria bacterium
CCGGAGTAGAACATCTCGAAAACCCTGCAAGCATCGACTTCGGCGATCCCTGGGCCCCGGTCGCTCACCTCGATCTGGATCCAACGGTCCTCGCGACACGCGGAAAGGGTGACGGGCGCGTTGGCCGGGGAAAATTTCAGCGCGTTCTCCAGCACGTTGAACAGCGCTTGTTCGATCAGCGCGGAATGTACGTTCAACAGGGGCAGGTCGGCAGGCAGTTGCAGCTGCAATTGCATGGAAGGATAGAGCTTGCGCAGCCGCGGCAGGACCGCGCCTACGATCTCGCCCAGCGCCACCCAGCCGTGATCGAGTTTCATCTCGCCTTGGCCGAGCCGGGTCAGGTCGAGCAGGTTCTGGATGTAGCGGTCGAGGCGCTGGCCTTCAAGCAGGATGCTTTCGGCGAGTGCCGACTGGTCGCTGGCCGACAGCTGGTCGCGATAAAGGCAAAGGCTTTCGGCGCTGCCGACGATGGCGGCAAGCGGCGAGCGCAGGTCGTGAGATACCGATGCCAGCAAGGAGGCTCGCAATCGCTCGTTCTCGGCCTGGATTCGCAATGCATCGCCGCGCGACTGTTCCGCGCGAAGCGCGATCAACTGCTCGCGCAGCCGATTGGCAAGCCTTCCGCAGATCAGGGCCACTACCAGGAACATGAAGACCGTACCGACGCTTTGCGCCGAGACCAGGAAGAACGTGTAGCGCGGCTCGAAGAAGAAGAAGTTGTAGGCAAGGAAGCAAAGCAGCGCCGCGTACACCGCCACCCACATGCGCGTGCGAACCGCCACGAACATCACCGCCGTGATGAAGACCAGTGACAGCTGTGACAAGCCGAGCAAGCGCTCGCACAAGGCGGCAACGGCCACCGCAAACACGGTGGCCAGCGTTGCGTAGGCTACTTCCGGGGCCGGGTTGGTTTTCATCGGGGCAATGATTGCAACACATTATGGTCGCGCATGTTGCAGTACGCGCCTTGCCGACAGCAACGGATCCAGCCGCGTAAATTCTGCGTAAAGACTGCGCAGTCCCGATGTCGGACTCTAAATCGCGGGATCACAATGCGCGCTTCGTTTCAGGCAACCGCCTGGCAGAGTGTCGAAATGTCGCAACAAGGCAAGCAGGAAACCAGGCGGACCCTTCCGCTGGTGGTCGGTGCGATCGGCGTGGTGTTCGGCGACATTGGAACCAGCCCCCTCTACACGCTGAAGGAAGCGTTCAGTCCACACTACGGTTTGCAGCCCGACCAGGGGAACGTGCTGGGCGTGTTGTCGCTGATCACCTGGGCGCTGTTGCTGGTGGTGACGGTGAAGTACGTGCTGGTGATCATGCGCGCCGACAACAAGGGCGAGGGCGGCATCCTAGCCTTGATGGCGGTCGTGCAGCGCAGCTTGCCCGTGGCTTCGCCGCTGTCCTACGGCATGGGCATCCTCGGCATCTTTGGCACGGCCCTGTTCTTCGGTGACGGCGTGATAACACCAGCCATCTCGGTGCTGGGCGCGATGGAAGGTCTTGAGATTGCAGCGCCGGGCATGACCCGCTTCGTCGTGCCGGCAACCCTGGTGATCCTCGTGCTGTTGTTTTCCGTGCAGCGCCACGGCACCGAGCGGGTGGGAAGAATATTCGGCCCCATCACGGTCGCGTGGTTCCTCGCCATCGCGGGGTTGGGAATCGCACAACTGGTGAAGAACCCGGGCGTGCTGATGGCCCTGGATCCTTCCTGGGCAGTCAGCTTCTGCAGCAAGCACGGCGTTGCGGCCTGGCTCGCACTGGGCGCCGTGGTGCTGGCCATAACCGGCGGCGAGGCCCTGTATGCCGACATGGGCCACTTCGGTCGTGGACCGATCCGCATCGGCTGGCTGGGCCTCGTGCTGCCCACGCTATTGTTGAACTACTACGGTCAGGGTGCATTGATCCTGGCTAATCCGCTGGCAGTGCAGAATCCGTTCTACCTGATGGTTCCGCAGCTGTTGCTGTATCCGATGATCATCCTGGCAACGATGGCGGCGGTGATCGCATCGCAGGCGCTGATATCGGGCACGTTCTCGGTGGTGCGCGAGGCCATCCAGCTCGGCTACCTGCCGCGCATGAAGGTCATCCATACCTCGTCGCAGACGCGGGGACAGATCTATCTTCCCGCGGTCAATCGTGCGTTGCTGGTCGCAGTGATGGCAGTGGTGATCGGCTACGGCAGTTCGAGCGGCCTGGCCGCGGCCTACGGCGTGTCGGTGACTGGCACGATGTTGATCAGCGGCATCCTCATCCTGACCCTGGCGCATGTCCGTTGGCGCGTACCGGGGTGGGTGTTGTGGCCGGTGGGCGTGGTGTTCATCGGCATCGACCTGGCCTTCCTGTCGTCGAACCTGGTGAAGTTCATGGACGGCGCCTGGTTCCCGCTGGCGCTTGGCCTCGCTGCCTTCACCCTGATGCGCACCTGGCGCCGCGGCCGGACGCTGGTGCAGGATCAGGTGAATCGCAACAGCCTTCGCATAGAACATTTCGTCGCCAGCTTGCTGATGGATCCGCCGCACCGGGTGGGCGGCACGGCGATCTTCCTGACCCCGGCCAACGATTATCTGCCGCCGGCGCTGCTGCACAACCTCAAGCACAACCAGGTGCTGCATGCACACAACCTGCTGTTGTCCATCAAGACGCTGGACGTGCCGCGCGCTGCCGAAACGGACCGGATGTCGTGGACGGATCTTGGATCGGGTTTCATCCGGCTTACCCTGCGTTTTGGCTACATGGAAGATCCCGATGTGCCGCGCGCCTTGCGCAAGTGGGCGCCGGACAACCTGCCGCTGGACCCGATGACGACCACCTACTTCGCAAGTCGCGAGTCGCTGGTGGCGGGCAACCAGAAGGGCATGGCGCCGTGGCGGCACAAACTATTTCTGCTCTTGTCGCGCAATTCCACGCCCGCCACCGAGTACTTCAGCGTGCCGGCGGATCGCCTGGTGGAGCTGGGCACCAAGCTGGCGATCTGATGCCTGCCGGGGCTGCAGAGTAAGCTGCACTAAGCAAGCTCAGGTTGTTTGGGAAAGCATTTCGCCAACAACGGGGCCGGGGACTATCGAGGCGCGGCGCGAGCCTGTTATATGTTGTCGCCATTCCCGGCCCCGGCCGTCGCCACGGATTTCCGATGCCACCCTTTCGTTTTCTTGTTGCAGCAATTGCTGCATTCGCTTTCGTCGGCCACCTTGCACTAGCCAAATCCCCGGTCACCGCGGACGAGGTGACGCGCAGCCTGCTGCGCGAGGCGGAGTTCAACCAGATCTCGATCTCGCCCAACGGCAAGCTGCTGGCCATCGCCCGCACCACCGGCAAGGTGGCCAGCGTCACCCTGCACAAGCGCGAGGACCTGGCGCCCATCATCACTTTCGACCCGGGTGCGAATGGCGCCATCACCGACCTGTCCTGGGTGGATGATTCGCGACTGATCATCGGCGCCACCCGCATCGACCCCGTCGATGGTTATGCCGCAATCGAGCCCATCCTGGTCATCATGCCCACCGACGGCTCCAAGCCGTTCGAGTTGCCTGGCAACTTCTTCGCGGTGGTGAAGGATGATCCGAACCACATCCTGGTCTATACGTGTGGCTTCCATCCAGATGGTGGCGGCTGCAACGTGCCGGAAATCCGCAAGTCGGACATCAAGCGACTGATCAAGCGCGGCGAATTGATGCTGTCGGGCCCAAAGGACACGGAGCTGATCTCCAACCGCCAGGCCAACGCGGGTTTCGCCATCAAGTGGGAAGACGACGGCACCAGCAAGGCTTACGTGCGTTCGCCCGGCAATGCCGACTGGACGCTGATCAACGATGGCAGCAAGACCGGACTGGAAGTGATCCCCGTGGCGGTGGCGCGCGACGGTTCGTCGGGCTTCCTGCAAAGCCAGCGCAAGAAGGGCCCGGACGTGATCGAGCGCTACGAGTTTGCCACCGGCAAGCGCACCGAACTCTACGCAGATCCCGAGTCCGACCCGGTCGATTTCGTCGGTTCGCTCGACGGCAAGGAATTGATCGGCGCCTTGTACGGGCCGACGCAGCCCCGGTATCACTTCTGGCGACCCGACGATGCCGACGCGAAGATGCTGGCGGAATTGCAGACGGCCTTCCCCGGCCGGCTGGCCGATGTGGCCAGTGCCAGCAAGGACGGCAACATGCTGGTGGTGTTCGTGTACAGCGATCGCGAGCCGGGTGCGTATTACCTTTTTGACCGCGTGGCGCGCAAGGCGAAGATCATCACCCGCAGCCATCCCTGGATCGATCCGCTGAAGCAGGGGCCGCAGACGGGCGTGTCCTTCCCCTCGCGTGACGGCTTGGCCCTGCATGGCTTGTTGACCGTGCCACCCGGGTCGTCGGGCAAGAACCTGCCGCTGGTCGTGCTGCCGCACGGCGGGCCCTACGAAGTTACCGATGTCTGGGGTTTCGATCCGGAATTGCAGATCCTGGCGCAACACGGCTACGCGGTGTTGCAGGTGAATTTCCGCGGATCGGGTGGTTATGGGCGCGAGTTCACCGACCGCGGTACGCGGCAGTGGGGTCGTGCGATGCAGGACGACGTGACCGATGCGACCCGATGGGCCATCACCCAGGGCGTCGCCGATGCGAAGCGGGTCTGCATCTATGGCGCCAGCTATGGCGCGTATTCGGCGTTGATGGGGCCGATTCGCGAGCCGGGCCTCTACCAGTGCGCCGTCGGCCTGTCCGGCGTGTTCGACCTGGCCAAGATGTACAAGTGGGGCAGCATCCGGCGCAGCGATTTCGGTCAGCTCTACCTCAAGCGTGTGCTGGGCGAGGACCAGGCCGAGCTGGCCGCCAATTCACCCGCGCTGCTGGCCGACAAGATCGGCGTGCCGGTGTTGCTGGCGCATGGCGCGCGTGATGCCCGGGTTGACGTGAAGCACGCCAAACTGATGGCGGGCGAGCTGGCCAAACGTAAGCAGCCGGTCGAACTGATCGAATATTCGGCGACCGGCCACAGCCTGATGCTGGAGCGGCACCAACTGGATTTCTACACGCGTCTGGTGATGTTCCTGGACAAGTACATCGGCCCGGCACAGGGAAGCGCGCCAACCGCAGCCGCCGCAACGGGCAACTAGAAAAGCTGCCCTTGCGGTGACGGCTTGCGCGGTGCGATGAACTGTCCCTCATCCAGTTCCGGCAGGCGCTCGAAGCCCAAGCGCTTGTAGGCCTTGTCGAAACGCTGCTTGATCAGGTCGGCGAACGGCCCCTGGCCGCGCATGCGCGTGCCGAAGCTGCTGTCGTAGTCCTTGCCGCCGTGCATCTGCTGCATCAGGCTCATCACGTGCGCAGCGCGGTCGGGGTAGTGCAAGTCCAGCCACTCGCGCCAGACCTGCTTGAGTTCGTTCGGCAGGCGCAGCAACACATAGCCCGCCGATGCCGCGCCTGCTTCACGCGAGGCTTCCAGGATGTGCTCCAGGTCCTTGTCGGTAACCATCGGGATGACCGGTGCCACCAGCACGCCCACCGGCACGCCGGCATCGTGCAAGGCAGCGATGGTCTTCAGTCGCGTATGCGGCGCGGCGGCGCGCGGCTCCAGCTTCGCAGACAGGCGGTTGTCGAGCGTGGTCACCGACAGATACACGTGAACCAGATTTTGCCGGGCCATCGGCGCCAGCAGGTCGAGGTCGCGCAGCACCAGCGCGCTCTTGGTGACGATGCTGACCGGGTGCCGGCAATCGGCCAGCAGCGCCAGCAGGTTTCGGGTCAGCGTGTATTGCCGTTCGATTGGCTGGTAGCCGTCAGTGTTGATGCCGAGCGCAATGGGCGCGGGCACGTGCGAGGGTTTGGCGAGTTCCTCGCGCAGGCGTTCGACCGCATTGGTCTTGGCGAACAATCGGGTTTCGAAGTCCAGCCCCGGCGACAGTTCCAGATAGGCGTGGCTGGGCCGGGCGAAGCAGTAAACGCAGCCATGCTCGCAACCGCGATACGGATTGATGGACTGGCTGAATCCGACATCCGGGGACTTGTTGCGGCTGATGATGCTGCGCGCGACTTCTTCGGTAACCGTTGTCTGGAATGGCGCCAGCGAGTCGTCGGGTTCGTAGACCGAGCCCCAGCCATCGTCCTCGCCTACACGCAGGGTCTTTTCAAAGCGCCCGGCCGGGCGCGACGACGAGCCGCGGCCCTTGATGGGTGCGGCCGCCTTGCGCGGGTCGTCGGATCCGGATTCGTCCATGGCAACAAGCTTATCGCTTGCCGTCGCATGGCCTGCGAACTACCCGGCGGGTGGTCTATTTCTCGTTGATGCCAGCCTTGCCCGGGCCGATCAACATGACCGTGATGGCCGCGAACAGCATCAGTGCCTGCAGCTCGATCGCCCAGCCGCCGCTTTGCGGATTGATGGCAAACAGGTCGGCGCGATGCGCCAGGAACAGGGCGACCAGCAGGTTGATGGCGACCAGCGCGCCACCGATGCGCGCGTAAAAGCCCAGGATCAGCATCACGGGTGCGACCACCTCGCCGACATAGACCCCGTAGGCCAGGAACGCCGGCAAGCCCTGCGCGGTGACCATGCCGGTGATGGGGTCGATGCCCCCCTTGAGCTTGGCAATGCCGTGCAAAAGAATGATCACTCCCAGCGCCACGCGAAGGATGAATTTGCCGGACTTGTCGCCTGCCATCGATGCCATGTTGAGTCTCCGCCGTGTCTGGATGAAGCGCCGAGCATAACCAATATCACGGAGTGCAGTTTCGGCCTGCGCACGTGCGCTGTAAGGATTGTTCACTCGGCAGTAGGATTGCAGCGCGTAAGCTGGGAGCGACAGTCTGATTGACTGCGTGCACACAAACTCTACGAGGAGGTTCCATGAGCACCAAACGTAACGGGAACAACAAAGGAATTGGTGGTGCGATTTCCAGCGCCGCTGATACGGTTTCCAGCGCGGCATCGACGGTGGTAAGCGACGTTTCCCAGGCCGCCCGCAACGCCGGCGACGCCGTGGCCAAGGCCACCGCGCCCGCGCGCCGCCAGGTCGCGAAGGTTGCCAAGCAAGCCAGCGACGCTGTCGGCGATGCAGTAAGCAGCGCCCGCAAGCGCGTTGCCGCCGCCCGCAAGAAGGTGGCCAAGAAAGCCCCGGCCCGCAAGCCGGCCGCGAAGAAGGCCGTAGCGAAGAAGAAGCCCGCCGCCAAGAAAGCTGCGCGCAAGGTCACCGCCAAGACGGCCGTCAAGCGCGTCGTGAAGAAGCTGGTGAAGGCAGAGCGCAAGGCCGTGACAGGCGCGAAGGCCGCAACGAAGAAGGCCACCAAGGCCGTTCGCAAGACCACGGCGAAGGTGAAGAAGTCCGCGCGCAAGGCTGAAGCTGCCGTCGGTCGCGCCGCGACCAATGCCGGTCGCCGCATGACCCGCGCCGCCACCAAGAAGGCGCCGGCGAAGAAAGTCGCCAAGAAGGTAGCGAAGAAGCCGGCGCGCAAGGGCGCAGCCCGCCGCTGATCGGCAGCGACGAAGTCCCCGGCCTCCGGGCCGGGCGCTTCGGGCAAGGAAAACGGACGCTAGCGGCGTAGAATCGCGGCTCCGGACGGTTGCCCCATGCCCATCAGGATCACCCAGAAGATCAAGCGTTTCTCGGTTGCCGAGCCGGCCAGGCCGGCGACGACCGACAGCGCGCCATCGGCAGGATCCGCGGCGAACCCGGCGAAAGCGATGGCAACCGACGTCGTGCAAATGCACGAAAAGCTCGAGCGCCCCGAAGTCCTGATCGGCAACACCTACAAGATCAAGTCGCCGCTGGTGGAACACGCCATGTACGTGACCATCAACGACATCGTCTTGAACGAAGGCACCGAGCATGAGCTCCGGCGGCCCTTCGAGGTCTTCATCAATTCCAAGAACATGGACCACTTCCAGTGGATCGTGGCGCTGACGCGCATCATGTCGGCCGTGTTCCGCAAGGGCGGCGACGTGACTTTCCTGGTGGACGAGATGAAGGCCGTGTTCGACCCGCGCGGTGGCTACTTCAAGGCCGGCGGCGTGTACATGCCGTCTATCGTTGCCGAGATCGGCAGCGTGGTCGAAGAGCACCTCACCTCCATCGGCATGATCGCCAGCCCTGGCATGGACGAAGCCCAGCGTGCCCTGGTGGCACAAAAGCGCGCGGCCTATGAAAAGCAGCAGAGCGTCCCGGAGGCGGCCGCACCGGACGGATTTCCCCCAGGCGCGAGCCTGTGCCTGAAGTGCAATACCCAGGCCATGGTCATGATGGACGGCTGCCAGACGTGTCTGTCCTGTGGCTATTCCAAGTGCGGATAGGGCCGGAAAGCCGCTGGACAGCAGACCAAAACCACATTCGGGGTCACGTTTGTCCAGGCAATGTTCGGCTATTGTTCGACAATGACTTGTCCGCATCCCCTGCCAGCTTCCGTTTTCCGGCGCTTCCGGAGCGACGCGCTGGCGGGTCTGGGCCTGGGCTTGTTGGCTCTGGCCGGCCTCGGGTTGCCAGGTCTCGCCTGTGCCGGTGCCGCCCGTTCCACGGAGCCGGCGCTGCAAACCGTGCCGCGGCACAAGCTTGAAACACGCGCGCTGGTAGATCCCGATGAAGTGCTGGCGGAACTGCCCGCACGCCTGCATGCGGCTGAACTCGCTCGCGACTATCTGGAACTGTCGTTGCTGCGGCTGGCCCAGGCCAACGCCTGTCGGGTGAAGGCGGACTGGACTTGCCAGCGTGACGCCGGCCAGCAGGCGCGACTGGCGGCAGAAGCGCGCGGGCTGCACACCCTGCAAGTGAGGGGATTGATCGCCGAAAGCCGCGGTCGCATTTCGCTGCAGGATTTCACCCGCGGCGAGCACTTGCTCGGCGATGCAGAGCGACTGCTTGCCCTCCATCCGTTTCCAGAACTCAAGGCCGACGTGCACCTGGCCTATTCCTCGCTCAGCTACACCTTGGGCAAGCATGCCGCAGCGGCCGGGCATGCGCAGGCGGGACTCGATGCCTTGGGCACGCAGCCCGCGCCGGTGATTCGCGTCCGCTTGCTGCGCAATCGCGCCAATGCGCTTGCCCAACTCGGCCAGCGCGCCGACGCAATGCGTCTTGTCGAGCAGGGCCTCGCGTTGGCGGGTCCATTGAATGATCCGAAGCTAAGTGCCGAGCTTTACCTCGAACATGCCCGTATTGCGCGACTCGAAGGCGACACGAAAACAGCCATGGACAACGGCCATCGAATCCTGGAACTGGCCCAGTCCCTGCGCGCGTCACAATTGCTCGGACTGGGCCATGAAATCCTTGGCCTGGCGGCGCAGGACAGCGGCGATGCGAGGCAGGCCGAGGCCGAATTCCGCGCCTCGCTGGCGAGCTTCCAATCACTGCGTAACGAACGCGACGAACGCCGCGTCTTGCGCTCACTTGTTTCCGAACTGCTGCTGCGATCGCAGCCGCCAGCGGATTTGCCGGTACTCGCCCGCCGCCTGATCGAACTGGAATCGACCCTGGATACGCGCGACCAGCTGCTGGCGGGCGATGACCTGGATGCGCGCCTGAAATATGCCCAGCAGGAATTCGACGTGCAGCGCCTGAAGGTGAATGCTGCGTTGACGCGCGAGCGCGAACTCACGCTGGCGGGGCAGCAGCGCTTCGCGTTGATCGTCGCCGCGTTGAGCCTGGGAATGTTGCTGCTGGTCGGCGCCTTCTACCTTTTCCAGAGCCGGTCAAACCAGCGCCTGAAACAGGCAGTTTCAAGGCTTCGCCAGAGCGAGCAGGAATTGTCGGCGAGCGAAGCCCGCATGCGCCTGATCGCCGACAGTATTCCCGCCCTGATCTCACGAGTCGACAAGGACCAGCGTTACGTCTATGTCAACGCGCTGGCGCAGCGGGTCTATGGCTCGCAGCCGGAAGACCTGATTGGCAAGAGCATCCGCGCCGTGCGCGGCGAAGAGCAGTACGCGCTGGTTCGCCCCCATGTCGAGGCCGTCCTGCGCGGCGAGCCGGTCAACTTCGAGGGCTTTCTCGAACTCAACGGGCAGGGCTTGAACTACCAAACTAGCTTCGTTCCAGACCGGGCGCCGAATGGCGCCGTGCAGGGGTTTTTCGCCTTCACCTTCGACATTACCCAACTCAAGCAGGCCGAGGCCGAGCTGGACCGCCTGTCGCGCGTCGACAGCCTGACCGGCGTGTCCAACCGACGTGACTTCGTTGATCGGCTTGACGCTGCGCTCGTCCGGTGCCGTCGGCACGGTGAGAGCATCGCCTTACTCTGCCTGGACATCGACGAATTCAAGAAGATCAACGACGGCTACGGCCACGCGGTGGGCGACGCGGTCATGCTGGCATTTGCCGCCCGCCTGCGCACCGTGCTGCGCGAAGATGATGTGGTCGCGCGCCTGGGTGGCGACGAGTTCATGGTGTTGCTGGAAAACCCCGGACCCGAAACCGCAGGCATCGTTGCCGACAAGATAATCGCCGCCATGGGTGAGCCGTTTGCGGCAGGCGGCATGTTGCTTCCGGTCAGCGCCAGCATTGGCGTCGTGTACAGTCCGTGCAGCCTGCCTGCGGAACGCCTGATGTCTCAAGCCGACGAGGCCATGTACGCCGCCAAGTCGGCGGGACGAAACAACTGGCGCGCCGCGCCCCTGGAAGCCAGCGCCTGACCCGCAGGCGCTACGCTTCCGCCAACTCGTAGTCGAGTTCGTAGCAGTGCCGGCCTTCGTCGATCCGGATACGCAATCGGCCGGAGATGCCTGTCAGTTGTTCGGTACCCGAATCGGGAACGATCATGATGTCAAGCGTAGGCGCGCCGCGATCCATCGTGCCGCTGTGCTGCAGTGAAAAACTGCCCGTGCGCCCGTGCAGGGTGCCCGTCACGCGGTCCAGCGCGACA
Organism: Gammaproteobacteria bacterium; assembly: GCA_031408815.1. Lineage (GTDB taxonomy): Bacteria > Pseudomonadota > Gammaproteobacteria > Xanthomonadales > Xanthomonadaceae > Arenimonas. Next base: position 10,827 of record JANNWV010000218.1, read on the forward strand.
TAGGCCGCCGAGCCCGGCGTTGGTGTTCGCGTCGCCAGCATCTGGCCCAGCGCGCTTGCCTGCAGGTCGCCGTGGAAGCGCTTCGAAAGTGCCATCCGGCCGATGCTCTCATCGCCTATGCCGGGTTCGGCGGGCAGTGGCGTCACGGTGACGTCGAAGGCGCCGGCGGCGTGGCGTGCGCTCAAAGATTGCTTCCTGGTTCCCAGGTCTTTTTCGGACGGCGGTCGAGGCCCGATCGGCGGTCCGCCTGGAAGCGAATTTCCTGGCGCCGATCGGCAACCAGTCGTCGATCCTTTCCGCTTCGCGTGTCGGCGTGGAACTTGACCGGTGCGCCTGGCGCGTCGGCCGCCGTCACCTTGTCGTCCATTGGCTCAAGGGCCAGTTTGTCGAACGGGATATCGAATTTGTCATTGGAGGCCAAGGCTGTCTCTCCCAGCGTTCGGTCGGCACGCGCCGCCGTCATCTAGTCTAACAACGAACTCGAACGGGCTCGTCGGCCACCGGAATCGCGCCCGGGCAGGCTGAAGGGTGGGTGAGCCGGGGGATACTTGCCCGAAAACTTCGCCGCCCCGTCCGGGGTCCAAACACTATAGAGCGCCGTTCCGGTGTGCAGGCAAGACCATGCAGCGAACCAATATGTATTTCCTGATCCTGCTGGCCGCCCTGGCGGCTTGTGTGGGCGCGACGCGGGCTGCGGCGGCCGACGATGGCTTCCGCGCGCTGCCGCGCGACAGCGCCGAACAGCAGACCTACCAGCGCAGCCGGGCTCTGGCCGTCCAGCTGGTACGCGAGGCGCAACCTACGCTCGGTTTCGGCCATCGCCGCCTCGCCGACCACGTCCTTCGTGAACTCGCCAGCGTTCGCTTCCTCGCTTCGTCCACGGCCAAGTCGCGCCAACTCTGCAGGGACCGGCGCTACAGTCTGTTCGTGCGGGAGGCGCGCCCGGATGTCATCCATGTCTGCGACGAAGTCCGCCCACATGCGCGCAGCGCCGACGCGGACGCGATAACGCGGCTAGCACAGGCCTTCGTGCACGAGGCCGTGCACCTGACCGGCGACATGGACGAATGCGCCGCCATGGACTTCGAGTTGGCGGTGATGCGCCGCACTATCGGCATCCGCACGCAAGGCAGCCAGATCAGCTACGGGGCGCGCTGCGGCCAGAGGGGTGCGCGCTAGCCGGGGCAGGGACATAATCGGGGCACCCAACGTTGACAGGCGCCCTGATGAAAGCCCACCGAGCCCTTGCATCGAATCTCCTGGCGGTCGCACTGGCGACTGCGTTTTGTGCGCTGCCGGCATCGATCGTGCAGGCGCACCCATCGTCGCCGCATGAAGTTTTCGAGGCGCAGCAGATCGACCAACTCGGCCGGCTCGCCTTTCCAACATCGGCGAAGTCGCCGGAGGCGCAATCGGCCTTCGTCGAAGGCATGCTGCTGTTGCACCTGTTCGAATACCAGTCTGCGCAACTGGCCTTCCGCAAGGCGCAGGCGCTCGATCCCGACTTCGCCCTGGCCTATTGGGGCGAGGCCATGACTGCGACCCATCCAGTCTGGAACCAGCAGGACATGGCCGCCGGTCGCGCCGCGCTGGCGAAGCTGGGCGCCACTGCCCAGGCGCGTGCCGACAAGGCGCCGACCGCACGCGAGAAGGCCTGGCTGGACACGGCCGAAATTCTGTACGGCGAAGGCAGCAAGCGCGCGCGGGACGCGCGCTTCGCCCAGGCGATGGAAAAGATTTCGCTCGACTACCCGGAAGATGACGAAGCGAAGCTGTTCCACTCGCTGGGCCTGCTCGGCCTGGCGCAGGGCGAGCGCGACCTGCCCAACTTCCTGGCGGCCGCCGAAATCGCCAAGGCCGTGTATCGGCGCAATCCGGAACATCCCGGCGCCGCGCATTACTGGATCCACGGCATGGACGATCCGGAACACGCGGCCGGCGCGCTGGAAGCCGCGCGCAGTTTGTCCAAGATCGCACCGCGTGCCGGCCATGCCCAACACATGACGGCACACATCTTCATGGCGCTGGGCATGTGGGAAGACGTCGTAGCGTCAAACGTCACGGCCATCAATACAGTGGACGCGCAACGACAGGCGCGCGGCCAACTCGCCTTCACTTGCGGCCATTACGTGGAGTGGCTGCAGTACGGTTATTTCCAGCAGGGACATGAGGACAAGGCGCTGAAGCTGCTTGTCGATTGCGAACGCACGGGTCCCGAAGCGGTGGCCTGGTTCCGTAGCCACCCGTCGGGCGCCTTGGGCCCGACCGACACGCCCGATATCCTGCAGGATCGCATCGCATCGTCGCTGGTGCTGATGCACGCCATGGCCATCGTTGATTCGGAGGCGTATCGCAAACAAGCGGTCGCTGCGCCGCGCGCGCCGACGCAGAAGGGTCGCCAGGGCGGCTGGGAACTGTTCGCGCAAGGCTTCGCACAGGCGACGACCGGCGATGCCACTGGCGCGGCAAAGACGCTGGGCCAGCTACGCGCCTTGATCACCATCGCGCCGGCCGCGGATGAAGCAGCGTCCACCGCAAAATACCTGCATGTGATGGAAAGCATGCTCGATGGCACGGTGAAGCAAGCCGGCGGCGACATCGACGGTGCGCTGGCGAGCGTTGCCGAGGCGGCGAAAACCCATGACGCGATGCCTTTCGACTTCGGCCCACCGGCCACCTTCAAGCCGCCGCATGAACTGGCTGGCGAAATGTTGTTGGCTGCCGGACGCCCGGCAGAGGCCCTAAAGGAATTCGACCACGCGCTGAAGTGGGCGCCGGAACGCGCGCGATCGGTGCACGGTCGCAGCGCGGCGCTGGCTGCCAGCCCCGCGCCGAAGGCGACCAGCAACTAGGACTATCTCATCGCCTGCTGCGCGAACTCGTGCTCGACCAGGGGCACGAGTTGCGCAGTGAACCGATCGGCTTCAGGGCCAGACAAGTGCGACCACTCGGGCAGGTCATAGCCTTGCAGTTGCGCATGGTCATCGAAATGGATGCCCGCTACGCCGCTTCGCTCCAGCAGGCGGTCCCAGGTCTGCGCGCGCGGCATGAATTTCTGTTCGAAGTCGTAGTAGGCGCCTGAGCTGGGCAGCCTGACGAACACCACCGGCACGCCGCGCGCGCGCAGTTTGGCCACGGCCGCGCTGGCCTTGGCGATCTGTTCGTCGAAAGCCTTCTGTCGCTTCTCCACCGTATCGAGGAACGGCGGCATCGCGCCGAAATCCTCTGCCCAGATGCTACGCGCAAGTGCCTTGTAGGCCGGGTCGTGCACGACCTTGTCCCACATGCGGGAATTGCGATCCGCCTGCTGCACCATCAGCTTGCGGACGCGAGTGCTCTGCTTCATTCCCGGGCGCAGCAGCCAGGCCTGGCGACGCACGACCGTGTTCAATGCGAAATCCGGATCGTAGAAGGCGAAGTAGGGCTCCAGCGCCACTCGTGAAATGAAGTTTCCGCTGCGCTGCGAGGGCCCCTGCTTCTTGTAGTACGGCAGCACCGAGCCGCGATAGCTGAAGCCAGTGAAGAATATATCCGGCGCCACGCCAATCAGCAGGCGACCCTTGAAGTCGGGATCCGCGGCGAGGTCTTCGAGCATCGGCACGGGCGAAGTGCCCTCGATCGCCAACTGGATCGGGCGTTCATTGGTCAGCGATTCCCACACCGGCAGCTGCACGTCGAACAGGACGCGTGAGGCGCCGATCAGCACGGTCGCATCGCCTTCGCCTTTATCGATGCGTCGGCGTTGGTCTGCCCATTCACCCTCGCTGTTGCGATAGCCCGGCACGGCGCCGTAATCGCGCCAATGCCATTCCCAGGCAACCATCGATGTGATGAAGACCAGCAAGGCCAGCATCGTGATGCGCGACCAGGGTCGGTCCGGAATATCGCGTTCGGGCACTGGCTGCGCCACGCCGGGACGATCGGAGGCGGTCAGGCGCACGAAGCCGGGGCGATGCGTCGTTGCCGTCGGCGGGGCACTGTCGGCCATGGCGTCAGAACTGGAAATAGATGAAGGCATTGCCCGCCCCCTGCATGGCAACGATGGCAAATGCCATCAGACCCCAGAGCCCGCCCAATACCACCGCGGGAACGCGCGCGACCGCTGACTCGAGCGTGCGGTCGCGCATCTGCCAATGTGCGAAGACCAGGCCGGCCACGATCAGTGCGACGCTGGCCAGGTGCACCGTGGGCAGGATCGGCTCGGCGCTGCCGTTTCCGCCGAACATGCCGGTCAGAACCTGGCCGGCCTTGCCAAAACTGTCCGCACGGAAGAAGACCCAGGTGATGTTGATCAGCGTGTAGGTCAGCAAGCCGAGCCCGATCATCGCCAGCGGTCCGGGCTGATAAGTGGCGAAGCGCGTGCGCAGCAATCGCTCGGCGGCGAGGTAAAAGCCATGCAACCCGCCCCACACCACGAAGGTCCAGCTGGCGCCGTGCCACAAGCCGCCCAGCAGCATGGTCGCCATCAGGGCCAGGTAGGTGCGCGCCGGCCCTTTTCGATTTCCGCCCAGCGGGATGTACAGGTAGTCACGCAGCCACGACGAGAGTGTGATGTGCCATCGTCGCCAGAAATCGGAAAAGCCCACGGCGGCATACGGAAACCGGAAGTTGTCCGGCATCGCAAAGCCCAGGCACAGCGCTGCGCCGATGGCGGTGGTCGAATAGCCCGCGAAGTCGCAGAATATCTGCCCGCTGAAGGCCAGCGTCCCCATCCACGCATCCAGCGTGCCCGGTAGTGCGTCGCCGTCATAAACCATCTCGGCGGCGCGCGCCAGGAAGCCGTCGGCCAGCACCACCTTCTGGAACAGGCCCAGGGTCATCAGTGCCAGCCCGAAGCGCATCATGTTCGCAGTCGCCTTGCGCGGCTGCTCGAACTGCGGCACCAGCTCGGTCGGCCGCATGATGGGCCCCGCCACCAGGTGCGGGAAGAAGGTCACGAACAGCGCGTAGTCGAGGAAATTCCGCGCAGGCGCGGCACGGCGCAGGTAGATGTCCAGCGTGTAGGACATGGTGGCGAAGGTGTAGAACGAGATGCCGACGGGCAGCACGATGTCGAAGGTTGGCGGCGTATAGGCGATGCCCATCGTGGCCATCAGCGCGGCGAAATTTTCCAGAGCGAAGGTGCCGTACTTGAAATAGCTGAGCATGCCCAGGTTGGCGACCACCGACACCAGCATCCAGGCGCGTCGCGCGGCCTGGCCTTCGGCGCGCACCAGTTTCTGCGCTGCATACCAGTCCACCACGGTGGATATCCAAAGCAGGATGATGAAAGGCGGGTTCCACGCGGCATAGAAGATGTAGCTGGCGACCAGCAAGTTGATCTTCTTCGTCTTCCAGGCGAGCGGAAGCGAATGCAGCGCGAGCACAAGCGCGAAGAACACCACGAAGGTGAGTGAGTTGAACACCATGTTGACCGCCTCCCCAGGCGCACCACCGAAGGTGGCGATCCAACTATACAGGCTGGTCGCGCCCTGGGAAGGCAGGCAAAAAAACGCCACCTGGGGCGAGCAGGTGGCGTTTGTCGTTGGCGTCCCTGTCAACTCGCTGGCGGCGGTGCCGCTGGCGTCACGCGATCATCTTGATCTGGGCGCAGGTTACCCATGGCGCGGATGGCGCTCCGTTCGCTTCCGCACATTCGGGGTCCTTGTTTCGGAGCCATTCAGCCCGCTCGACGCGCTGGCGCTGGCGTCCACGCACGCGTCATCGATCACTGGAGGAATGGCCAAACGGAAAAACATGGAGGCTCAGGACATCGCGCCTGAAGTTTAGTCCGGGGCGGGTGGGCGACGGCAAGTCTCAGCGCACAAACGGGTCTCCGGACGGTTTTATCGCGGCCTCCCGCCGTCTATTTTGAAAAAAACTTCAAAAACAAGCCATTTTAGGCTTGGCGTGAGCGCTGACTTGGCCTACATTTCGTTTGCCTAGGGGATTTCCAGGTAACCACCCATCTCACCAAGAACCATCGGGACACAAAACATGAGCAAAACCAAAAAAGCTGCAACCAAGAAAGCTCCGGCCAAAGCCGCTGCAAAGCCGGGACTGTTGAAGCCCATCAAGGAAGCCCTGAGCAAGTCCGGGCTGGTTGCACACCTGGCTGAAGCCAGTGGCGTCCTGGCCAAGGACGTGCGCGCCGTGATGGCCGCCCTCGAGGGCGCCGTGGCAGCTTCCGTCAACAAGAAGGGCGCGGGTTCGTTCACGCTGCCTGGCCTGCTCAAGATCAGCGCCGTCAACGTTGCGGCGAAGCCGAAGCGCAAGGGCATCAATCCCTTCACCAAGGAAGAGCAGTGGTTCGCCGCCAAGCCGGCCACCACCAAGGTCAAGGTTCGCCCTCTGAAGAAGCTGAAAGACGCCGCAGCCTGATCGCTGTTTCGTCCCGGCTGCAAGTTGAAATAAAAAAGGGCCTCGAAAGAGGCCCTTTTTTTTTATTCCGCCAAGCGCATCAGTGGCGATGCAGGCCTGACGCTTTTTCTTTCTCGCGCTGGTCGAGGTCGAGGTCACGAATTTCGCGCGGCGCCTTGTTCCAGCCCGTGCCTGGCGGGAAGAAGTCGCTGCCCTTCAGGTCGCCTGCACTGACGGTTTCAGCCGGGGTATCGCGCTTGCGCTCGGATTGAGTGCTCATGGGAATTCTCCTTTCTTCGCTACGGTGAGTACGCCGCCAAGGTGTCATTTCCGGCATTAATTCGGCCTGAAGCCTGGCGCGCCGGGAAAGCCCCGGTACAGCATCGACCCTGCGCCCATCCGTGAGAGAATCGCGATTGATTCCCGCCGGCACGCGACCGACATGCACCCACTCCTGCAAACCCTGCAAAAGCATCGCGAAGCCTGGATTCTGTTTGGTTCGGGCTTGCTCGCCGGCCTGTTGTTCTTCCTCGCCTGGTGGGCGATGCAACCCTCGGCCCAGACGCCGGACCCGTCGGCCACGCCAGCGGCCATGGCTGCCAGCGGCAAGCCCGGACAAGGCGCCGATGGCGTGCTCGGCGACATCACGGGTGACCTGCAGCCAGGTCCCGCACGCGACGTGGCCGGCCCCGAGGTTTCGCTTGAGGAAATCGACAGCATTTCGCAATCGCCGGTGCAGGGTGACGACGCCCTGCAAGATGGCGTGGCACCGCCCATGACCGATGGAGAAGCCATCGCCGGCGGCTTGTTGGGTTCGGACGAGCCACCACCCCCGCTGCAGACCTATTACGTGGAAGTGATGCGTGGCCCGGATGCGTCTGAAATCCTGGAACTGGAAGCCAGTTCGCCGGAACATGCGTTGAAGATACTCAAGGATTTCCGTGGCAATCCACGGGTGATGCGCGGGCCCAGCGCACAGCCCTTGCCCTGAGTCGTCACCGATTACCCAGCTGCCGCAGCGGATTCGGTCGTGGCTTCCCGCGCCGAAGGATCGCCGAGCTTGAGCAAGCGACCGCCGGCGCCGTCTTCGAGTAACCACAACTCGCCTTTCGGACCTTGTTCGACGGCGCGGATGCGCTTGCCCATGTCGTAACGCGCCGCCTCGCGCGCGTCGTCGCCATCGAATTCGATGCGAACCAATGCTTGTGATGCCAGTCCCGCCACAAAGCCATTGCCCTGCCACGCGGGGAATTCCGCGCCCGAATAGATGATCAGGTCGCCCGGCGCGATCACCGGCGTCCAGCTGATCTTTGGCGCTTCATACTTCGGGGCCGTTGAATGGTCGGGAATGTCGCGGCCATCGTAGTGGTCGCCATTGGAAACTAGCGGCCAGCCATAGTTGCGACCGCGCAAGATGAGGTTGAGTTCGTCGCCGCCGCGCGGCCCCATCTCGACCACCCACAGCCGGCCGTCTCCGTCGAAGGCCAGGCCCAGCGGATTGCGATGGCCCAGCGACCAGACCTGCGCTGCCACGCCGCCATCGCCGGCGAAGGGATTGTCTTCGGGCAGCGAACCGTCGTCATTGAGGCGCAGGATCTTGCCCAGGTTGCCGGTCATGTCTTGCGCGGGATCGAAGTGTTGCCGTTCTCCCGAACTGATCCACAGCTTGCCGTCCTGTCCGAAGGCGATGCGGTGGCCGTAATGTCCGCTGCCGCTCATCTTGGGTTGTTGCCGCCAGACGACGGCCAGGTCGGACAGGCTGCCGTCGCCATTCGGTGCAAGGGTCAGTCGCGCCCGCGCGACCACGGCGCCGTGGTCGCCGCTGGCGTCCGCTTCCGCGTAACTCAGGTACACCCATCCATTTTTTGCGAATGCCGGATGCACGACCACGTCGCCCAGGCCGCCCTGGCCGCCGTAGGCGACCGCAGGCACGCCGCTGACATTTCCGACGCGGCCACCGGGGCCGACGAGTTTCAGTTTTCCTGCTTTCTCGGTCACCAGCAACTGGCCGTCGGGCAGGAAGCTCATCGCCCAGGGCTCGTTGAAACTGGCGATCTCGGTGATCGCAAAGGGACTTTCAACCGCCTTGGGAGCCGCCGCGTTCGAGGTTGCCGCAGCACCTTCCTGCGCGCTGCAGGCGCCGAGCAGCATCGCAAGTGTGGAGAGCGAGGTCAGCAAAAGTGGATGCATCGGAAAATCCCCTTGTCGATCGTGGATGCCGCGCCCATATTGCCCGAGTCGCCCCGATGGAGAAACCGGCATGAACCCCTTCGATCTGAGTCCCTTGTCGTCTGAACAACACGCACAACTTGCCGCCGGCCTGGACGCCGACGAGCGACGCGTATTGCTCGAGCATGGCACCGAACGGGCGTTCTGCGGTGTATTCCTCGACAACAAGCTCGACGGCGTCTATTGCTGTCGCTTGTGCGGGCTGCCACTGTTCCGGTCCGACGCCAAGTTCGATTCCGGCACCGGCTGGCCCAGTTTCTTCGCGCCGTACGACCTTGCGCATGTCAGCGTGCGCCGCGATACAAGCTACGGAACGATTCGTGACGAGATTGTCTGCGCGCGTTGCGGTAGCCACCTCGGCCACGTCTTTCCCGACGGTCCACCGCCCACCGGCGAGCGCCATTGCCTGAATTCGATATCGCTGAGCTTCACGAAAAACGGCGAAGCACTGCCCGACCTGCTGGGACGGGGTGGCGCCGAGGGCAGTCCGGCTGGTTGATCAGCGATGCATGGCCAGCGGATCGAGCCGGCTCAGCGCGCGGCAACCATCCGCTATCAGCAGTCGGGCCTGCGACCAGTCCAGGCCGGAACTTCCGCGGATGTCCTGCCAGTTCGCAGCCAGACGCGCCTCGTGCTGGTCATCCAGCGCTTCGCACAACACGGCGTGCGCCGCCAGCGCGATGGCGTAGGCGGGGCGCGCGTCGTCCCAGTTGATGTCCGGATGGGTGCGCCTTACCGACGAGAAATGCGAACGGCAGAAGCCGTCGTACGACGTGGGTACGTCCATCAGCGATTCGTGCGGTGGCCGGTCCGCGAGCGAAGGATCGGCCGAGCCCTGCCGGTTCAACAGCCCCCGGCAGCGCGCCAACGCCGTCAGGTCGACCGGCCACTGGTGGGAAGGCAGGGTGAGTGCCTGCGGAGACATGCCAGCGAGCCGTCCACTGCGGGAAACCGGCGCGGTTGCAAGCTCTCGCTGAACCGGAGCGCGGGTTACACCAAGGCTGTGCTGGACGATGGCGATCATGAGTGGCAAATTCCCTTTGCGTGGATGCTGCAAATTGCATGAGGGGACCCTCGCGACCTTCCTGGTCACCGCCCCTTTGCACTAATTTCGCAGAAACTGTTTTAACCGCCACTGAAGATTTGCGGCAGCGCCGCGGGACGATGAACATGAATGACGGATCGATCGTCGCAAGGCCGGGAAGGCCGATGCTCGGCGCTGCGCTGGCGGTGGCGGGATGGCTGCTGCTGGCGCCTGCAACGTCGGCTGCCGCGGACAAGGGCGAACTGTACAAGTGCGTCGATGCCGCCGGCGTCACCAGCATCCAGTCGGAAGCCTGCGCCAAGGGCAGCACCGTGGTATGGCGTCGCGACGCCACACCCGAGCCCAAGCCCACGCCCGACGAGGCGGCGCTTGCCGAAGCCAAGCGCCTGCGCGACATGCAGACCGTGCGCGAGCTTTCGGAAATCGTCGAGCGCCGTTCGCGTCCGCAGCCGCCGGAGCCGGTGGAAGCAGAAAAGCCCAAGGCCGCCGAGGCCAAGCCGCTGACCGCCTGCGAGTCGGCCATGGAATTTTCCGCCTCGGTTCGCGACAAGCAATGGCTGGCGCTGACCGACGACCAGATGCAGCGCATCTATCGCTGGGTTGCCGAGCAATGCAAGGTAACGCCCGGCGCAAGCGAATAGGCGGAGCCGCTTGCGCTTCATCGCACCTGCGCGCACTGGACTGGCTGCGGAACTGTTCGACCAGCCGATCTTCGGTGCGCTGGAGGCGGATCGTGATCTTCTGTTGTCGCCGCAATGGCCGACGCTCGACCGGCTGAATGATCGGGTCGCCGGCCTGCGCCACGCCATTACCGGACAAGCCATCCGCCTGGTGGCGATGGCTGACGCCGACGATGAAAATTACGAAGCGCGCATCTTCCGTAGCGGCCGGATCGCGACGCGCGCCGACAATTGGCACGACCTCTTCAACGCCCTGGTGTGGGCGCGATTCCCGCGCATCAAGTCCGCGCTGAACCACGCGCAGGTGCGCGACATGGATGCCGTGGGCAGCCTGCTACGAACGCGGCGACAGGCCGCGCTGACCCAGTTTGACGAAGCCGGCGCCATCGTGGTGCTGCGTGATGCAACCGGACTCGACGCCTGGGACCGGCATGACTGGCTTGAAATTTTCCTGCGCAGGCGGGAGGCATGGACAGACGGCAGCGTGCGCTTGCACGTGTTCGGCCATGCCTTGTTCGAGCACGCCCTGAATCGGGCGATGTTGCTGGTCGGGAAATGTATCGTTCTGGTTGCGACAGAGGGATCGAGTGCGGAGCGCATCGACCAGCAGGTAGCAGATGCCATCGAATCGCGCAGGTGCCTGCTTGATCCGCAGGACTTGCGGCCGTTGCCGCTCGCGGGGATTCCAGGTTGGCATCAAGAAGCGCAGGACGCCGATTTCTATCGCAGGCAACCGTGCTTCAGGCCGCTGCGACCGGGTCGGATCTATCCGCCGCCGAGCAGCGGGTAGGGATTGATGGCGGTGCCCTGCCACCATTTCCTGTCCGGGCCCAGGATGAAGATGGCGAAGTGCAGGTGCGGGCCGTCGGGACTGGCATTGCCGGTGCTGCCGACATAGCCGATGACATCGCCGCGCCGAAGCTGCTGGCCTTCCACCAGGGTTGGCGCATACGAATCGAGATGCGCGTAGTAGTAGGCGAGCTTTGATTCCGCATCGAACTGATAGATGGTCAGGCCGCCCGGTTTGCTGTTGAACAGTTTCGCGACGCGTCCGTCCGCCACTGCGACGACCGGGGTGCCGCGCGGGGCCATGATGTCTATCGCGTCATGCAGTCGGCCGGCACCACGACTTTGCGTGAAGGTGTCGCTCAACTGTTTCGGCCCGATGCCCAATACCGGAATCAGCAAGCCGGCAGCTTGCTGCGAGGAAGGCGCTGGGAAGGGTAATGACGGCGCCGTTGGAATCTCCTGCACCTCCACGCCCCGGGCTGGCTCGAACACGGGCTTGGAGATCGGCTCGACGTCATCAGGCGCCGACACCGGCGCCTGCGTCGGCGGATAGCCCGCAGGCCTCGCCGGTCGCGCCGGTCCTGGCACGATCGGCGCGACTGCCAACTCGTCGGGCGACATCGTCGCGTGCACCCGTCTGTCGGCCCGCGTCACGCCTGGATCGAGCCAGATCGAGAACGTCAGTACGACCGCGGCCGCACCCAGGACCATGCCCAGGACCAGGATGGCGAGCCGGCTCATGTCAGTCCTGCAGTAGCGCCGTCATGCCAGGCGACGCGGCCTTGGCCAGCAGCAGCGCCGTCCAGTTGGTGAGGCGGATGCAGCCGTGCGACTGGGTTTTGCCGATGCGCGAGGGCTCGGGTGTGCCGTGGATGCCGTAGTGTTCCTTCGACAGGTCCACCCAGACCACGCCGACCGGATTGTTCGGGCCGGCGGGAATCTTGGCCTTGGCATGGCTTTCGTTGGCATCCCAGAACAAGGCCGGGTTGTAGTGGAAGACAGGATCGCGCGCGATGCCCTGGATCTTCCATTCGCCCAGCGGCAGGGGATCGTGTTCACTGCCCGTGGATGCCGGGAACTGCGCGATGGTCTTGCCCGCTGCGTCCTGCAGCGACACCGTCGAGTCGGACTTGTCCACCACGACTTTCGCGGCAGCAGGCAAGGGCGCGGTCGGCGTTACCGCCGGGACAGTGATTTCTTCGCCGGCGCGCGACAGGTCCTTGCCGGGATTGAGTTTCACGAGCAGGGAAGGGCTGGCGTGGAATTGCTCAGCCAGTCCTTCCAGCGCCGAGGTGTAGCCGAGCGCGGGCAGCTTGGATTTTTCCATCATGTCGGTCGGGATGGCCTTGAACGGGCCGGCCACGTCGGTCGCATCGATGGTGTAGGTCTGCAACTCCGGCGCGGCATCGGCATTGAGTGCCGTCCAGGTCGCGGCATCGAGTTCGCCGGTGACGCTGAGCCCGCGATTGGCCTGGAAACCATTGAGCGCGCGGCGCAGGTTGGAGCCGGCGGCGCCGTCGATCTCGCCCGGCGAGAAGTAGGCGCGGTCCAGCAAGACCTGGGCGCGCAGCGTGCTGTCGGCGGGTGCCGGTGCTGCAGCCATCACCGAGGGTGCGAGCAGAATTGATAGTGCGATTGCACTCACTTGCATCTTGCGGTCCATTTGCCTGCTTCCTGCTTGCCTTGAGTTGGGCGGAGGATGCACGAGCGAATATGAACGAAGGACGCTCCACGCTGACTGTGTGCTAAACCAGCGCGTCTCGCGGCGCTGTGCGAACATTGTCGACACGTGCGAAAGCGGGTCGAAGCGAGTCGACTGCGCGGGCTGAAAACCAGGGGATTGAAGATGCGATCGCGGAAAATCTGCTGGTCGGTGTTGCTTGCTGCCATTGTCTCGCCGTCGCTGGCACTCGCCACCATCACGCTGCCGCTGCCCTGGAATCTCGGAGACGCGCATCGCTACCAGTCAGTGACCGTCCAGGACAAGACCCGTGCGGGAAAGACCCAGCGCATCGAAACGCGCGAAGTAGACAAGATCACGATTGCCGAGGCAGGACCGAAGGGCTTCCTGCAGGTTTGGCGAGCCGAGTCGACCAACGTGGCGATTACCGGCGAGAGCGAGAATTCCGCGGCCGACCAGGCGCTGGCGACGCAATTGCAGGACGGCTTTCGCGATCTGTCCCTTGAAGCCGAACTCCAACCCGACGGCGCCTATCTGCGCCTGCGCAACTGGAAAGTGCTGGGCGAGCGAATGCGTGAGGTGATGCTGCCTGCCTTGGTGACGCAGGCAAAGGCAAGGCCGCAACTTGCCAAGGCCGACGAGGCGGAGATCCGGGCGAAATTGGTACCGGTGCTGGAGCGCATGACGACCGAGCAGGCCATCTCAAACAGCCTCGGAAAGAACATCGCCATCTACAATTTCTTTATGGCGGCCTCCCTCAAGGTCGGCGAGCCGACGGTCTATGAGGATTACCTGCCCAGCCCGTGGTCCGCCGACCTGATCCCCACCAGGGGCAGTTTCCGCCTGGTCGGCACGGACGAACGCGCTGGCACTGCGACCATCCTGTGGAAACAGGAGATCGACCCGGTGAAGGGCGCGCCGATCATGTGGAAGATCGTCGAGACATTGATGGGACAAGCGATGCCCGACAAGGTGGCCGGGGCCCTGCCCAAGGGATTCGTCCTGACCGACGAAGCGACGGTGGTGTTGGACCGCAAGTCGGGCCTGCTGTTGAAGCTTACCCACCAGCGACGGGCCGAAGCCGGGTCGGCCGGCAACACGAATACCTGGACGCTGGACAAGTTGCCCGACTGATCCGCGCCGCTCCGCCAGGCCGTCGACATCCGATGGCCGCTTGGCATGCCCTGCCACGTTGGAATAGACAGGCAAACCCGTCGTCGAACGAGTTGCCCTGTCACGGTGTCGGCATGCGCCTCTTGAAACGGACAGGTCGCGGGTTCCCCGGCCTGTTTTTTTTGCCTGCTAGAATTCACCGTTCTCCATCACGCGCGACAACCATGATCGAACTGGTCGGATTCGACGGCGACGACACCCTCTGGCACAGCGAGGGCTACTACCAGACCGTACACGACCAGTTCGAGCGCCTGGTCGGCGCCTACGTGGACTTGGCCGATGCGCGACTGCACGAGCGCCTGCTGGAAACCGAAAAGCGCAACATCCGCCTGTTCGGTTACGGCGCCAAGGGCATGACCCTGTCCATGATCGAGACCGCGATCGAAATTACGGATGCGCGCATCAGCGCCACCGATGTGCAGGAATTGCTGCGCTTTGGAAAGCAAGTGCTGTCGCACCCGGTCGAGTTGCTGCCGGGCATCCGCGAGGCCGTGGCCGCGGTGGCGCGCGATTTCCAGGTGGTGCTGATCACCAAGGGCGACCTGTTCCACCAGGAGGCCAAGGTGGCGCGCTCGGGCCTGGCCGACCTGTTCCATCGCATCGAAATCGTTTCGGAAAAGGACGAGGCGACCTATCGCCGCGTGCTCGGTGAGTTCTCACTGGCGCCTGCCCAGTTCGCGATGGTCGGAAATTCGCTTCGCTCCGATATCGAACCGGTGGTTGCCCTCGGTGGCTGGGGCGTGTACATGCCGTACCACATCACCTGGGCGCATGAAATGGAAACGGGTCTTGCCGGCGAGCATCCCCGATACGTCGATGTCGCCAGTCCGGGCGAGATCCCCGCCGCATTGTCCCTGCTGCAAGCACGCAAAGGCTGAGCCGATGAAACCCTTCAATCGCAAGCGCAAATGGGCGTTGCGCCTGGTGATGATGATTGCACTGGTGGTGCTTGCCCTGCCGCTGTCGAAGAAGTTCGACACCACGCCGAAGGAACTGGCCGCGCAACGTGCCGAGTTGTCCAAGCGCGAGCGCACTGGCGAAGCTTCCAGCGTCGATTCGGCGAGCTTGCTGGCCGATGTGCGCACGCTGGCCGACCCCGCCATGCAGGGGCGGGCCGTGAATACACCAGGCGGAAAGAAGGCCCGGGACTACCTGCTGCAGCGCTTCCGCGAGGTCGGACTGAAGCCGGTGGGCGCGGGCTTCGAACATCCTTTCAGTTTCACGCCCGGGCGCGGCATTCGATTCTGGCGCGCGAAATTCTGGGAAGAACGCAAACCCGTGCCTGGCGTGAACCTGGTCGGGCAAATCCGTGGCACGGTCGATCCGGAATCGGTCGTGGTGGTCAGCGCCCACTACGACCACCTGGGTGTGCGCGGTGGCAAGCTGTATCCCGGCGCCGACGACAATGCCTCGGGTGTTGCGGCCATGCTGGCAGTTGCCCGCCATTTCCGGGCCAATCCACCCCGCCACACGCTGGTTTTCGCGGCCTTCGACGGCGAGGAGGGAGGTATGTGGGGCGCGTTGGCATTCGTCGACAATCCACCGGTGCCCCTGCAGTCGATACTGCTCGACGTGAACTTCGACATGGTGTCGCGCAACGCAGACGGCGAGATCTTCGCCAGCGGCCTGTATGCCAATCCGCATTTGCGGCCCGTACTGGACAAGGTTCGCGCCACCAGCGTCCCCACCATCCTCTATGGCCATGACAAGCCGGGCTTCTACCGCGTGGACGAGGACTGGACGATGCAGTCCGACCATGGCGCCTTCCACCAGCGCGATATTCCCTTCCTGTATTTCGGCGTGGCCGACCACGACGATTACCACCGCCCCGGCGATACCTTCGCGCACATACAACCGAAATTCTTCATCTCCGTGGCCGATGCATTGATCGATGTGGTTGCTGCACTCGATGCCGCCGATGCGGCACAATTGCGCCGCAACGAGGGAAGCAACTGACATGCCTTGGTGGGCCTGGGGAATCGGTGCGATAGCTTCGGGCATGGCCAGCGCCATGTTCGCCATGCTCGGCCTGTCGGCCGGCACCGCCTATGGCACCGAATACCACGTGCTCAGCCCACGCCAGCGGGTAATGGCGCGGATGCTGGGCCTGGGGTCCATGGTCGCTGCCGTTGCCTTCGGCATGCTGGCGCTCGGCCTGGCCGCATGGACGCTCGGCCTCCTCATCGGCTGAGCGCCCTGCGGATTTCCGTCAGCGCTGCAACTCGAAACTGATCGGCACCAGCACGTAGGCCTGGATCGCGCGCCCGTCCTGCGTGGCCGGCACGAAATGCCAGCGCTTGAGCACGAACTTCACTGCCGTATCGTCGAGCATGCGCACGCCGCTGCTGGTTTCCACCACGACATCGATCGGCTTGCCGGTTTCATCCACGAGGACGCGCAGCATCACCAAGCCGGCCAGCCGGCGTTGCAGTGCCTGCGTCGGGTAGGGCGGTGCAGGCGCAAGG
The DNA here is from genome assembly GCA_031408815.1 of Gammaproteobacteria bacterium. Lineage (GTDB taxonomy): Bacteria > Pseudomonadota > Gammaproteobacteria > Xanthomonadales > Xanthomonadaceae > Arenimonas. The sequence continues at coordinate 27,228 of JANNWV010000218.1, forward strand.
TCGGCGCGGATCTGCGCGAAGCTGGGCGTGGTCGGTTCCGAGAAAACAGTGGTGTCGACTTCGTCGGTCGTCGTGCGTTCGACGAACGTGTCGTTCGGCCGGGGCTCGGTGTTTTCGACAACCACTTGCACGGGCGGGGGTGGCAGCACTGTCTTGGTTGTCGCACGCCGGACCGGGGTGTCGTCCGCCGGTGGTGGTGGCGGCGGGATCACCGGCTCGATCGGCACCGCCACCATCGGCGTGTCCTTGACGGTCTTCGGCGGCGCGATCTGGGCCGGCATCATCAGCATCATCAACACCGCCACGTGCACCACGATGGCCGCACTGGTCGCGGCGATGCGCTTGGGGTCCAGGGACAGGGAGCGGGACGGGGCGTGCGCGAGTTGCATGGCGTTCTCCGGTGGTGGGTCACAGGCTTGAACGCGCCTGCGCGCCGGGTGGGGTTAACGGGAGTTCATTCGCGCAGTGCCGGTTGGCGGGGTGCGCGTTAGGATGGTTGCCGGGCAAGGAGCGAGACCATGACACCCAACCGAGGCGTGCTGTTGTTGGCCATCGTGATGCTGGCTGCCTGCCAGCCCGGGCAGGACGCGGCACCCGCGGGACGGGAGGCACCTGGCCGGTCATCGCCATCCGCCGCCGGCGCGGAAGCGTTGGCCGATGGCAGTGAACGGCTCTGGTCGGGGGTATTGCCTTGCAGCGATTGCGCAGGCGTGGATACGCGCCTGGTGCTGCGCATTGAGGGACCACGGCGCAGTTTCGATCTCACCGAAACCTATGTTGGCGGGCGCGGCGAGACCCGGTTCGCGCGTCAGGGCGAATGGATCGAGGGCACGCGTGTCATCGATGGCGAATCGCTGGCAAGCTACACGCTGGACCCGGGCGCGCAGGTTTTCGTGCTGCGGCCCGATGGCGCACTGGAGTTGCTGGACGGCGAAGGTCGTCCATCGGCCCAGGCCGTGGACTACCGCCTGCAGCGGCTCTGAAAACCCTTAAGGGGGAATTCAGGCGCTGCGTTCAGACTAGCCCCACTTCAAGGAGCAACGCCATGAAACTCAAGAACGCACTGCTTACCCTGGCCCTGGGCCTGTCGCTTTCCGGCGCAGTCACTGCCCAGGTCATCAGCTACAACCCGCGCACCGGCGATGTCTACCTCGACACGCAACTCGGGTACATGAATGATTACGGCCGCAACGACCGCGATTATTTCGTGGACGACGTGGTCAACAGTTTCGGCGCCCCGCGCTACCTGGTGAACGACCTGCTCACCACGCGTCGCTGGGATCCGGGTGATGTCTATTACGCGTGTGCACTGGCTTACCAGATGCGCCGTCCCTGCGGCGACGTGGTCAAGCAGTACGACCAGAATCGTGGCCAGGGCTGGGGCGTGGTTGCGAAGCGCATGGGTATCAAGCCCGGCTCTGCGGAGTTCCACGCGCTGAAGGGCCAGGTCGGCAAGTCCAGCGGCAAGTACAAGTCGCACAAGGGCGGCCCTGGCAATTCCGGCAAGAAGGATGACGGCGTGCTGCTGTACGACGGCGACAAGGACAACAAGGGCAAGGGCAACTCCGACAAGTCCAACAAGGGCAACTCGGACAAGGCCAAGGGCAATTCCGACAAGGGCAACGGCAACGGCAACAAGCCCTGAGTGACGCTGCATGCCTGAAACGGACCAAGATCTGGTAACCCATCGCGGCGGCTGTCATTGCCGCCGCGTTGTTTTTGAAGTGGACGCGCCGCGCGACCTGGTCGTGCAGGACTGCAATTGTTCGATTTGCCGCAGCAGCGGCTTCTGGCACCTGATCGTGCCGGCTTCGCGTTTCCGCCTCTTGAGCGGCGCGGAATTCATCACCGAATACACCTTCAATTCCGGCGTGGCGAAGCATCGCTTCTGCCGCGTCTGTGGCGTGAAGAGTTTCTATATCCCGCGCTCCAACCCCGACGGGGTGGATGTCAATGCGCGCTGCCTGGACGAGGGCAGCTACGACTCCATCACGGCCGAGCCGTTCGACGGCAGCAACTGGGAGGCCAACGCGGCGTCGCTGGCGCATTTGTCGAGGCGCGCTCAGGACGAGTAGGCTGGTCACCTGCGCAGGGCGCGCAGGGAGAATGCCGTGCTTGCAACGCTGGTACTCGTGGTCCTGTTGGCTGCCGGCATGGGCATTGCCATCCAGCGCGGCGGCACCTGTACGGTGGCCGCGGTGGAGGAGATCATCCTGCGTCGCCACGCCACGCAATTGCTGGCGATGCTGCTGGCCGCCCTCTGGGTCGCGGGCCTGATTACCCTCGCGCGTGCTGCGGGCCTGAGCATGATCGAGCCACTGGGTTATCGCGCAACGGCGCTTACCGTGATGGGTGGTGCGGTGCTTGGCCTGGGTGCCTGGATCAATGGCGCCTGCGCATTCGGTTCGGTGGCGCGGCTGGGTGCAGGCAACTGGGCCTATCTCGGGACGCCGCTGGGGTTTTTGATCGGCGCCGCGCTGCTGCCGGCAATCAATCCATTGGCGCCGCCGTCGCGCCTGCCTGGCCATTCGCAGCTGCTGGACTATCCCGTTGCGTGGTCGATCGCACTGGCGATGGTCGCAGTGTGGCTGCTTGTCTCGCTATGGCGCTCCCGTCGTTCCAAAACATGGACGCCCGCGGTCGCCACGCTGGTCATCGGATTGTGCTTCGTCCTGGTACTGCTGCTGACGGGCGGCGCCTGGACCTGGACTGACACGATTTCCGAACTGGCGACAGGCATGGGCGTTGAAGGGGGCACGCTGCGCGCGATGTTGATACTCGCCCTGTTCGGCGGCGCGATTGGCGGCAGCGTGCTGGCCGGCAGTTTCAAACACCATCGCCTGCAAGTTGGCACGGTGACTCGCTGCCTGCTGGGTGGCTTGCTGATGGCCGCAGGCAGTCAGCTGATACCCGGTTCCAACGACAGCCTGCTGCTGGAGGGATTGCCGTTGTTCTGGCCGTTCGCCTGGCTAGCCTTCGTTAGCATGTGCCTGGCGATTGCCCTCGCCATCCGCATTTCGCAGGCGCGGGGATAAATTTTCCTTGAGGCACGTCCTTGCCATCGTGATGGCTTTCGGATTGGCGGCTTGCGCGGCGAAACCGGTGCGAATCGACCCGCCACACTTCAACGATGCACTGTTCGAAGCCCAGGCCGAAACGATCCGGAGCGAAGACGTGTTCGCGCCCAGTGAAGCCATGCTGCGTTTCGTGCAATCGGACATCGCCCCGCAGGTGCGGGCGAAGGGCAAGCAGAAGGGCCTGTTTGATGCCTTGTACCAGCAAGGCGAGTTGGCACTGGAATACAATTCCACCGTCACCGGGAACGCCGCGCAGGCGTTCGCCGCGAGGTCCGGCAACTGCCTGTCACTGGTGATCCTGACGGCATCGTTCGCCCGGCAGCTGGACATGGATGTGCATTATCAGCGGGTGTTCCTGGACGAAGCCTGGACCCGCAACGACGGCCTCGATATCTTGAACGAACACGTCAACGTGATGTTGCGAGGTAGTCGTCTTGCCGGCGGGCGCTTGCTGGACCAGCAAGATCAAGGCCTGGTCATAGATTTCGTGCCAGCAAGCGAGTTGGCGGGACGTCGCACGCGCGTCATCACCGAAGCAACGCTGGTGGCGATGTATATGAACAATCGCGCCGTCGAGTTGCTGGGCCAGCAACAACTTGACCGTGCGTACTGGTGGGCTCGTGCGGCCATCACCCAACAGCCAACGTACCTGCCTGCACGCAACACGCTGGGTGTCATTTACAAGCAACACGGCAATCGGGGGGAGGCGCTGTCGACCTTCGAACGCATACTGGCAGTCGAACCGGAAAATTACATCGCGCTGTCCAACCAGGTGGCGGTCTTGCGATCGCTCAGCCGCGAAGAAGATGCCAATCACGCCGATGCGCGCATGAAACAGCTACGCCCAGTGCCGCCCTTCCATTATTTCGACCTGGGGGTGGCGGCCATGCGCCGGGACGATTTTGCCGAGGGCAAGCGGATGTTCGCCAAGGCCATCCAGCGCGACGCGTTTTACGACAAGTTTCACTTCTGGCTGGCCCTGGCGCATTACCATCTGGGCGAGTTGGGTGAGGCGCGCAAGCAATTGAAGATCGCCCAGGACACCAGCACGATGCGAAGCGATCTCGCGCTCTACACCGACACGCTGGCACGACTATCATCGGGGCAAGCGGTCGAAACACATTGAGGCAGACGAGTTTCCAAACAGCGAAGGGGAAGGGGAGATGGGCAAGAAATTGTTCGCGGAATTCCTGGGTACGTTCTGGCTGGTGTTGGGTGGTTGCGGCAGCGCGGTATTGGCGGCGGGCGTGCCCGACGTGGGCATCGGCTATGCCGGGGTTGCATTGGCCTTCGGCCTGACCGTGGTAACCGGCGCCTACGCGCTGGGTTCGATTTCAGGCGGGCATTTCAATCCGGCGGTCTCGTTTGGCTGCTGGGCGGCGGGTCGCCTGCCGGCATCCGACCTGCCCGGTTACATCGTTGCGCAGGTGCTGGGCGGCATCGCCGGCGCCGGCATCCTCTACCTGATCGCGTCGGGCAACGCCGACTTCAGCACCGCCGGCGGATTTGCGTCGAACGGTTATGGCGAACATTCGCCGAACGGCTATTCGATGCAGTCGGCATTGATCACCGAAGTCGTGCTGACCTTCATGTTCCTGATCGTCATCCTGGGCGCAACGCATCCGCGATCACCGGCCGGCTTCGGCGGCCTGGCCATCGGCCTGGCCCTGGTGCTGATCCACCTGATCAGTATTCCGGTGACCAATACGTCGGTGAATCCGGCGCGCAGCACCGGCCCCGCGATTTTCGTGGGCGGTTGGGCGCTGCAGCAGTTGTGGTTGTTCTGGATTGCGCCGATTGCCGGCGCGATATTGGCCGGACTTACCTATCGTCGATTCATGGAGAAGTGATGGCGCGCATGGCTTGCGCCGAGGTCGGGGTTCTGATGCCTTGGCGCGGCTGGCGAATGCGTCAGCCGCGCGCAGCGCAGACGGCCTTGGCTTGGGTGGCGGGGCTGGCCAACTCGATGCCTTGATCGCAGACCGCGAGGCGGAAGGGTTGGGCCGGACTGCCCAGCCAGGCGAAATGCAGCGCATGGCCTTTCGGGTCGACCAGCTTGATGGTCGACCGACCTGCCTTGTTGCGTGCTATCTCCACCGAGCGCTGGCCGCTTAGCTCAAAGCGCTTGCTCTCGCCCGGCGCCAGCCGCGCCATCAGTTGGGTGCGGTCTTGCCCGCGTTCCCAAAAGCTGCCATTGATGGCCACGTGCTCGATCGGCTCGCAGGCAGTCGCGCCACCTACCGCCGCGGCTGCCGTCAGCATCGCGAAAACCAGGCTTCGTTTCATTCTTGATTCCCCGGCGGACTACTCCGCCCCATCTCCCCAAAAACGGCAAGGCGGCAGCAATCCGGCCACGCGTCGGCAGTAATTGTCTTGGGATGCCTTCACCCTGAGTGAGATGGTCTGTCAATTGAGTCCGCTGCTATCCGTTGCCCCGATGATGGATGGGCTCTACGTAGCGAAAATCCAGTTCCCGGTCAAAGGCTTACACGGAATCGAATCTTGCTTGCAGCAATCTCGCCGCAACCGCTTGCTGCTACCATTCCAGACACGTATTTTCACCCTTGCTGGATACGTCCCCGCTTGCCCTGAACCACCAGCGACTCCGCCAAGATGACGATGGCCGAAACGCTGCGGTGCTCCAGGTTCCGAAATGCTCTGAGCACCCGTTGTTCGTAGTCGGTCAGAGCGAATTCACTCAACTGCAGGTCGGTAATTTGATCTGCCGGCTTGCCTGCGCTGGGCATCACCATGGCACCCCGGCCGGTGGCCAACCATTCCGCCTTCACCGATCCCGCGACGGCGATCTTGAGCAGGTTTTCCATGGTGGGCTTGGCTCCGTTGGGTCGTTCCCATTGGGCGACGGCGCTTCGGTTGACACCCACAATGCTGGCAAGTTCGCTCTGTGAAGTCCGCGCGTGGCGTCTCGCCAGGCGAATCCTGTCGTGAATTGAAGTCATTCTCGATCCCTGTGTCTCCGACCTAACGCGACAACGTAAGCCAAACGGCCACCGGCGCTGTACGAGTAATCAGTACTAAGCAGATTCTGTACGGTTCGGCTTAGCGTCGCTGCTGTTAACCCGGCGCTTTCCTTCCGGACGCTGATCGGCGGTAGCGCAAGCAGGCATATGCGTCGACTCCAGCGCGAACTTTCGCATGTACAGTCCTGCGCGGATGAGTACGGGCGGGGATCCGTTCCATCTCCCAATTGGAATTCCTGCCAATGGGCGAAAATCACAAGGGAGTGTGTTTCATGCGTTTCAAGATCAATTTTTCAGCGATGACTGCGGGTGTGGCATTGGCGCTTGCGATGCAGGTCAGCCCGGCGGCTGCAGTGCAGATGGACGGTGTAACCGTCTATGGTTGCCAGGGCACTTGGATCACCAGTGAGTGGTCAGGGGAGCGGATCTGCGCATACTCGGGCAGCGGCGGCAGCTACGGCGGTGTCGACACCAGCGGCGGCGGTGGATTGTTGGGTGATGGCGCGTACGGTGGCGGTGGCGGTGGCGGTGGCGGTGGATACGCGCGCTACTCCGTTGGTACGTTTCATTGTGGCTACTGCTCAATGAGCGAGAAGATTGGCGAGCAGCCCAAGGGAGACACTGCTGAGTTTCTCAAAACTTTTGTCAATACGTTGGTAGACACTTGGCAAGCACCTGACGGCACGCTAAAGAATATGACGATCTGCAACGGTGTATGCTTTGTCTATCAGTACACCGGCGGCGGCGTGCATATCCGAGTTCGATAAGGCTCCTGTTCCGCAAACTTCGAAGAGATCCTGATGGTCACCGCTACCCGAAAAATGCTCCTTGTCGCACTCGTATTGGTCGCGCTTGCGGTTGCCTTTTGGTTCGTGGTTCCTCGGAGTGCAGTCGTGGGATTGCCGCTCGGCACTGGGTCGGGCGGTAATCGCACTTCGGTGCAACCAGAGGATCACCGTCCGAATCCAGCTCTCCCCGTTACTTCTGCGGTGCCCACCTCTGCTTCATCGCGCGTCGCGAGATCCGCGGCAATCGATTCGGCTGATGCGCGCTTGAACGGAATTCACTTGGCGGGCCAGTTGGAAGCCCTCACCGACGAGTCACGACGTGATCCCACGCTTGCCTACGCACTCGCGAAGGCGCTCTTGCTTTGCTCGGCTACCGATTCCGCCTATGCCGGGCTCGCGGCAGAGGCAGAAGGAAACATGAAAGCCGAAGCTGCGGCCGGCGCGCTAGCGACTATGGACGAGCATTTTGAGAAGTGTGTTGGTCTCAGCGGCAGCCACGACAAGCTCATGTTTGAGCTCGCGGGTATCGGAGCAAGTGCAGGCCTTCTGGAGGCACAGTTGGAGTATCAGGGCCTCGCCGGAAAGTATGCGCGGAGCGACGCAGTGCTCAAGAAGCCTGAACTTGTTGCTCAATACGCCAGCAACGTTCGAATGTTCACAGAGCGAGCCGCCGCGACCGGCCACCCTGAGGGGCTGTATCGGGCCTACGAGTTGTATTCCGAAGGTCGATTCGCCGAAGCGGATCCAGTGAGGGCCTACCGATATCTGATTGCGCTCAACCAAGCGCGCCACGACGCATTTAGTCAGCGCTTGCTGGACCGGTATTCCAAGCAGTTGAGTACTGAACAACTTCGAGCTGCCCAGAGCACACCGTAGAGGACGTAGTAGTCAGCCGAACCGTCGAACATCCAAGGGGTCGCGCGTCTTCCACCCGCGCTTGGCGAACTGCCTACGCCAAGGCCTGCTGTGACAACTCGGCCTTGCGCCCCTGCATCGCAGCGATTCCGTTTTCTTGCGGGTGCGGCCAGGGGCTAAACTGTTACCGAAACGTCCCGCATCAGTGTTCCGTGAGGCAGCGTCAGTGAGTTCAGCTCCGGCACCCAAGAAGAAGATGTCCGTTGCCCCGATGATGGACTGGACTGATCGCCATTGCCGCGCGTTCCATCGCGTGCTGGCGCCGGATGCGCTGCTGTACACCGAGATGGTGCATGCCCAGGCGATCCTGCACGGCGATCGCGAACGACTGCTCGGCTTCGACAAGAGCGAACACCCGGTGGCATTGCAACTAGGCGGCAGCGATCCCGGTCATCTGGCTCAAGCTGCGAAAGTGGGCGAGGAGTGGGGCTACGACGAGGTCAACCTCAACGTCGGCTGCCCGTCGGACCGCGTGCAGGCCGGTCGCTTCGGCGCTTGCCTGATGAAGGAACCTCCGCTGGTGGCCGAGTGCATAGCCGCGATGATCGCGGCCGTGAAAATTCCAGTCACCGTCAAATGCCGACTCGGTGTGGACGAACAGGAAGACTACGATGCCTTTTTGCAATTCGTGGACACCGTCGCCGCCACCGGTTGCCAGGACTTCATCGTGCATGCACGCAAGGCCTGGCTCAGCGGCCTGTCGCCGAAGGAAAATCGCGACATTCCGCCCCTGCGTTACGACTGGGTGCACCGGCTGAAGCAGGAACGCCCCACGTTGCTCATCAGCTTGAATGGTGGCCTGGCCACGGTAGAGGCCTGCGTCGAGCAACTCGCGCACGTGGATGCCGTGATGATCGGCCGCATGGCTTATCACGAACCTTACCGATTGCACCTGCTCGACTGCGCGCTATCGGGACGCGAACCGCGCACCCGCGATTCCCTGCTGCGCGAATACCTGCCCTACGTGCAGCGCCATCTCGACAAGGGCCTCGCGCTCAAGCACATCACCCGGCATATCCTCGGGCTGTACCACGCGCAACCCGGCGGTCGGGCTTATCGGCAGATCCTCAGCGAAGGCGCGCCGCGCAGTGACGCCGGGCTGGCATTGCTGGAAAAGGCCATCGCAGCAACCCAACCCTCGGAGCAAGCGGCGTGATCACCCGCGACATCGGAAAATTCAGCGACTTTGCCCGCAGTGCGCCAACCGATTTTGGTCCCGCCACCGCCAAGGCGGCATTTCTGATTTCGCCGGAAGGTTTCTCCCTGGCCGAACAATCTGCCAGTGACAATTTGTACATGGACCTGCGCGTATCGGTGGACCCGCAATTGGCCCTCGCCCAGCACCGCGACTTGCAGCGCGCGCTGTCGAAAACCCTGCCAACGATCTGTTTTCCCGGCAATCAAAAGACACCCGACGCGCAGTTCCCGAACAACGTATTCGCCACCGCCCGCGGCAAGCTCATCCTCGGCCACATGCGCCACCCAGTGCGCCAGGCGGAAGTGGATCGGGAAGACATCCGCGGATTTTTTCGCGATGTCATGCGCTACGAGGAAGTGGATCTGCGCAAGCAGTCGGGCATCTGCGAGCTCACCGGCTCGCTGGTCATCGACCACCGCAGCGGGCTCGGATTCTGCGGCTTGTCGGAACGCTGCGATGAAACCGGCGCCGGCGCGATGCACGAAGCCTTCGGCCTGCGCGCCACCCTGATGTTCGACCTGGCACCGCACGAGTACCACAGCAATGTCGTGCTGAGCATCCTGGCCGGCAGGGCGGCCGTCATCGCCGACGATGGCTTCGCCGATCCGGCTGTCGCGCAGGCCATTGCCGAGTTGTACCCGCGCCAGGCCTTGCGCCTGAGTGAAGCCGAAAAGACCGCCTTTGCCGGCAACTGTCTTGCCCTGTCCGAGGACAGCGTCTGGATGAGCCAGGCCGGCGCCCGGGCGCTCAGCCCCATTAATCGCGCCATCCTGGCCTCGGCCGGGTTCACGCTGCAGTCCGTGGATATGAGCGAAATTGAGAAGGCCGGCGGCTCCCTGCGCTGTTGCGTGGCCGAGGTTTACTGAACCTTGGCCGTTCAGGTTCAGATCGAATTCATCGCCTGAGCCGCAAACTCCGCCCATCAAGCTTTGGCTTGTTCACTTTCATCGGATACCATCCCGACGCATGTTTAGCTTTACTCGAAGTGTCAAAACCCTGTTTGTTGCGGCCATCCTGGTCGGAACGGGCAGCGTTTGGGCGCAATCGCCGCCAACTGACCCGCCGTCCGACGAGCCTGCCCAGGCCCCGGCCAAGGGTAACCGTGGCTCCCTGCCTGACTCTGTCCGGCGGGTGGAACGGCAGACCGGCGGTGAGGTCCTTCGGGCTGAGCCTATGCAACGTGACGGGCGCGAGGTGTATCGCCTGAAGGTACTGACTGCAGACGGCCGCGTGCGCGTCGTGCAGGACGACCCCAGCAATCCACCGACCACGGATCGCCCTGCCAAAGGCAGGGACAAGCAAAAACAATCGTCCAGCGATTCGGACGAAGACCCGCCACAGTAATCGGATCCGGCTCGCAGCCGGATCCACCCGAGGAGACGACATGCGTATTTTGCTGGTCGAAGACGAAGCCCCGCTCCGGGAAACACTAACCGCCCGCCTCAAGCGCGAGGGTTTTGCCGTTGATGCCGCAGCCGATGGCGAAGAAGGCCTGTACCACGGTCGCGAACTGCCGTTCGACGTCGCCGTCATCGACCTTGGCCTGCCCAAGATGTCGGGCATGGACCTGGTTCGCAACCTGCGTTCGGAAGGCAAGAAATTCCCGATCCTGATCCTGACGGCGCGTTCGAGCTGGCAGGACAAGGTGGAAGGCCTTAAGGCCGGCGCTGACGATTACCTGGTCAAGCCCTTCCACGTGGAAGAACTGCTGGCGCGCATCAACGCACTGCTGCGTCGTGCCGCAGGCTGGAGCAAGCCGGCGCTCGATTGCGGCCCGGTCAGCCTCGACCTGTCTGCGCAGACCGTCAGCGTCAATGGCGCCGGCGTTGACCTGACCAGCTACGAATACAAGGTACTCGAGTACCTGATGTTGCATGCCGGCGAGCTGGTGTCCAAGGCCGACCTGACCGAGCACATCTACCAGCAGGATTTCGATCGTGATTCCAATGTGCTGGAGGTCTTCATCGGCCGCCTGCGCAAGAAGCTCGATCCGGAAGGCGAATTGAAGCCGATCGAGACGGTCCGTGGCCGCGGTTATCGGTTCGCTATCCCGCGTAGCGAATAAAGTCGCGAAGGCCCCGCGCGTGGCGAGGCGTGCACTTTCACTGCATGCACGCCAGCTGCTTGCGGCGAGTCTTGGCCTGATTGCCTTTCTGGGGCTGACCGGTGTCGCCCTGGACCAGGCCTTCCAGCGCACGGCCATCAGCAACCTGCAGGAGCGCCTGCAGAACGACGCCTATGCCTATCTGGGCGCGTTCGAATTCACCCGCGACAGCCAGTTGATCGAGCCGCCCGAAGGGCAGGCGCCGGATTCGCGCTTCCGCCAGCCCGGCAGCGGCCTGTACGCGGTGGTGCGCGGCAAGACCCTGCACTGGAATTCGCCCTCGGTACTCGGTCGCAACCTGCCCGAGCCGGAATTGTTGAAGGCCGGCGAGCAGCGCTTCGAGCCGGAGCTTGAAGGCTTCGTTGACGACAAGGGCGTCTTGCACACGTACTACCGCTTCAGCACCGGCGTCGCCTGGGAACAGGGCGAGACCGGGCAGGTAGGCACCATCACCCGTTTCACCCTCGCCATCTACGAAGATGCCGAACAACTCGACCGCCAGGTGGGCGTATTCCGCGCGTCCTTGTGGGGCTACCTCGGCATGGCTGCCGTGTTGTTGCTGCTCGTGCAGATGCTGGTGCTGCGCTGGAGCCTGCAACCGCTGCGCGTGCTGGAAAGCGAACTCTCGCGCGTGCGTCGCGGCGTCGCCGACCGATTGTCGGGGCGGCATCCGCCGGAACTGCAGCAGATCACCGACAGCATCAACGGCCTGATCGAAAGCGAGTACACGCACCTCGACCAGAGCCGCAATACGCTGGCTGACCTGGCGCATAGTTTGAAGACGCCACTGGCGGTGATGCGATCACGCCTCGATTCCGGCGCGGAAGAAGGCGAGCTTCGCCGCGAAGTGTCCGCGCAGATCCAGCGCATGAACGAAATCGTTTCCTACCAGTTGTCGCGCGCCGCGCGCAGCGGACATGCCTTGTTTTCCGCGCCGATCAGCATCGAGCCGCGCGCCGAGGAAATCGTCGCCAGCCTGGAAAAGGTCTATATCGGCAAGGGTGTCTTCTGCGAATTCGAAGTGGATGCCGACGCCAGCTTCTATGGCGAGATCGGCGACCTGCAGGAACTGTTGGGCAACCTTCTGGAAAATGCCTTCAAGTGGGCCAAGCAACGGGTATTGCTGACCGTGAAGGTCGAGCCGGCCCAGGGCAACCGTCGACCCGGCGTTTTCTTCGCCGTGGAAGACGATGGCTCGGGCATTCCGGCCGAAGACGTTGACCACCTGTTGCAGCGTGGCGTGCGTGGCGACGAGCGCGTGCATGGCCACGGCATCGGCCTGGCGATCGTGCAGGACATCGTGCGCGCCTATCGCGGTGAGTTGAAGGTCGAGCGTTCTACCGAACTGGGGGGCGCACGCTTCACCGTGCATTTTCCGCCCGTGTTCTGAACTAGCGGATCATTCCCGGAAGCAGGCTGTGCCAGCGCGGAAGCGCGGGCCGCGGCGTGCTGCTGCGCGCAGGCGCGGGCGTTGCAGGTATCGCCGGCGCCTCGGGATCGGTAGCCGCAGCTGGCTTGCCCGGCTTGGCCGAAGGCGTGTCGTCGGTCGCAGTGGGCTCGTTGGCCAGCGCAATCGTGGCAAAGGCGAACAGACTCAGGGCCAACAGCAAACGGGACATTTCGGCAGTCTCATGGCGGGTCATGCAAGGTCAGATGCGCCGAATGGGCAAATAGTTGCATGGGCCAAGTGTAGCTGGAACCTACGACGTTCACAGCGTCATGATGCACCGCAGCATGGCCCTTGACGCGGCATGCGGCAGACTTCGCGACGATGAATGCCATTGCCCTGCAAGCACCCCGCCTGCGCATCCGCGGCCCCGCCCTGCGCCGGGCCCTCATTGCGGGCGCCCGTCGCGTCATCGCCGACCGCGATGTGCTCAACAAGATCAATGTGTTCCCAGTGCCCGACGGCGATACCGGCAGCAATCTTGCCTTCACCCTTGGCAGCGTGCTGACCGGCGCGCTTAGCCGGCGGACCGCCGGCGCGGGGGAGTTGATGCGCCGGGTCGGGGAGGACGCCATTGACGGCGCGCGCGGAAATTCCGGCGCGATCCTGGCCCAGTTTTTCACCGGTGTGGCCGAGAGCCTCGGCAACCGCGCCGCGATCGAGCCCGGCATCATGGCGCGCGCAATCCGCGCGGGATCTCTGTCTGCGCGACAGGCGCTGGCCGATCCGCGCGAGGGCACCATCCTCAGCGTCATCAGCGCCTTCGCCGACTCGTTCGACCCGGACCGCCGGGTGGACGACATGCGCGGCTGGTTTGCGCCCGCACTCGAAAAAGCGCGGCGTGCGCTGGCCTACACCCCACAACAATTGCCGGTCCTCAAGAGCGCCGGCGTCGTCGATGCCGGCGCGCAGGGCTTCGTCGATTTGCTGGAAGGCATCGGCGACTACCTGAGCAACGGCCAGATCGATGCCGAGACCCTGGAAACCGAATCCGAAGCCGACCTGGAAGCCGCGCAGGCACATCAGGAAGTCATCGATGCCGACCCCGCGCACCGTTGGTGCAGCGAATGCCTGTTGCTGGGCGAGGGGCTCGACCGCGCCGGCCTGCGCGCGGCGGTCAGCGACCTGGGCGCGTCCTGCGTCGTCGTCGCGGGCTCGCACTCGCGCATCCGCTTGCATGCGCACGTGTCCGATCCGCAGGCCTTGTTCGACATCGCGGCGCGCTTCGGTCGGGTCGAATCGACCAAGGCCGACGACATGCGTGCGCAGGCACGCACCGCGGCCGGCGGCAGCAGCGTCGCCATCATCACCGACAGCTCCGCCGACCTGCCTGACGGCCTTGCCGAACAGCTCAACATCCACGTCGTGCCGCTGCGCCTGAACTTCGGCGACCAGGACTACCTGGACAAGATCGGCCTCACGCCGACCGAGTTCTATCGGAAGCTGCGCGAGGAAATCGTGTTGCCGCGAACCAGCCAGCCGTCCCCGGGTGATTTCCGGCGGCAATTCGAGTTCCTGCTGTCGCACCATCCGTCGCTGGTCTACCTCGGCGTGGCGCGCGCGGTGTCTGGCACGATCCAGTCGGCCGAAACGGCAGCGCAGCGCGGCCATCCCGATCGTACTTTCATCTTCGACAGCGCCAATGCCGCCGGTGGCCTGGCGCTGCTGACCATTGCCGCCGCAGAAGCCGCGCAGCGTGGCGACGATGCGGCCAGCATCGTGGCGCTGGTCGAACGACTGCGCTCGCAGACGATGACCTGGGCGGTGACCCGCGACCTGACCCTGGCCGTGCGCGGCGGTCGCATCCCGGCCTGGGGCAAGCCGTTGGTGCAGGGCCTGGGCCTGACGCCGATCGCCAAGGTGACGCCGATCGGAAAGCTCAGCCTGGTCGGCGGTTTGTTCGGCAAGAAGAAGGTTCCCGAGCGCTTCGCCCGCTACGTGGCGAGGCGCGTGCAGGCTGGACAGCGTTACCGGGTGATCGTCGGCCATTGCGACGCGGCGGCCGACGGCGAACTGCTGTTGTCGCGCCTGAAATCCTCGATCGACTGCCAGGACGCCTGGTTGGCCGAGACCGGCCCAGCCGTCGGCGCGCACGCCGGGCCGGGTGCACTGGTCATCAGCTTGCAGCCGGTATTCGCGCCATAATCGGCGCATGGTCATTCCTTTCGCGCTGTTGTTGACCGCCTACCTGCTCGGTTCGATATCGGGCAGCCTGTTGCTGGGAAAACTTCGCGGTATCGATATCCGCACCATCGGCAGCGGCAATGCCGGCGGCACCAATGCCTTGCGTACGCAGGGCCTGAAGTTCGCACTCGGCACCGTGCTGGTGGACATCGGCAAGGGCGCACTCGCCACCTGGCTGGCCTGGCGTTTCCTGCCGACCGGTCTATCGCCGGCGTGGTTGTATGGCTGCGTGCTTGCCGCGGTGGCGGGGCATGTCTGGCCGATCTTCCATGGCTTCCGGGGTGGCAAGGGCGCGGCCACTCTGGTCGGCGGCCTGGCCGTCGTCTGGCCGCAGGTCTTGTTGCCGGTCTTCATCGTCTGGCTGGTCAGCCTGGCCTGGGGCGGCTACGTCGGCCTCGCCACCATGCTGGCCGGCACCAGCCTGGTGCTGGTGGCGCTGGTGGAAGGCAGCGACGCCATTCGCCTCGGCTTCTCCATCATCGCCGCGGCGCTGCTGGTCTTCACCCATCGCAGCAATATCGCGCGCCTGCGCGCCGGCACTGAATCGCGCTTCGAGCGCGTGCGCGTACTCGGCCGCTGGCTGTCGAAGAAAGGCGCATGAAGCTGCACGCCCTTGAACGCAGTGGCGTCGAGTTGCTCGACGCGGATTTCATTCGCGGCTCGCTGCGAAGCGAGGCGCTTTCGCAACTGGCTTCGCTGTCCATTGCGCGAGAGACTATTTCCACGCAGCTCGATGCAGCATCGGCTGGCGCGCCCGCACAGGGCTGCGATGTTTTCTTCGCAGAGTTTCAAAGCGGCGGCGTGGGGCGCAATGGTCGCGCCTGGGCGTCGCCGGCGTCGGCCAATCTTTACTTCAGCTTGTCGCGGCGTTTTTCGCGATCGCTTTCCACGATGTCCGGGCTTAGCCTGGTGGTCGGCGTGGCCGCGGTGGAGGCGCTGCACGCCATGGGCTTTGCCGACGTGCGGCTGAAGTGGCCTAACGACCTGTGGGTGGACGCGCGCAAGCTTGGCGGGATATTGGTGCAGTTGCGCAATGATTCGCCCGGTTGCAGCGCTGTGATCGGCATGGGACTGAACGTGCGCATGCCCGATGAAGCCGCGCGCCGCATCGACCAGGCCTGGTGCGACCTGTCGCAGCTCGGCGATGGCGTGGTATCGCGCAACGACGTTGCCGCACGCGTGCTAGGCGCGCTGCTCCCGGCGCTGCAGTGCTTCGACGATGAAGGGCTTTCGCCCTTCCTGTCGCGCTGGCAGGCGCTGGATGCGCTGCACGGCAAGCCCGTGCGGGTGACGGATGGCGTGCAACAGTTCGAGGGGATGAGTCTTGGTATCGACGCCGACGGCGCCCTGCGCCTGCGCGGCGAAGACGGGCGTGAACGCAGTTTTCACGGGGGCGAAGTCAGCCTTCGGCCGCTATGAAAATCCAACGCAAACGCTGGTTGATCGACCTGGGAAACTCCCGCCTGAAGTGCGCCTTGCTCGATGCACAGGGCCGGCGTGGCGAAATCCTCGCCATCGGGCATGACCAGCCCAATGCCTTGCCGATACTGCTGCAGCATGTTGGCGCCGCGGAAAGCAACGACGAACTCTGGCTTGCATCGGTGGCATCGGCCGAGCGCACCCGGGCGCTGGCGGCGGCGCTGGAACAACACGGCCTTGCATTGCATCGTATCCAGACCCAGCCGAGTTTCGGCAAGCTGCGCATCGCGTACGCCGAACCCGCCAACTTGGGCGTCGATCGATTCCTGGCCATGGTCGCTGCGTGCCAGCGCAACGACGGACCCTGGTTGCTGGTGTCGGCGGGAAGCGCGCTCACCATCGATCTGCTCGCCGAGGACGGACTGCACCTGGGCGGCTCGATCGCACCGATGCCCGCACGCATGCGCGCCGCACTCGCTGCGGGTTTCAAGCAACTGGACCTGGCCGAAGGGCAGGCCTCGGACTTTGCATCGGACACCGCCGATGCCGTCGCCTCAGGTTGTCGCGGCGCGGCGCTCGGCCTGGTGGAGCGCAGCCTGCGCAAGGCGCGCGAGCGCCTCGGCACGATTCCCACGCTGCTGGTGGGCGGAGGTGGCGCGATCTTGCTGGCGGACGTGGAGCATGCGCCGGTGATGCACCTGCCCGCGCTGGTGCTCGATGGCATGGCGGTCTATGTGCATGCCCAGGAGCGCTGAATGCTGCTGCGTGCGTTGATCTTGTTGTTGCTGTGCATGAACGTCGGCGTCGCCGTGTGGTGGGCAAGCCACCGCGAACCCGCGCCCGTCGCCGTGCCCGCGACCGACAAGGACGTGCCCTCGCTGGTGTTGTTGAGTGAAGCCGAGCGCAAGCCGGTGGTCGACGCCGCGGAACTCGCCGAAGCGCCGGCGGAGCTCAGCCCCGATGCCGTATGCCTGAGCATCGGTCCGTTTTCCACGCCGGCCCAATTGCGCCTGGCGATGGACCTGATGTTGCCGCGCGTCGAGCGCATCCAGTTTCGCGAAGTGCCGGCCGTTGCGTTGCGAGGCTATCGGGTCTACCTGCCGCCGGCCGCCAGCCGCGCCGAAGCCCTGCAGACCGCGCGCGCACTTTCCGCAAAGGGTATCGCCGACTACTACGTGGTGACCGCCGGCGGCGACCAGAACACCGTGTCGCTGGGCATCTTCCGCGAGCTGGAAAACGCCACGCAGCGGCGCGAGGTCGTCTCGGCGCTGGGCTACAGCCCGGTGATCGAAGCGCGCACCGAACAAGTGCCGCAATGGTGGATCGACGTGGCCGCACCGGCCGGGCTCGACTGGAAGACCACCTTGCCCGATCCCGAGTTGCAAGGCCGGACCGCGCCCTGCAGCTGAACGCGGCATTTCGAATTCCCGCGCCGCACCGGTAGAATCCACGCCATGCCGGCATAGCTCAGTTGGTAGAGCAACCGCCTTGTAAGCGGTAGGTCCCCAGTTCGAATCCGGGTGTCGGCACCAAAGTCCTGCAGCGCCCGTCGCGCTGCGAGGCGGATTAAACTCCCCACATGTGCGGCCGATTCTCGCAAGACATGACCTGGGCGCAGGTCCACGCCTTTTCGCAAGGGCTCGACTTGGTCGTGCCCGATGTGGAGCCGGACCCTTCCTTCAACATCGCGCCCACGCAGTCGGTGTGGACGATCCTGGGCGAAAGCGAGGGCAGGGGTGCGATCGCGCAACAGTTGCGATGGGGCCTCGTGCCCAGTTGGGCGCGCGACATCAAGGCGGGCGCGGCATTGATCAATGCACGTATTGAAACGGTTGCCGAGAAGCCGTCGTTTCGCAGCGCTTGGAAAACGCGTCGCTGCGTCGTGCCCGCCAGCGGCTACTACGAATGGCGTCCGGAGGCCGGCATCAAGCAGCCCTACTGGATCCACGATTCACAGGGACCGATGATCCTGTTCGGCGGCATCTGGGAAAACTGGAAGACGCCCGAAGGCGAGTGGCTGCGCAGCTTCGCCATCATCACCACCGCTGCCGGCGATGACATGGTTGAACTGCACGACCGCACGCCGCTGATGCTGTCGGGCGACGTGCTGCACGCGTGGTTGCATGCGGCGGCCGATGAAGCAATGGCGATCGCGATGAGCGCACCCTTGCCGGCATTGGCCTGGCATCCGGTCAGCCGCGCGGTCGGCAGCCCGCGCAGCAACGGGCCGCAACTGATCCAGCCGATAGCCTGATTATTCCGGAAGCTTGACGTCGAACTTCACCGCCGCCAGTTGTTCGGGCGACTTGCCCAGCTTTCGCAGCATCTGCGCCCAGCGCGGATCCTGGCGCATGCCGGCGAAGGCAGGCTCGAACGCGACATCCGACAATCCGGTGTCCTTGTACGAGATGGCCCGGTCCAGCCACTGGAAGGCCAGGTCGTTCTCGCCGCGGAAGCCTTGCACGTAGGCGATGTTGTAGGCCGAGTCGGTGGCGTGTTCCGCGACCAGCTTCGACAGTGCGGCGTCTGATTCCGCCTTCTTGCCCAGGGCGTGGTAGGCCATCGGCAGGCCGATCAGGCGCCAGACTTCGGACGGTTCCTTCTGGAACGACGCCAGTGCCAATTCACTCTGGCCGCGCGCGAGTTGCGCGGTGCCGATGTTGTACCAGGCGCCGATGAAGCCAGGACTGAGCGCGATCGTCGTCTGCCAGCTGGCAATCGCCTCGTCCACGCGGTTGGAATACAGGTAGTCCACGCCCAGGTTGTAGTGCGCGCGCGCATTCACCGGATCGCGCGCAATCACCAGTTGGTCGAAGGCCGTGGCCTGGTCCACGCGGGCCAGGGCCTGCGCCAGCCGCGCCGCGTTGAGGATGACGCCGGTATCGTCGGGCGCCAGTACCAGTGCACGCTCCAGATGACTTGCCGCCATTTGCAGGTCGCCGATGTGGCTCATCGCGATGTAGCCCATCTGCGCATGCGCGCGAGCGAATTCGGGATCGATCTCCAGGGCTTTGTCCACGGCTTCGCGCGCCAGGCGGAAGCCTTCATCCATCGGCCGCAAGCCGCTGTTGGCCTGGTTGGCGTAGTTGGACGACAGGCCGACCCAGGCCGGCGCATAGCGCGGATCGATATCGAGGGCCTGGCGGTAAAGCGTCACCGCTTCCTCGAGTCCCTGCGCATCGCCACGACGTCCGGCCTGGCGCGCTTTCAGGAACAGGGCATAGGCCTGCGCGTCGGTCTTCTGCGCATGCGGCGGTTCGCCCATCAGCTTGATCTTCAACTGCCCGACCACGGCAGCGGCGATTTCATCCTGCACGGCGAACACGTCGGCATCGTCGCGGTCATAGGTTTCAGACCAGACTTGCGCGCTGTCCTGGGCACGGATCAATTGCGCAGCGATACGGATGCGCTTGCCGGAACGGCGCACCGAACCCTGCAGTACATGGTCGACATCCAGCGCCTTGGCGATGGTCGCCACGTCCACCGACTTGTCCTTGAAGGAAAACGAGGACGTGCGCGCAATCACGCGCAACCGCGGCACCTTGGTCAGCAGGTTCAGGAGTTCTTCGGCCAGGCCATCGGACATGTAGGCCTGGTCTTTTTCCTGGCTGAGGTCGGCGAACGGAAGCACCGCGATCGAACGCGCCGACGCCGCTTCCCCGATCTGCGCGTCCGCGCCTGCGGTTGCCGGCGGGGTCGTCATTGCGGCCGTGGTTTCGGCTGTCGTCGCGCCGCTATCGCGATCGCGATACAGCAGGCCGCCGACCGCCAGCGCCAGGACCGCGACCACCACCGACATCACGGCGATGCGGAAGCGGGAACCCTTGATCACCGGCAGGTTGGGTTGTGACAACTCGCGCGGGGTATCGAGCAACCGGGTCTGGCTGGTGGACAGCGTGTGTTGCACGCCCGTCGTCGGGAAACCCAACTGGTGCAACCGTTCGGTCGGACTCACCTGGGCGGTGCCGGGCGGGGCGCGCAACAATTCCGGCGCTCGCAGCAGGTGGCGACCGACGTCCACCAGCATCGCGGCCATGTTCGAGTAACGTGCCGCCGGCTGCTTGGCGAGCATGCGGTCGATCACCGGCTGCAGCGCAGACAGCGCCTTCGGCAGGCTGGGAATCGGCCGCGCAAGATGGGCGACGAGAAGGTCGGAGGTGTTGTCGGCTTTGTAGGGCAGGTCGCCGGTCAACATCTGGAACCACATCGCGCCCAGGCCGTACTGGTCGGCGCGGCCGTCGATGGGATCGCCGGAAATCTGTTCGGGCGACATGTAACTGGGCGTACCGACGGCGAGTCCGGCCTGCGTCATGCGTTGCGATTCCGGATCGATCAGCCGCGCGATGCCGAAATCAGTGAGCACCGGTGTTTCCGGATCACGGAACAACACGTTGTCGGGCTTGATGTCGCGATGCACGATGCCGCGCGCATGCGCAGCGTCCAGTGCGGAACCCAACTGGGCCAGGATGGACAGGCTTTGCTGCACGCTCAGGCCGACCGCCAGGCGATCTGCCAGGCTGCCGTCCTCGAGGTATTCCATGCTGATGAAATCGCCTTGCGACGACTCCACCACGTCGTAGACAGTGACGATGTTGCGGTGCCGCAGGCCGGCCAGGGTATGGGCTTCGTTGATGAAGCGTTGCGCAAGTTCGGAATAGCCCGGCACATTTCGGTCGAGCAACTTCAGCGCCACGGGCCGCTTCAGCGACTTCTGGGTCGCCAGATAGACAACCGCCATTCCTCCGCGCCCGAGCTCTCGAATGAACTCGTATCCCGGAACATCCTGCATCGCATGCCCCCCACGGCGTTGATGCCGCGCCTGCAGCGGCGAGTGTACCAGTCTGCCCCGGGAGCCTTCATCCGTATGGTTCTCCGGGCATTTCAAGCGGCAGTTCCCGGCTTGTGAGAATATCGGGCGCCCGGGTCGCCTTGCGCTACCCGTTTCCTGGCTGGAAGCAATGCCGCTTAGGAGCCCAAGATGAAAGCCACACCGATAATCATCGCCCTCGCCCTGCTCGGGGCCATCCCCCTGCACGTGCAGGCACAAGAAGCACCGGCCCCCGCTCCGGCGCCTGCGCCGGCACCCCCGCCGGAAGAGCCCGTGCCCACCGACCAGGTCGGCAACACCGGCACGGGAACGGGAACCGACTCGGTCGGAAACACGGGCACTGGCACCGGCACGGAAGCGGTCGGCAACACCGGCACAGGAACGGGAACCGACTCGGTCGGCAATACCGGCACGGGTACCGGCACCAACAGTGTCGTGATGTCGTCCGCCCCGCTCGCCGTGAGCCTGTCGGCACAGAACAGCTGGATGACCTCCAACAACTCGCAGCCGATCACCGTGTCGGCCGTGGTGGGTTCCCAAGACGTTGCAGTGACCTCCGGCACCACGACGATTCCGCTGTCCTCGTCGAATGCCGCCTGCAAAGTCCCGGCCTCGGTGGACCTCGCCTGGAATTCGACGGATGGCGGCAAGACCAGTTTCCAGGTCACCTGCAGCAAGATTTCCGGCAAGGCGCAGACCGTCACCATCACCGGCGGCAACGCGAGTACCAGCTTCACGCTCAAGCCCTGAGGCAGGACGTTTTGGGTCAGGGACGTGGGGGGGGCCTAGCGCCCGGGCCGGGGCGGGTGACAGGAGAGCCCCCCGGGTGGGGGCCGTGCCCCCCCCCGCCCAACCCCCC
>JANNWV010000219.1:0-11327 GCA_031408815.1 Gammaproteobacteria bacterium
TGGATGGCGCGCGCCGGGATCAGTGCCGACATGCGCAACGCGTTGCGCGAGTAATCTGAAAAGACCAGGAAGGTCGCGTCATACGGGATGAAGCCGCCATGCAGCGCGAGCCCATTGCTGATCGCGCTCATGCCGAATTCGCGGACGCCGTAGTACACATAATTGGCGTCGGCGTCCTGGCTGGTGACCGACTTGCTACCACTCCAGAGCGTCAGGTTTGAATGTGCCAGGTCGGCCGAACCGCCGATCAATTCCGGCAGGTGTGGTGCGAATGCCTCGATGGCCATCTGCGATGCCTTGCGCGATGCAACCACGGGGCCTTCGGCCTGGAGTTTCGCGGCATAGGCGGCTGCGGCGGCGGCAAAATCTTCGGGCAGTTCGCCACGCGATCGGCGCAGCAGTTCGTCAGCCAATTGCGGGAAGGCGCGCGTGTAGGCATCAAACAGGCGGTTCCACTCTTCCTCGCGGACCTGGCCGGTGTTGCCTGCGCGCCAGCTATCGGAAATATCCTGCGGAATTTCAAAGGGGGCATGCGGCCATTCCAACTGCGCGCGCGCGGCAGCGACTTCGTCCTTGCCGAGCGGGGCGCCGTGCGCGGATTCCTTGCCCTGCTTGTTGGGCGCGCCAAAACCGATCACGGTGCGGCAGCAGATAAGGGTCGGGCGCTCGGTTTCTGCTTGCGCGGTACGGATCGCTTGTGCGATCTCGACCGGGTCGTGGCCGTTGACGTTGCGGATCACCTGCCAGCCATAGGCGTCGAATCGGGCCGCCGTGTCGTCGGTGAACCAGCCTGCGGTATTGCCATCGATCGAGATGTGGTTGTCGTCCCAGAAGGCAACCAGCTTGCCGAGGCCCCAGGTACCGGCAAGCGAGCAGGCTTCGTGGGACACGCCTTCCATCAGGCAGCCATCGCCCAGGAACACCCAGGTCGTGTGGTCGACAATTTGGAATTCCGGACGATTGAAGCGCTGCGCCAGCAATTTTTCAGCCAGCGCGAACCCCACCGCGTTCGCCAAGCCTTGGCCCAAGGGTCCGGTGGTGGTTTCCACACCGGGGGTTTCGCTGGCTTCCGGATGACCAGCCGTGCGCGAATGCAGTTGGCGGAAGTTTTTCAGTTCCTCGATCGGCAGGTCGTAGCCGGACAAGTGCAGCAGCGCGTATTGCAGCATCGAGCCATGGCCGTTGGACAACACGAACCGGTCGCGATTGAACCATTTCGGGTTGTTCGGGTTGTGCTTCAGGAAGTCGTTCCAGAGCACCTCGGCAATGTCGGCCATGCCCATCGGCATGCCGGGGTGGCCAGACTTGGCCGCCTCGACCGCGTCCACGGCGAGGAAACGAATGGCATTGGCTAGGTCGCGGCGGCTCGGCGTCGGCATTGGGGCAGGCTCATTTGGGAGGGTGCCCGGAATACGGGCAGCCTATTTTCCCTGAAGCCGGCCCGGCTGTCGCCTGCGGATTTCAATCCACGGCGATGGAGGGCACGTCCGCGTCGCTGTGCCCGCGGGAAACAACGACGGCCGCCACCAGGTCGCCCGTGACGTTGAGGGTGGTCCGGCACATGTCCAGGAAGCGGTCGACGCCCAGGATCAGGCCGATCCCCTCGGGCGGAACCCCGACCAGGCCGAGGATCATCGCAATCACCGGTAGGGAGCCAGCCGGCACGCCGGCCGTACCGATGCCGCCCAGGATGCAGACGAACATCACCAGCACCTGCTGGCCCAGGCTGAGGTCCACGCCGAAGAACTGGGCGAGGAACAACACCGTGACGCCTTCAAAGAGCGCCGTTCCGTTCTGGTTGGCCGTTGCGCCGACTGTCAGCACGAATCGGGAAATGCCGCGTGGCAGTTTCAGGTTTTCTTCCGCCACCTTGATGGCGGTGGGCAAGGTCGCATTGGACGAGGCGGTTGAAAACGCCATCACGATCGCTTCCTGCGAGCCGCGGAAGAAGGCGATCGGAGACCAGCCGCCCGCGTAGCGCAGGGCCAGGGAATAGACCACGGTGAAGTGGATTGCCAACGCCAGCACGACCACGCCGACATAACCGGCCAATCTGACCAGCAACTCCCAACCGAACAGGGCCGCCAGGTTGAACACCAGGCAGGCCACTGCATACGGCGCCAGGCGAATCACCAGGTGGATAAGGGTCATCGAAACGTCGAACAGGCCCTGGATGGCGCCCTTCAGTTTTTCCGCGGCAGGCGTCTGCGTCAGCAGCAGGCCTATGCCGAACATCAATGCGAAGAACATCACCGCAAGCAGGTCGCTAGCTGCCGCCGCCGCAATCACGTTCTTCGGAACGATCTGCACGAGCAGCGCCATGCCCGAACCCGAACTCGCATTGGCCGAGACGATCTCCTGCGCCCGCGCCGAACCTTCCGTCAACAAACGCTGCGCGAGCGCGGGGTCGACGCCATCACCGGGGCGGAACACATTCACCAGCACCAGGCCGATGATCACGGCGATGCTGGACACGATGACCGTGTAGGCGAGCATGCGCCAGCCGACCCGGCCCAACGAGCGGATATCCCCCATTTCGGCCACGCCCATCACCAGGGCGGAGAACAGCAACGGAATGACCAGCATGAACAGCAGGTTGAGGAATACCTGGCCGACCGGCTGCGTGATGTAGGTCGTCAGCCACCCGACCCAGGTCGCATCTGGCGCCAGCACATGGACCAGCAGGCCAGCGCCAATGCCGACCGCGAATCCGATCAGCATGCGCGCGTGCAGCGGAAGACCGCGGGGCTTCGGTGTCGGCGAGTCGGGAATCATCTGGTGTCCTGGCCTTGGTAATGAAACGGGGCCGCATGAGCGGCCCCGTGGTCTTTCATTTCAAGCCCGGTATCAGCGCTTGGCGACCTGCAGCACGCGCGGGGTCACGAACACGAGCAGTTCGGCCTTCGAGTGCGACTTGCCACGCTTCTTGAACAGGTTTCCGAGCACCGGCACGTCGCCCAGCCAAGGCAGCTTGGTGATGTCTTCGCGGTTGCGGAATTCATACACGCCGCCAATCACGACCGTGTCGCCGCTGTCCACCATGACGCCGGTGGTGATCGAGCGCTTGGTCAGGGACGGCACGCCGAGCGTAAAGCCCTTGATGTCATCCTTCTTGATGTTGACCTGCATGAAGACGCGGCCGTCGGTGGTGATCGTCGGAGTGACCTTCAGCTCGAGCAACGCTTCCTTGAACGCCGGAGTTGCCAACGCCTGGCCCGCACCTGCCGCCTGCGGCGTGGTGTAGCCGATTTCGTCGCCCTGGGTGATGGTCGCCTCGCGCTGGTTGGTGGTGATCACGCGCGGGTTGGACACCACCTCGCCTCGGCCTTCTGCCTGCAGCGCCGACAATTCCAGGTCGAGGTTCGAGCTGGGATTGAGGATGCCGAGGTTGAACACGCCACCACCGGTCACGCCGAGGTTGATGTCGAAGCCGCGGGTCTTGGTGCTGTCGCTGCCGTTGCCGGGATTGTCGATGTCCTGGAAGCCGAAGCGTGCGCCCAGGTCGCGGGCAAAGGTCTCATCGGCGATCACGACGCGAGCTTCGATCAGCACCTGGTCAACCGGGCGGTCGAGCACTTCGAGCATGCGCTTGATCTCGTCGATCTTCTTGCGCGTGTCGCTGACCAGCAAGGTATTGGTACGTATGTCGGCACTGACGCTGCCGCGCGAGGTGAGGAAGCCGCGGTTGCCGCCGGCACCGCCGCCGCCACCGGCTCCGCCGCCGCCCTGGCCGCCGGAGGTCAGAATGGTCACCAGTTCCGTGGCGCTACCGTAGTTGATTGCGATGTACTCGACCACGATTTCGCCGGAGTTTTCCAGGTTGATGCGAGCCGTGTTCTGCGCCAGCTCGTAAGCCGACAATTCGGCCTGCGGAGCGACCCAGACCACGTTGCCGTCACGACGCTGGTCGAGGCCCTTGGCGCGCAACAGGATTTCCAGCGCCTGGTCCCACGGCACGTTGATCAGGCGCAGCGTGACGCTGCCCGCCACCGTGTCCGCGACGACGATGTTGAGGTTGGACTCTTCCGCGATCAGCTGCAGCACGGTGCGTACCGGCACGTCCTGGAAGTTGAAGGTGACCGGCTTGCCGACATAGCGACCGCCGCTGCCACCGATGGTCGGGGACGTGGTACTGGCACCGGCTCGCGTGGTGACGGCTTCGCGCTTCGGTGAAACTTCGATCACGTACTCGTTGCCGGTCTGGTAGGCCATCGAGTCATAGCCGCCGTTGGTGTTGATCACCAGGCGCGCACCACCGCCATTGTTGCGCGGCTCGACGCTCGTCACCGGGGTGGCGAAGTCGGTCACGTCCAGGCGGCGACGGAGGTTTTCGGGAAGTTGCGCGTTGCTGACATCCACGACGATCTGCTTGCCGTCGTTGCGCATGTCGGGCGCGGCGCCGCTGCCGTCGAAACGCAGGATGATGCGTCCTGCCCCGTTGTCGCCGCGGCGGAAGTCGATGTTGGACAGGCTGACCGCGCTGGGGGCGCGCTTGGCCGGATCGGCGGTCTGCACCATGGCGCTGCCGGTCTTGGCCATCACGCCCGAATCCACCGTCACTACCAGCAGGTTGCCGGAACTGCGGGTGGTGTAGCCGGCGGGCCGGAGCAGGTCGACGACGACGCGCGTGCGGCCACCGGCCTCGGCGGCCGAGACGGCGGACGTTGCGCCGCTGCCGATGACCACGCGGCGCTGGGTCAGCGCGTTGCTGGTGCCGGGCAGGTCGATGGCGATGCGGGGCGGGCTGTCGGTGGTGAAGGCCTGGACCTCTCCCACGGGGCTCGCGAACTGCAAGGTGATGTCCACCTTGCCGCCGGGGGCGGCCGCGTAACGGACGTCCTGCAGCACGTTATCGGCCATTGCATAAGCGCTGACCATCATCAGGCCCAGGCTTATCGCGCCGTTTCGCAAGGCTCGGACCATGCCCTTGCTCTCGCCGATCTTGTTCGTTGCGGTCATCTCGCTATCCCCCAATCAATTGTCTTCAAGAGCGATCTTGGCTTGCCGTTCCAGCCAGCCACCCGCCCCATCAGGTACCAGTTCGACCATTTCGATGCGGTCTTCGTAAACCGCAGTGATCCGGCCGTCGTTCTGTCCCAGGTAATTGCCCGGTCGCACCCGGTAAGTCACCCGGTCCGGAGCCAGCACCAGGCCAATCAAGTTTCCGCCACCACCGATGGTGCCGACCATGTTCATGCCGTCCAGCGGAAATGCCTCGAGCGCTTCCTTGCGACGATTCGGGTCGGGGCGCAGGCCGCTGCCCGAGTCCCGATCCGGCACCGGCACTGCGAACGGATCGCGCAGGCCTTCGGAGGAGTACTCGAAAGTTTCAAACTGGCGCATCACCGGAAGCGGGTCGAGCGGCGGCGCGGGACGCGCCTTCACTTCGGCTACCCAGGCTTCCACTTCCTTGGTGTCGCTGGTGCAGGCCGTCAACAGGCCCAGCATCGCGACGCCGAGCAACACGGACTTTAGCTTGCTCATCTGGCGCGGGGCGGAGTTCACTTCGCACCTCCGACAGTCTGCTGTGCAGCTACTTCTGCATCATCCAGGTAGCGATACGTCTTGATCGTTCCCTGCAGGACGAGCAGCCCGGGTTTGCCGGCACGTGGCGTCAACGAGATGTTGTGCATGGTCATGATCACGACGCGAGGCAACGAGGCCACGCCGCTGACGAACCCGCCGAACTGGTGGTAGGTGCCCACCATGCGCAGGTTGATCGGCTTCTCGGCATAGAACTCTTTGGCCGTTTCGGCGCCAGGCTGGAACAATTCGTTGCTGATGCCGGTGGCCAGCGCGGTCTGCGACACGTCGACGATCAGGTCGGGCATCTCATTCTTGCTGGGCAGCTGGCGCAGCATCTGTTGCAGCATGAGCTCCATCTGGGCGAGCTGCTGCTTCAGCGGTTCGAGATTTGCAGCGCGACCTTGCTTGTCTTCGAATTCGGCCTTCAGCGTGCCTTCCTTCGCGACCAGGCCTTCCAGCTCGGTACGGCGGTCGGCGACGAAGAAGTACCAGGCGGCGCCGATGATCACGATGCCGGCCAACAGGCAGGCGAACAGTTTCACCGGCAAGGGCCACGACCCAGGGTTGCTGGTATCGAGGTTGCGCAGGTCCATTTTCTTGCTCATGGCTGGCCTCCTGCGGCCGGGGCGGGCGGCGTGGTGGGCGCCGGCGCGGGGGTCGTCGGGGCGGGAGCCGGCGTGGCCGGAGCCGTGCCAGTCGCGGGTGCCGTACCCGGAGCTGCGGGGGCGTCAGTTGCGGCAGGCGTCGCAGCCGCCGGGGCTGCAGCGTCGGTAGCGGCAGGCGCCAGGGGATCGGGCGGCGGCGGTGCGGCTGGATCCTGCGCTGCTGCGGCGGCGGCGGCAGCGGCGGCCTGCGCGGGATCGTTCGGATTCTTCAGCTGGACTTTGAGCGAGAACTCGTTCGGCAGGCCCGGATCGGAGCCCCGCAACTCGATGATCGACAGGTCCGGATTACCCATCCAGCCCGATACATCCAGGTTGCGCATGTAGGTACTGACACGGGCGTTGGACTGGGCGCGGCCCAGCAGGGTCATCTCGGCGCCGTTCTGCTGGATCGAGGTGATCTGCGTGCCATCGGCGATCGTGCGCGCCAGTTCGTCGAACAGGTGCACCATCTGCGAACGGCTGGCCTGCAGTTCCTCGATGACCTGCTTGCGTCGCAGCAACCCGGCCTTCTTCTTGTCCAGTTCGGCGATCTCGGCGATCTGCTTGTCGAGCGCCGTAATCTGGTCGGTCAGGTACTGGTTGCGGTTGTTCTGGCCATCGATCTGGCCGTTGTAATAAAGCACGATCAGCAGGCTGATCAGCACGGCGGCGGCCGAAGCCACGCCCAGCATGGTCAGGAATTCCTGCTGGCGCTGTTTGCGCCGCTCGGCGCGCCAAGGCAATAGGTTGATCTTGGCCATCAGTCGAAGCTCCTCAGGGCCAGGCCGCAGGCAATCATCAGCGCCGGGGCATCCTGGGCCAGGGCGTGTGCCTGCACGCGCGGGCCGAGCGCCATGTTGGCGAGCGGGTTGGCGATGACGGTCGGTACGCCGATCTGTTCTTCAACCAGGCTGGCGATGCCGGCGATGGAGGCGCAGCCGCCAGCCAGCACGACCTGGTCGACGCGATTGAAGTCGCTGCCGGCGTAGAAGAACTGGAGCAGTCGGCTGACCTGCTGCACCAGCGCTTCCTTGAAGGGCTCCAGTACTTCGACCTCGTAGCTCTCGGGCAGCCCGCCCTGGCGCTTGGCCTGGCCGGCTTCGTCGTAGCTCAGGCCGTAACGGCGCATCACTTCGTCGGTCAATTGCTTGCCGCCGAACACTTGTTCGCGGGTGTAGATGCTGCGTTGTGAGCGCAACACGTTGAGGGTGGTCATGGTGGCGCCGATGTCTACCAGGGCGACGATGGCGTCGCGCGGCACGGACAACTGGTCGGCAACCAATTTGAAGGCGTTTTCCATCGCGAAGGCTTCGACGTCGATCACCTTGGCAGTGATGCCACCGAGCTCGAGCGCGGACTGGCGCACGTCGACGTTTTCGGTGCGGGAGGCTGCAAGCAGCACCTGGACCATCTCCGGATTGCCGGGCATCGGGCCCAGCACTTCGAAGTCGAGGCTGACTTCCTCGATCGGATAGGGGATGTAGTTGGAGGCTTCCATCTGCACCTGGTCTTCCAGACCATCCTGGTCCAGGTCACCCTGCATCGGGATGATCTTGGTAATGACCGAGGAGCCGGAGACAGCCGCGGCGGCATGCCTGGCCTTGGTGCCGGATCGGGCCACCGCGCGCCGGATGGCCTCGGCGACCGCCTCGACCTCGACGATGTTCTTTTCCACCACCGCATTGGGTGGCAAGGGCTCGACTGCGTAGTGCTCGACCCGGTAACGGCCGTTGCTTTCAGTGAGCTGAAGCAGCTTTACAGCCGTGGAACTGATGTCCAGGCCGACAAGCGGTGTCTTGGTATTTCCGAAAAGACCCACGGTTTATCCCCTTTTGCCACTTGCCACGGGCGCTTACACGCTATTCGTGCGCCGTTACATTAATAACGAAATTTTCCGAAATGGCAATGCCCCCCGCCATCTTTTCGGTCGATTGACTCAATTTGCCATGCCAGTTCACAGCTTTAACGGCAAAAGGGCCAATGACCGACACCCTTTGGTCCGACCGGGGCCTGCCTCGTTCTATACTCCCGGTCCCGCCCGATGTAAACGAGGATGAGGCCCAGGATGGCCCAAGTTAGACGCTGGTTGCGCCGCCTGGCCTTGCTCGCCGGCCTGGGCCTGGTGCTCGGAATAGTGGCATTGGGGGTCGTCTACTGGCTGGTCGCGCCCCGCCTGCCCGACGTGCAGGAACTGCGCAACGTCGCGATGCAGGTTCCGCTGAGCGTCTACACCGCGGACGCCAAGCTGATCGCGCAGTTCGGCGAGACGCGCCGCTACCCGGTCAAGGTCGACAAGATCCCGATCCAGCTCAAGCAAGCCTTCATCGCCATCGAAGACGCCCGCTTCTACAAGCACCAGGGCCTGGACTTCAAAGGCATCACCCGCGCGGTCTGGCTGCTGGCCACGACCGACAACAAGCGCGTGCCAGGCGGCAGCACCATCACCCAGCAGGTCGCAAAGAACTTC
Source organism: Gammaproteobacteria bacterium (assembly GCA_031408815.1). Taxonomy (GTDB): domain Bacteria; phylum Pseudomonadota; class Gammaproteobacteria; order Xanthomonadales; family Xanthomonadaceae; genus Arenimonas. Next base: position 8,638 of record JANNWV010000219.1, read on the forward strand.
TACCTGAGTTCGGAATACAGCTTCAGCCGCAAGCTGATGGAGATGGCACTGGCCATCAAGATGGAGCGCGAGCTGACCAAGGACGAGATCCTCGAGCTCTACCTCAACAAGATCTTTTTCGGCAACCGCGCCTATGGTGTGGCTGCGGCGGCAGAGTTTTATTTCGGAAAGACAATCGACCAGCTCAGCCTGGCCGAATGCGCCGCGTTGGCCGCCACGCCGAAATATCCGTCCAGCGGCAATCCGGTCATCAATCCCAAGCGCAATATCGAGCGGCGCAACTACGTGCTGCAGCGGATGCGCGAAGTCGGATCCATCACCGAGGCGCAGGCGGCCGCCGCCCGCGCCGAGCCGAGCCGGGCCAGTCCGCACGAGCCCAAGACCGAGCTCGATGCGCCCTACCTGGCGGAAATGGTGCGCGCGGCCATGCAGGAGCGCTACGGCGCCGAATCCGAGACCAGTGGCTTCAAGGTCTACACCACGGTCCGCAGCGTCGACCAGGCGGCTGCGTCGAAATCGATCCGCGATGGCCTGGTGGAGTACGACCGCCGGCATGGGTATCGCGCGGTTGAAGGCAAGCTGGACTTGACGGGTACGGAGACGCCGGCCGAGCTCGGCGCCTCGCTGCGCCGGTTCGTGCCGATCAGCGGCATGCCCGCGGGCGTCGTGACCGGCATTGGCGACGGCAAGGCAACGGTGACCCTGCGCTCGGGCGAAGTAGTGGTCCTCGATGCGCAGTCGAGCAAGTGGACCGGGCGCACGCCCGCGGCACTGCTCAAGCGAGGCGATGTCGTGCGGGTATCGGTAGGCGCTGAGCCGGGCAAGTTCGAATTGACCCAGGTGCCCAAGGCCGAAGCCGCGCTCGTTTCACTGCAGCCCGAGGATGGCGCCCTGCGCGCCCTGGTCGGCGGCCTGAGTTTTTCGCGCAGCAAGTTCAACCGCGCCGTGCAGGCGCAACGCCAGCCCGGGTCGAGCTTCAAGCCCTTCCTCTACTCGGCGGCCTTCGAACGCGGCTACACGCCCGCCACCATCGTGCTCGACGCGCCGGTCGTGTTCCGCGACCGCGTGGGCCACGTCTGGCAGCCGCAGAACGACAATGGAAAGTTCTCCGGCCCCATGCGCATGCGCGAAGCGCTGGTGCAGTCGCGCAACCTGGTGTCGGTGCGCCTGCTCGATGCGATCGGCGTGGATTTCGCGCGCAAGTACATCACCCAGTTCGGCTTCAAGCTCGAAAGCCTGCCGGCCAACCTGTCGATGTCGCTCGGCACAGCCTCGCTCACGCCGATCTCGATCGCGCGCGGCTACACCGTGTTTGCCAACGGCGGCTTCCTGATAGAGCCGTATTTCATCGCGAAAGTAGTGGACCGCAACGGCGTGGTCATCGCGGCCACGCACGCGCCGCGTGCCTGTCGCCTTTGCCCGCAACGGCTGGCGACGGAAGCGCGCGCAGCAGTGGTCGTGGATGATTTCGATTTCAGCGCCAATGGACCGACCGCGACTGCTGCGCCGACCCAGGACAAGCTCGAAACCGACCTGGTCGGACCTTCGCAGGTGACGCTGGCGCCACGGGCGATCGACGAGCGCAGCGCCTTCCTCGCTTCGTCCTTGATGCGCGACGTCGTCCTGCGCGGCACGGCCACGGCCGCCAAGGTGCTGGAGCGCGCCGATATCGGCGGCAAGACCGGCTCGACCAATGACCACCGCGACGCGTGGTTCTCCGGCTTCGGCGGCGACCTGGTCACGACGGTATGGGTGGGCAAGGACAACTTCGAGTCGCTGGGCTTCCGCGAATACGGCGGCAAGGCCGCGCTTCCGATCTGGATCAACTACATGCGCGTCGCGCTGAAGGATGTTCCGCTTACCGACGCCACGCCGCCCTCGGGCATCGTCACCGTCAGCATCAATCGCAGCACCGGTGGACTGGTGCCGGACGGAACGCCCGGCGCGCTGGTGGACTATTTCAAGCAGGAAGATTACGACCGCATCATTTCCAGCGGCTTCAACCAGCAGGACATGGGCGAAGAACAGCAGGCAGAGGCGTTCGACATCTTCTAGGCGTTGCCGATGAAGCGAGATCGCGAGCAACGTGAATCGCAATTGCGCTTGCGCAGGCAGCAGGTTGCGTTCGAAGCAGCCCGGCTGATGGCGCGGCACGGCTTGCAAGACCTGCGCCAGGCGAAACTGCGCGCCGCGCGCCAGCTGGGCATCGACGATGAAGCGTCCCTGCCCCGCGATGCCGACGTGCGCGAACAGCTCATCGACTACCAGCGCCTGTTCCGCGGCGACGAACAATCCGGGCAACTGCAATCCCGGCGTGAGGCCGCAGCGGCGGCCATGCAGTTCTTCCAGTCATTCCAGCCGCGGCTGGTGGGCAGTGTGCTGGACGGTACGGCGGGCGCAACATCACCGATCCGCCTGCACGCCTTCAGCGACGAGCCCGAGCTGTTTGCGCGATTCCTGATGGACGCCAACCTGCCGGCGAGCCAGATGCCGGAACAGTCACTCAGGGTGGATCGGGAAAGCCGCGCACGCTTTCCGGCTTGGGCATTCCAGGCTGACGGCCTGGCCTTCGAAATCACGGTGCTACCGCACGACCTGCTCCGCCAGGCGCCATTGGGCAGCGATGCGCAGCCGATGGCGCGCGCCGGCCTGGCGGCGGTGCGCAAACTTCTGGAGGCTGGAACGAAAGC
>JANNWV010000220.1:0-6483 GCA_031408815.1 Gammaproteobacteria bacterium
GATCGCCAGCGCCAGGCCGACCAGGCCGTACTGGATCGGGTGGATCGGCAAGCGCTTCAACAGTTCGAACATGAAGAAGGCCACGAAAGTCAGCATCACGAACAGCACGCCATACTTGCTGGCGCGATCGGCCTGCGAGTAGACGTTGACCGGTTCGACCAGGGACACATCCAGCGTATCGAGCACGTCAGCCGATTGCAGGTACTGCTCCTGCGTACCGGCGGCCAGCGACGACAGTTCCCAGCGCGCCTTGAAGCCCTTCGCATCGATGCTTCGCGTGCGCGGCAGGAACCGGCCGCCAAACTGCGGATGCGGCCAATTCGATGCCAGCTCCACCACATTGCTGTCGGCCACCGGGGCGATGGCGAGCGACTCCGTTCCGCCCAACACGATTTTAAGTCGCGTGGCCAGCCGGATCCGCTCGCCCTCCACCAACGCCGGGAGTCGGGCATTCAATCCCGCGCCTTCCCGATGGCCGCCAACGCCCTGGGCGAGCTGCGTCGGACGCTGATTTACGGTCAGCGCCGGCGAGCCCACCAATCCTCGGACATCGGCTATCGAAAAGCTAAGGTAGGGCCCGCCCAGCGTCCGCTTCGCACCCGCATTCACCGGCGGCAAGGTCGTGTCGAAGGCGGCGTCCAGCGTGGACTGCAACTCGTACACGCGCACTTCGTGCAAGCCCCGTTTGCGAATCGAGGGAACCAGGGTCCCCTCCACACGCAACGTCGCCGGGAAGAGAACATGGCGCTTCGACGTGCGGCTCGTGCGCAGCACGGGCTTGCCCAGCGCGTCCTTGTCCTCGTACTGCACTTCATCGACGTAGGGCACCACCAGCACCGGTCCCGCGATTGTTTGCGGTCCGGCAAAGCTGCCCGCCACGGCAGTGACAGCCTGCTGGCGATAGTCCTGGCGCTCGCGGATCGTGCCGTTGATCATGCCGAGCGGAATCAGCAGCAGGATAGTAAGCATCGCCACGACCACGGCCTTGAAGGCCAGCCTTCGACCGGTCCAGCGAACATCGTCGCGATGGCTGGGTCCGGAATCGGTCGATGGTTGCGAGGCAGCAGGCATTGGTTTGTCCCTTCCGCCGGTGGAAGGGCCGGCGCATGGACGAAGCATCCAATGCCTGGGTGAAGGCCGAAGGAACCGAATGTGTGCCGGGGATGAAGTCGATCAGCGCGCCGGCAGGCGCAGCCGGGCGACTGCCCCGCCCGTCTCGCGATTTTCCAGAGAGATGCTGCCGCCATGCAGCGAAGCGACTTCGCGCACGAAGCTCAGGCCGATGCCGCTGCTGCGGCTGCCGTCGGGACGGGGCAGCGAATAGAATCGTTCGAATATCCGTTCTGCGGCAAAGTCCGGAATGCCCGGACCGCGGTCTTCGACGCGCACCACCCAGGTTCCCGGCTCGCGTCCAATACCGAGCACGATGCGCCCGCCGACTGGCGAGAATTCGATGGCGTTGTCGAGCAGGTTTCCGATCGCCTGCCCCAGCAGGAAACGGTCGCCGCTGATGGTGGCAGCCGATTCCTCGAGTTCGAGATCAAGCTGCAATTGCTTCTTCTGCAACCTGGGCTCGGCGGCGTCGGCGCACTCCCGCAGCAGTTGGCACAGGTCCAGCACTTCCGCGCCTTGCAGGGACTGCCGGTATTCAAGCGCGGCCAGCGCCAGCATGCGATCGATCATGGAAGACAGGCGCATTGCCTGCGTGTCGATATTGCGCAGGAAGCGATCGCGGTCGGGGCCGGGCGGCGCGTCCTCAAGTATCTCGGCAGCTCCACGGATGGCAGCCAACGGGCTTTTCATTTCATGCGCCAGTGTCTGCACGTATTGCTCGACGTACTGCTTGCCATCGAGTCGCTCGCGCATGGTTGCCAGCGCTCGTCCCAGGTCGCCGATCTCGTTGCGTCCCAGGTCGGGTGCATCCAGGCGCTCCCCGGCGGTCACCGCTCGCGCAAAGCGGCCCAGTGAAGCCAGCGACCGGGACAACCACCAAGTGACGCCGATGCCGATCAGGAAGGACAGGCCCAGCAGGATCCAGCCCTGGCGCAGGATGGCCTGGCGGCTGGTCTCGATGAAGGGTTCGATGCGCTGGTTGGCCTTGGCCACCGTCAATGAACCGATGATGCGGTTCCCGTCGCGAATGGGCGCGGCGACGTGCATCACGCTGCTGCTGTCGTCGTCGGGGTCGGTGCGCGTCGACCTCGCGCCGTATTTTCCGCGCAGGGTCAGGTAGACGTCGTTCCAGCGCGAATAATCCTGGCCCACCGCCTGGTGCGAGGAGTCATAAACCACGATGCCCTTCGCATCGGTCACGTAGATGCGGTAGTCGAAGCTGCGCTTGCGGAAGTTCCAGATCTGCGCGCGCACATCGCGCTTCACCAGCGAATCGACGCTGCGCGCGAATTGCCCTTCACCCATGCGGCCGTCGCGCATGTCCTGCGCGGCCAACTCCGCCAGTGCATTGGCCGTGTCCACCAGCGTGTCTTCCATCGCCTGGCGAACGCCAGGCTTCACTTCGTTCACGAACACCCGCATCACGAAGAAGCCGGCCAGTCCGACGATCAGGAAATAACCCAGGAATATGCGCAGGCCGATCTTCATTCGCTGGTTTTCAGGCTGTAGCCCTGGCCGCGGTGGGTCTGGATCGGGTCGGCGTCGCCGGCCACCTGGCGCAGCTTGGCGCGCAAGGTCTTTACGTGGGTATCCACCGTGCGGTCCACAGTTTCGGGTGCATCGCGCCAGACATGGTCCATCAGTTGTTCACGGCTGAAGATTGCGCCGGGTCGGCCGAGCAACACCGCCAGCAACTGGTATTCATAGCGCGTCAGCGACAACCCGATGCCGCGATAGCGGATGCGCTGGCCGGCGGGGTCATGGCTGAAGTCGCCCGACTCGCGCGGCGCATTGGGCGATGACGCGGCGCGGCGCAGGCGGGCGCGCACCCGCGCCACCAGTTCACGCGGCGAGAAAGGCTTCACCACATAGTCGTCGGCGCCAAGTTCCAGGCCGACCACCCGATCGACTTCTCCGTCGCGCGCGGTCAGGAAAACCACCGGCACGTCGCTGAATTGTCGCAACTCGCGGCACAACTCGAAGCCACTGATGTCGGGCAGTCCGACATCCAGGATCACCACGTCGAAGGATTGCGCGCGTAACCGGGCGAGCGCAGGGCGGCCGAGCAGGACGTGTTCAGCTTGCAGGCCATCGGCGCGCAGCGCGTACAACACCGCATCGGCGATCGTGCTCTCGTCTTCCACCACCAGGATGCGCGACATGGGTCCTTCCGTTGCAGTCCGAGGTGTGCAAGCCCCGGCCGAGGCTATATCCTCGACGATTATGAACTACCGCCACGCATTCCACGCCGGAAACCACGCCGATGTCCTCAAGCATGTCGTGCTGATGGGGCTGGTGGACGCGCTCAAGCGCAAGGACACGCCGTTCTTCGTGCTCGACACGCACGCCGGCCGCGGCCAGTACCTGTTGCAGGGCGAACACTCCGACAAGACCGGCGAGGCGCGCGGCGGCATCTTTCGGCTGTTCGTGCTGCACGGCCTTCCGGCCATGGTGCAGGACTACCTCAAGCGCGTGCAGGCCGACAATCCGGTCGGCGCCCTGGTCAGCTACCCCGGCTCTCCGCTGCTGGTGGCGCAGGCCATGCGCCCGCAGGACCGCCTGGTCGCCTGCGAATTGCAGCCCGACGAAGCGCGTGCGCTGGCCCAAGTGTTCAAGCACGACAAGCGTGTCGGCGTGATGGCCCGCGACGGCTATGGCGCCGTGAAGGCCTTGCTGCCGCCGAAGGAAAAACGCGGCCTGGTCCTGATCGACCCACCGTACGAGGCGCAGGAAGCGGAGTTCGACCTGATCCTGTCTGCGCTGGCCGAAGGCCTGTCCCGTTGGCCGACCGGCATCTTCGCCGTCTGGTACCCGATCAAGCAACGGCGCACCTTGCTGCCCTTCCTGCGCAAGGCGGCCAAGCTGCCCTGCAAGTCGGCCTTCATCGCCGAAGTGCTGGTGCGTCCGGATGATTCACCCCTGCGTCTCAACGGCAGCGGCATGCTGGTCATCAATCCGCCGTTCCGGCTCGACCAGGACCTGACACCCGCCCTGCCGGTGCTGGCCCGACTGATGGACGAAGGTGGCGCCGACTCCAAGCTGCAGTGGCTCAAACAGGAAGCAGGCTGATGCGACTGTCGTCCTCGGCAAGAATCTTGCTGGCCCTGGTGGCGGGTCTCGCCATAGGGATTTCACTGTCGTCGGCGAACCCCGCCTGGCTGGCCCAGTCCATCGCCATCGCTGAACCCATCGGCGCACTGTGGCTCGATGCGCTGCGCATGACCATCGTGCCGCTGGTGTTCTCGCTGTTGGTGACCGGTATCGCCTCGACGGCCGCCACTGCGTCCGCGGGTGGCTTGGCCGCGCGCTCCCTGTTGCTGTTCGTGGTGGTGTTGCTGGCCGCAGCCGTGTTCGGCCAGATAGCGGTGGAAGGGTTCCTGGCGCTGTGGCCGATTCCCGCCGATGCTGCCGATGCACTGCGCGCGAGCATGGCGACCAGCGAGACCATCGTGCCGCCCGTGGCTGCGCTGTCGGAATGGTTGGGCGCCATCATCCCGACCAATCCGGTGAAGGCCGCCGCCGATGGCGAGATGCTGCCGCTGGTCCTGTTCGCGCTGCTGTTCGGTTTCGCCATCACCCGGCTGGCCCGCGTGCAGATGACGGTCCTCGTGAATTTTTTCGAAGCCGTCGTCGAAGCGATGATGGTGATCGTGCACTGGGTGATCCTGGTGGCGCCGATCGGTGTCTTCGCGCTGGCCTACGTGGTCGGCGCCCGCGTCGGCATCTCAATCGCCGGCGCGCTCGCGCATTACCTGGTGCTGCTGGTCGTGGTGCAGGTCCTGCTGATCGCACTGATCTATCCCGCTGTGATGCTTGCGACGCGCGTGCCGCTGGGCGTCTTCGCACGCGCGGTCGCGCCGGCACAGGCCGTCGCCACCAGCACCCAGAGTTCGCTTGCCTCCTTGCCGGCCATGGTCGAATCCACGCGGCAAATCGGCATCGCCCCGCATGTCACTGCGATGGTGCTGCCGCTGGCGGTGTCTGTATTCCGGTTCACCAGTCCTGTCGCCAACCTGGCCGTGGTCTTGTACTCGGCCTCGCTGTTCGGCGTCGAGCTCGGCCTGATGCATTACGCCATCGGTGCCGTAATCGCCTTGCTGATGAGCCTGGCCTCGGTCGGCTTGCCGGGGCAGGTCAGCTTCTTCGCTTCCATCGCGCCCATCTGCCTGGCCATGGGCGTGCCCGTGGGCATGTTGCCCCTGCTGTTGGCGGTGGAATCCATCCCCGATATCTTCCGCACCATCGGCAACGTGACGGCGGATGTCGCCATCACCACGGTGCTGGCGGGCGACGAAGTGGACCCTGAAGGAAGCGCGTCATGAAAACCAACTTCGTGCTGGTCGATTTCGAAAACGTGCAGCCACGCAACATGGGCCTGTTGAAGGGCGGTCCGTTCCACATCAAGGTTTTCCTCGGCTCGAGCCAGGGCAAGATTTCACTCGAGATGGCGCAGGCCTTGCAGACGTTTGGCGACGCCGCCGAATACATCCAGGTGGTCGGCAACGGCAAGGACGCGCTGGATTTCCATATCGCCTATTACATCGGCAAGCTGGCCGCGGAAAATCCCGGCGCCAGCTTTTCCATCATCTCCAAGGACACCGGCTTCGACCCGCTGGTGAAACACCTCAAGCTCAAGCACATCGAATGCAAGCGCTCGGCGACAATTGCCGACATCCCGCACGTGAAGTCCACAGCCGGCACGCAGGCCTCGCAGCCTCCCGCCACCGCAAGCGCCACCCGACCGGCAGTTGCGAAGCAAGCACCAAAAGTGGCCGCAGCGAAGCCTGTTGCCAAGCCGGTCACGCCGCGCGTCGCGATTCCGAAACCGGCATCGAAGCCCGCGGCCAAACCGCCGGCGGACTCTGCCCGCATGACCCAGTTGCTGGAAAACCTGGGCAAGCGCCAAGGACTGCCGGGCACGTTGAAGACCTTGCGCACCACCATCGCCTCGCTGTTCAAGCCCGCGCTCGCCGACAGCGAACTCGACGCGCTGGTCGCCGAGATGAAACGCCGCGGCAAGATCGTCGTTACCGGGACCAAGGTGGCCTATGCGCTGGCTTAGTCGTCCTCTCGCCGCGGCGCTGGTCTTGCTGGCTGCGCCAGTGGCCATCGCCATCGAGGTCGCCGACACGATGGCCAAGGGGCCATCGCGGCAGATCGCCGTCACCATCGACGACCTGCCGTGGGCGACGCTTGGCGACGCGACGCCGGCGACGCTGGCGCAATTCCATCCGCGCCTGATTGCAGCGATGAAGGAAGCGGGCATCCCGCTGATCGGTTTCGTCAACGAGGGCAAGCTCGTTTCAGGCGACAAGGTGGATACCTCGCGCGTGCATCTGCTGAAGGACTGGGTGGACGCGGGCTTCGACC
>JANNWV010000221.1:0-2330 GCA_031408815.1 Gammaproteobacteria bacterium
GCCATGCCGTCGTTCAAGTTGTTGACCAGCCCCGCCTGGCTGACGCTGGACAGGTTGCGATCGCGCAGGCTGGTGCGCCAGAAGATCTCGCGCTGCGTCGGCGGCACGGCGACAGCCGTGCCATCGTGCGTCGCCGCTTCCTGCGCCGCGTGATGCGATGTCTCGCGCACGGCGAATATCGAAAGTAGCAAGCCAATCGCGACGAAGCCCACGCCAAGATAAAATGGTTCGGGTCGCAGGCCGAAGCGCGCTGCGATATAGCCGGTGGCGAGCGCACTCAGCGCCACCGCGAAGTAGCCGGCGAATTCGTTCAGGCCCATGGCCAGTCCACGCTTGTGCGGGCCGGCCAGGTCAATCTTCATGATGACGGTCGTCGACCAGGTCAGGCCCTGGCTGATGCCGAGCAGCGCATTCGCCGCCAACACCCAGTTCCACGTCGGCGCCCACATGAGCAGGAAGGGCACCGGCGCTGCGACCCACCAGCCCGCGATCAACACATGCCTGCGCCCGAAGCGGTCCGACAGCCGGCCGGCCAGGTAGTTGGTGAACGCCTTGGTCAGCCCGAATACGACGATGAAGGAAAGCACCGCTGTCTTCGCGACGAGATGGAACTCTTGTTCGGCGATAGCGGGAAGGATGGAGCGTTCCATTCCGACCATTGCGCCAACGAAGGCGTTGACGAGTACGAGCAGTGAGAACTGACCGAGGTTTTCGCGCAGGCCGAGCCGTATCTGGTTCATTCACTCAACCGCCGCAGGTCGCCTGGCGGCTTATTCCTCGCCGGCCGAGGTGCTTTCTTCCGGTTCGAACGGATCGGATTCGGGCAACGCAACGTAGTCGTCATCATTGCGGGTGGTGGTGACCGGTCCCGCCACCGGCATGCGCCGGCCCTTGGGCTGCGGCAGCAAGGCAACCGCCGCACCCGCTTCCTCGATCAACTCACTGCGCCGGCCGTCAGGAATTTCCTGCCAGTGACAATCGAGGATCGCGCCTTCCAGCGCGTACAGCAGGTTGAGGCTGGGCTTGAAGCCGGCGCGCTTCACGCGGACGAACGCGGCCAACGAACCGACGGATTTCAAATCGTCGAGGCTGCGTACGCCGGTCTGGCGCAGCCAGGCCATGGACTTGGGCCCGATGTTGCGCAGTTTTTCGCTCATCGGATCGACTCCAGGAAAATACCGGCTAGAGTTTCAAGACCGGCTTGATCGTCGGCGTCGAAGCGGTGGGTGATGGGGCTGTCGAGGTCGAACACGCCGACCAGGTGGTCGCCGTCGAACAAGGGCACCACCAGTTCGGAACGTGACGCGGAATCGCACGGAATATGCCCGGGGAATTCCTCGACGTCGGCCACGCGCTGGGTCAGGCGCGACAACGCGGCGGTTCCGCACACGCCCTTGCCCAGGGCGATGCGTACACAGGCAGGACGACCCTGGAAGGGTCCGACCACCAGCTCGGTTCCGTCATAAAAATAGAACCCGACCCAATTAAGATCGGGCAGCGCATGGAAAACCAGCGACGACAGGTTGGCGGCGTTGGCCGTACGGTCGCGCTCGCCCGACAGCAGGCCGCGCGCCTGCGCGGCGAGGTCGGCGTATTGCTCGGTCTTGCTGCCAGACAGGGCGGCTGTGTCGAACATGGGGGGGGCGGTTTCCGCGGTGGGCCGCCAGTGTAGCAGCGCGGGCCGCTGCTAAACTCAAGGCATGAATGGCCCTGCGCGCGGTTACTACCTGACCGGCACCGACACCGGCATTGGCAAGACCGTGGCCAGCGTGGCGCTGCTGCATGCGTTCGCTCGCAATGGTTTGCGCGCCACCGGCATGAAGCCGGTCGCCAGTGGCTGCACGATGACCGGCGATGGCTGGTGCAACGACGACGCGCTCGCCTTGCAGGCCGCCAGTCGCCCCGCTCATTTTTATGGCCTGCACAATCCGTTTGCCTTGCCCGAGCCGACCGCGCCGCAGATTGCCGCTGCCAGCGCCGGTATCTCCGTCAGCCTGCCCGCCATTGCCCAGGCTTATGCGCAGATGGCGCCTTCCGCCGACGCCATGGTCGTGGAAGGCGTGGGCGGCTGGCTGGCGCCGCTCGCCGACGGACTCGAGCAATCCATGCTCGCCTCGGCGCTGAACCTGTCGGTGGTTGTCGTTGTGGGATTGCGGCTGGGCTGCCTGAGCCATGCGCGCCTGACTGAGCGCGCCATCCGCGCCGATGGATTGCCGATTGCCGGCTGGATCGGCAACGCGGTCGAGCCTGATTTCCCCAGGGCGGCCGAGTACAAGGCCTTGCTTCGTTCATCCCTCGTGTCACCGTGCCTGGGCTGGCTGCCGTGGAAC
>JANNWV010000222.1:0-8474 GCA_031408815.1 Gammaproteobacteria bacterium
GCGTAGCCGCTCCTGCGGACTCAGAGTCGACCGGTCGGCCATCCATGGCCGACCTCCTGCGCAGTCAGTCCCCCCGTCACCGCCAAGCGTCCGACCGATACCGTCGCGGATGATTGAAGATCAACCCCACGTCAACGGCATCGTCCATACGTTTCGGCTTGGATGAATTGGGTTGAACAGACCACACTCGTACACGACGCCCCAAGCCGTCGTGCATGGACGAAGCGTGTTCTATCAAGTGCGTCGAAGCTGAAGCGCGCACGCTTCGAAGTACCGCAGTCTTCATCGCATCGGATCCAGAAGCGGTGGTTTGCACATTCTATTTGACCGCATGCTCTGCCGACGTTGACGTTGACGTTGACGTTGACGTTGACGTTGACGTTGACGTTGACGTTCAACAGCACGCGATGGTGTTTGACGGACGCTTGGCGGTGACGGGGGGTGGGTTCGCACAGGAGGCTGGCCATGGATGGCCAGCCGGTCGACCCTGAGTCCGCATGGAGCGGCTACGCCGGGGCGACCAGGGCGAACCCACCCCCCGGCGCCGTCAAGCGTTCGCACGAAGACTACGATTGCGAGTTCAAACTTCGACGACAGGCGTTGGTCGTGCCTTGGTGAGGTTGCGCAGTGCGATGGCGAGGACGCCGCTCAGCACCATCGCGCCGCCGATCCAGAGTCGTGGTCCGACCTGGTCGTGCAACAGCACGATGCCGAGCACGGTTGCCAGTAGCGGAGTTGCGAGCAGGTAGGGCGTGACCTGCGCGACGGGATGGCGTTGCACCAGCACGTAGTAAAGGCCGTGGCCCAGCATCGAAGCGAGCACGGCTGCGTACACGACGCCAAACCACGCCACCCAGCTGGCCTGCGTGATCGCCACGCGCATGTCCGGTTCGATCAATGCGCTCATGCCCAGCAGCGGAAACATGCCGATCAGCGCCGTCCAGCCTTGCTGGCTGAACATGTCCATGCCTTTCATGCCGCGGATCAAGACCGTGCCGATGGCGAGGAACACGGCCGATACCAGCATCAGCACCAGTGCGGCGGGGCGTTCCATCACGCTGGGGTCGAAACCGAGCACCAGCACGCCGACGAAGCTCAGTGCGATGGCCGCGCCGGTGCGCCAGTGGAAGCGCTCGCCAATCATCCACCACGCGAGCAGCGCCGACATCGGTACGTAGCTCTGCATCAGGATGGCTGGGGATGCGATGGTGGTGGAGAGGCTCAGTGCCCAGAAGCTGAGGCCGAAATGCAGCACGCCGGTGCACAGCGCAACGCCGATCAAGCGCGGCCATTGCCCGGGAGCCGGGCGCTTGAGGAAGGCGGCCAGCATCAGCGCCAGCAGGGCCAGGCGTAATCCGGTGAACAGCAGGGGCGGAAATTCCATCAGCGCCAGCTTGGCAGTGATGAAGTTGCCCGCCCACGCCAATGCGATAAGCGAGACCAGGAACAGGTCGCGCCCGCCCAGGCGATGGCGGTGGTCGTTGGACAATGCGGTGGTCAGTAGGCGATATCGAGGCGATTGTAGAGCTTGCGCAGCGTCCACAACGGACCGATCAGCAGGAACAATACGTCGGTAAAGAAACTCGGGCGGCGACCTTCCACCTTGTGCCCGATGAACTGGCCAATCCACGCCACCACGAACACGGACACGGCGATGATCACCAGAGTCTGCATTCCGAAACTGTTCGCGATCCAACGGTTCAACAGCACGCTGGCCAGGAAACCGACGAAGGCGCCCATCGCCAGGTTGCGCGACAGCCGCCAGTAATAAGCCCAGGCCAGGAACATCGCCAGCGCCGAAATCGCGCCGGGTTGCAACAGCGTGCCCGGCACCGGCACCGCCCACAGCAGGGCCGTCACCGACCAGACAATGGCCGGCACGCAGACCAGGTGGATGGCCTGGTTGGTTTCATTGCGGTGATCGCTTGAATACTGGTCGAGCAAGACATCGATCTGGCGCATCAGCCTGTCTCCGTAGTGCGGGCGAATGCCCCGGTCAAATGCGGATATCCGCCAGGCGCAGCAGCGCTTCGGCATATTTCGCGCGGGTCGCCTCGATCACCGCGACGGGAACATGCGGACCGGGTGCGGTCTTGTTCCAGTCCAGGGTTTCCAGGTAATCGCGAACGAACTGCTTGTCGTAACTGGGCGGGCTGATACCGACCTGGTAGGAATCGGCGGGCCAGAAGCGCGACGAATCCGGAGTCAGCATTTCGTCCATCACATGCAGCGTGCCGTCATCGTCGAGACCGAATTCCAGCTTGGTGTCGGCGATGATGATGCCGCGCTTCGCTGCGTATTCCGCGGCGAAGCGATAGATCGCAAGCGTCGCATCGCGAACGCGCATCGCAAGGTCGCCGCCGATGGCCTGGACGACACTGTCGAAGCTGACGTTTTCATCATGGCTGCCGGCGGCGGCCTTGGTGGACGGCGTGAAGATCGGCTCGGGCAGTATTTCCGCCTGGCGCAGGCCCGTGGGCAGCGTGATGCCGCAAACCTGGCCGTTGCGCTGGTAATCCTTCCAGCCGCTGCCGATCAGGTAGCCGCGCGCAATGGCTTCCACCGGCACCGGCTTGAGTTTTTTCACTACCACGCTGCGCCGCGCGTAAAGGTCGGCATCGACGCCCGCGGGCAACACGCTGGCCACGGCTTCGTGGGTCAGGTGGTTGGGAATGAGGTGCGCAGTGCGCTCGAACCAGAAGTTTGAAATCTGGCAGAGCATCTCGCCCTTGCCCGGGATCGGGTCGGGCAAAACGACATCGAATGCCGACAGCCGATCGGTGGCCACCATCAACAGCCGATTGCCCGGCAGGCCGAATACGTCGCGGACCTTGCCCTGGTGCAGCAAGGGCAGGCCGGGCAAGTGGGAAGTGTGCAGGGTGGTAGCCAAGAGGGCGAAATCCGTCCGGGGCGAGCGCGACATTGTAACCGGCGAGTGTAGCCGGCGGGCCGCGCGCTTCGGCTGGTAGAATGCGCCATGCGCCGACTATTGATCCTGCTGCTGTGCCTGCCCACGCTCGTACAGGCACAGGCGCCAACGAAGCCTGCCAAGCTGGGCCAGTGCGTCGCCTGCCACGGCGAAAACGGCCGAAGCCGCATTCCCGGCACGCCACACCTCGCTGGCCAGGATGAAACCTACCTGGTCGCGGCCATGGCTGCCTATCGCAGTGGTACACGGCGCGCCGTGCCGATGAATTCCATCGCCAACACCCTGCAGCCGCGCGACGTCGCCGCGCTGGCCCGCTGGTACGCGCGACAACCTGCAGGCGGCACCCGATGAACTGGAAAGGCAAGCTGGTCGGCGCCGTCATCGGCTTGTTGCTGGGCGCGTCGCTGCGTCGGCCGTTCCTGATGTTCATCGGCGTGGCGCTCGGCCATCTCTACGACATGGGCGTGTTCGGCTCGAAGCCAGCCGACCCCCGGCCGCCGTCCCCGCCGGCCGAAACCGATCCGTACGCGGCGCTCGGCATCACCTCGTCGGCCAGCAACGAGGAAGTGGACCAGGCTTATCGCCGGCGCATGTCGGAGTACCATCCCGATCGCGTCGCCAATTCGGCGAAGGAGATCCGCGACCTCGCAGAATTGCGTGCCCGCGAGGCCAACGGAGCGTACGAGACCATCAAGCGCCAGCGCGGCCGCTAGCCACGCCCACACAAAGACGGAACCACCCATGTCCCGATGCCTGATCGCCCCTTCCATCCTGTCGGCCGATTTCGCGCGTTTGGGCGCCGAGGTCGATGACGTCCTGAAGGCCGGCGCCGACTGGGTGCACTTCGACGTGATGGATAACCACTACGTGCCCAACCTGACCATCGGCCCGCTGGTTTGCGAGGCCCTGCGCAAACACGGTGTCACTGCGCCCATCGACGTGCACCTGATGGTGAAGCCGGTGGATCGCATCATTCCCGATTTCGCCAAGGCCGGCGCGACCTACATCAGCTTTCATCCGGAAGCGAGCGAGCACATCGACCGCACCATCGGGCTGATCCACGAGCAGGGCTGCAAGGCTGGCCTGGTATTCAATCCGGCCACGCCGCTGCATTTCCTGGACCACGTGCTGCACAAACTCGACCTGGTGTTGATCATGTCGGTGAATCCGGGCTTCGGCGGACAGAGTTTCATTCCCGGCGCACTCGACAAACTGCGCCAGGTGCGCAAGTTGATCGATGCCAGCGGCCGCGACATCCGGCTCGAGGTCGATGGCGGCGTGAAGGCCGAGAATATTGGCGAAATCGCTGCGGCTGGCGCCGATACCTTTGTCGCGGGCTCTGCCATCTTCAACGCGCCCGATTACGCCGGCGTCATCAGCCAGATGCGCGCCAACTGCGCGGGAGCGACAGCCCAATGAACGACGCGGCCAATGCCTCCGACGGTCTCAGCCAGGACAAGCTGCGCCGCATCCTTGAAGTCACCCGGGACCTGGCGCGCCCGTTCGACCTCAGCACCATGCTCTACACCATCGTCGATGCGGCCAAGGACCTGCTGGACGCCGAAGGCGGCACGGTCTGGCAGTACCAGCCGGCTGACGACATGCTGGAAATGCGCGTCGCGCGCGGCCTGGACGCCATTCGTATTCCCGCCGACCGCGGCATCGTCGGCGAATGCGTGCGTACGCGTGCGCCGATCAACGTGCCCGATTGTTATGCCGACCCGCGCTTCAACCGCGACGTGGACAAGGCCAGCGGCCAGCGCACGCGCTGCATGCTCAGCCTGCCGCTGGTGGGCTACGACGACCAACTGGTGGGCGTGCTGCAAGTGGTCAATCGCCGCGAGGGCGTCTTCGACGCCGACGACGAAGCGGTAGCCAGCGCGCTCGCGGCGCAATGCGCCGTCGCCTTGCAACGGATGCAGATGACCGAGCAGCTGGTGGCGTCGGAAAAACTGCGCCAGGAAATTTCCGTCGCGCGCGAAGTGCAGATGGGCACGCTGCCGAAAGCGCCGCCATCCTTGCCCGATTACGATTTCGCCGGCCTGTTCAAGCCCACCGACGACACCGGCGGCGATACCTACGACTTCGTGCCCTGCGACGATGGCCGCATCTTCGTGCTGATGGGCGACGCCACTGGCCACGGCATCGGCCCGGCCTTGTCCGCCACGCAGGTGCGCGCGATGTTGCGCGTGGCGCAGCGACTCGGCGCCAATCTCGACGACACCTTCCGCCACATCAACGACCAACTGGTGGTGGACCTGGCCGAAGACCGCTTCGTCACGGCCTTCCTCGGACAGCTCGATCCGCGCAAGCACGCCTTGCACTACCACTCGGGCGGGCAGGGACCCTTGCTGCATTTCCGCGCTGCCGACCTGAGTTGCGAATTTTCGCCGCCCACCACCTTTCCGATGGGCGCGATGATCCTGCCGGCGATGAAGCCCGCCAAGGTCGCGCACCTGGAGCCGGGTGATGTGTTCGCCCTGATTTCCGACGGCGTCTACGAGTACATGGACGCGCAGGAGCGGCAGTTCGGCGAGGAAGGCGTCGCGCAATTGCTGCGCCGTTACCACGACCGTCCCATGCCCTACCTGCTGGGCCGCCTGATGGAGGCGCTGCGTGAATTCGGCCAAGGTGCGCCGCAGCTCGACGACGTGACCGTGGTGCTGATCCGCCGCTTGCCGCTGGCCAAGCCGCTGGCCGAGGACCTCGAAGAACGCACCACGCGCGCCGGCACCTCGTGGCAACGCCGCCAGGAATTCAAGCGCAGCTTCGACGCCTTGCCGGGCGTCTTCGCCTTCATCCAGCGTTGCCTCGCGCAGGACGGCATCGGTCCCGACGCGCGCTACGCGGTCGAGTTCACCGTAGAGGAGCTGTTCACCAACATGGTGAAGTACAACGCGGACGGCTCGGGTCGCATTGCCCTGGAGATTGAACGCGACGGCGAGCACCTGGAGTGCCGCCTGTCGGACCCGGACAGCAGCTTCTTCGATGTGACCGCCGCCCCCGACGCCGACGTCAACGCCTCGGCAGACCAGCGTGAGCCCGGCGGCCTGGGCCTGCACCTGATCCGCCGTATGGTGGAAAGCCTGGACTACGACTATTCTGGCCGATGTAGCCTGATTACGTTCCGGAAAAGGCTGGGGAGCGATTGATGTTCGAAATCGTGCAGGGCGACAAGGGCCGGGTCCTGTTTTCCGGCCGCCTGGATGCCGCGCAGTGTGCCAAGGCGCAGGCCTTCCTGGATGCCGCGACGGATCCTCGGGAATTCGATTTCGCCGGCCTGGAGTACATTTCCAGCGCGGGCCTGGGCGTGCTGCTGCGCGCCCACAAGAAAGTGATGGCCTCGGGCGGCAAGCTGCGCCTGGTCAACGTGAACAACCATATATTCGACATATTCCGTTACTCGGGATTCGACCAGTTGTTCGAGGTCGAACGACTGGTCTGAGCCAGTGGCTTTCCAACCTTTTCCGCCTTCGCAGGTATTGATGACTGACGACCCGGATGCCGCCCTCGTACTTGAATGCCGGGCAGGCAACCGTCGGGCGTTCGAGCGTTTGCTCGCGCGCTACGAGCGGCCGATTTTCAACGCGGCCTACCGAATCCTCCATCATCGCGAAGACGCCACCGACGTGACCCAGACAGTTTTCCTCCGCGCCTACGAGCATTTCGACCGCTTCGACCCGGGCCAGCGTTTTTTCAGCTGGATCTACCGGATCGCGGTCAACGAGGCGCTCGACCTGAGCAACAGCCGTCGCCGCAGCGAGCCGGTCGCCGAAGAGATCGCCAGCGATCGCCCCGGCCCCGACCGCGTCGCGCAGGACGACCAGATGGATCAGGGAATGCAGTCGGCGCTGATGGCCATCCCGGTCGACTACCGCACCCTGGTCGTGCTCAAGCACGTGCAGGACTGCAGCTACGAAGAAATCGCGGCCATCCTGGACGTTCCGGTGAAGACCGTGAAATCGCGACTTTTCACCGCCCGCCAGGCCTTGCGCCAGGTGCTGGTGGACCGGGGGCTGGCATGACCGACATTGATCCGCGCACGCTCGAACTCATCCACGCCGGGCTCGACGACGAGCTCGATGCCGCTGGCCGCGCCGAACTGTCCGCACGGCTGGCTGCCGACCCGCTGGCCCGCCTGCAGCACGACCAGTTGCAGCGCATGGCGCAATCGCTGGCTCGCCTGCCGCCGATGGAACCGCCTGCCGGTCTGCGCCAGCGCTGGCAGCCACAACCGCCCGTCTCGGCGCCACTGTCACCACGCGCGGCCGCACATCGCCGCTGGCTGGGCCGTGGCATCGCCATGGCTGCCGCCACCCTGGCGGTCGCGTTCGGGCTCAGCTTCACCGACATCGGTCGGCAATCCCTCGACGGTCATCAGTTGATGGGCACCCTGGGCAGCGACACAGCCGCGGCTTCCGACCCGGCGCGAATCGTGCCCGTCGACGCGCCCGGCCTGAGCGGCACCGTCGCCCTCGAGCCTGGCCAATCAGGATGGGACCTGGTGTTCAGCCTGGACACGCCCGGCCCGGTTTCGGTGAGCGCGACCTATGACCCCGCCGCATTGCGTTTGGAAGGATATGCGCGCGCCGGATCGGGCGACCGCAGCTTTACCGCCAGTCCCGGCAGGATTGGATTCGTGAACCAGGGGGCGCAACATCTGAGTCTTCACTTGCTGCCCGGGGAAGGGGGGCAAGTGAGGATTCGGTTCGAGGGGCAGGAAGGCACCCTGCAAGACCTGGCCATCACCGTTCCACCCGGCGCTCCCGGCAAGTAGTCAACGGGGCGGGAAAGAAAAGTTGCAAGACCGTCCAACCTTTTTTGCAGTCGCAGGTACGTCATTGCAGTAGTCGGTGCAAACCGATACTGGTAACCGAGTAACCAACCGTCTCTCAGCGAGGATGATATGAAGAACAACAAGATTGTGGCCCTGTGCGCCCTGGCCGTCGCCATCGGTGCGGTTGGCTATTTCGGCTTCGGCATCCCGCCCCAGAGCGACGCCGTATTCGGCACCATCGCCCCGGCCCAGCGCTACCAGGCCGACACCGTCGGCGCCGCCGACGTCAAGCTCGGTGACCAGTCCACCGCCAAGTTCATGCAGACCGATGCGTTCCGCATGATCCAGGGCGACGCCAAGCTTGCCGAGGCCCTGCGCAGCGATTCGTTCCGCGCCGCGCTCGCCAGTGAAAGCTTCCGCGCCGCGCTTGCCAGCGACAGCTTCCGAGCCGCCCTGGCCAGTGAATCGTTCCGCGCCGCGATGGCCAGCGATTCCTTCCGCGCCGCGATGGCAAGCGACTCGTTCCGTGCCGCCCTGGCCAGTGACCAGTTCCGCGCTGCCCTCGCCAGCAACAGCTTGAACCAGGCGATGGACACGGAAGCCTTCAAGCAGGCCATGAAGAGCGACACTTTCCGCGCCGCGATGGCCAGTGACTCGTTCCGCGCCGCTCTGGCCAGCGACTCGTTCCGTGCCGCCCTCGCCAGCGACAGCTTCCGCGCCGCCGTGGCCAGCGACACATCGGGAACGCGGCGGGGCGGGGACTGGTTG
>JANNWV010000223.1:0-2101 GCA_031408815.1 Gammaproteobacteria bacterium
TGCCTTCCGCAACCGCGACGATGCGCTGGCGCTGGAAGTCCGCGACCGCGACGCCGAACTCGACCTGCAGTACACCAGCCTGTTCCGCGAGCTGCTGACCTACATGATGGAAGACCCGCGCAACATCACGTCCTGCGCGCACCTGTTGTTCATGGCCAAGAACATCGAGCGCATCGGCGACCACGCCACCAACATCGCGGAGAACACCTGGTTCATCGTGCATGGCGACCAGCCGCCCGGTGGCCGCGACAAGCGCGATACCACCAGCCAGTAAGCCGTCGCATAATGCCGGGATGGACAATCCGGCATGGACTGAAGACCTGGTCGCCGCGCGCGACGGAGACCGTGGTGCGCTCGAGCGCGTGCTGCGGCAGTCGCGCCAGGACCTGCGGCGCTATGCCGAATACCACTGCCCCATCAACGATGTCGAAGACGCCGTGCAGGAATCCCTGTTCACCGTATCGCGCAAATTGATGGACTTGCGCCAACTGGAGAGTTTCACGTCCTGGCTGTTCCGGATCGTCAAGCGCGAATGCAATCGCTACAAGCGCGCCAAGCGCATGCTGATGCAGGTGCCGATCACCGAAGACATCGCCGGGCCGGATTATCCCGAAGCTGGGGGGCTGGCGCGCGACGTGGCGCAAGCCCTCGAATCCCTGCCCGCGCACTACCGCGACGTGCTGCTGCTACGCGACCTCGAGGGCCTCGCGCTGGATGAAATCTCGGCGCGGCTCGGAGTTAGCGTGCAGGCCGCCAAGGGCCGCCTGCATCGCGCCCGCAGCCTGGCTCGCATGGTGCTGATGGTTTGATGCAGCCGCTTTTGACTAGCTGCCAGAACGCGTCATACGCGTCAACAATGGCCATGGGAGTAATCACTTTCAATCGGTCCCGCGACGCTTGTCGGCAGTAGCCAGATGCCTTCACTCATCAAGCACAGACGGCTTGGTCACCGAAAATGCTGCCTGGATCTCTGCGACGGTGCTTCGTGCAGTACGCGTCACGCCGATTAGTGTGGCTGAAGCTGCGCCTGCCCAATCGCCATAGCCCACGAGCCACAGGTTCGGACGCTTTACCGAGCGGGTGCCACTGAGCGCGACGCGGCCATCAGCTTCCACCACTTCCAGTGCGCGCAGGTGTTCTAGCGCTGGCCGGAAGCCGGTGCACCAGATGATTACGTCGATCCGTGCTTCGGTGCCGTCTGGCCAGATGACTCCGGTCGCGGCGAGCCGGTCGAAGGGGCGCACGGCATGAAGCACGCCTCGCGCGCGTGCTTCCTTGACCGGAGGGACCATCACGATGTCGCCCAGACCCCCGATGGGGACGTCAACTATGCGCCCCTGTTGCTGGGCCATGAAGCGTTCTGTGGCGCGCGCAAAAAGCACGCGGCCGTCGACGTCGTCGGCGAGGAAGTTCGGTGGCTCGAGAGTTATCCAAGTCGTAGATGCGACTTTGGACACTTCCGCCAGTATTTGTGCGCCCGAGTTGCCGCCCCCGATGATCAGTACGCGTTTGCCTGCGAAGGGCGCCGGCTCGACATAGTCCGCCGAATGCAACTGCTCGCCGACGAAATCCCTGCCACCACGATGCGGCGGAATGAATGGGTGTCGCCAGGTACCGGTCGCGCTGACCACAGCCCGTGCGAGCCATTGACGAGATCCGCCGCTGACCGCTAGCCGCTCGCCTTCCTCCCGCACCGCATCGACCCAGATCGGGCGTTCGGCCGGCAATCCGTAGTGCCGCTCGTAATCGGCCAGGTAGGCGATGACATCGTCGCGAGTCGGGTAGCCATCTGCCTTTGGCGGCATCTGCCTGCCCGCGATCGAACTCCACGACGCAGGCGAGAACAGGCGCAGGGAGTGCCAGGCATGCTGCCAGGCGCCACCGGGTGCGACCTCAGCGTCCAGCAGGACGAAGGAAAGCCCGGTACGACGCAGGAAGTATGCCGTCGCCAGCGCCGCCTGGCCCCCGCCGATCACGACGACATCAACCTCCTGCGACGACTCGGTCATTGCGCGAGCGGAGCTGTCGACGCTGAATGCCTGGGAAGGCGGAGCGAGATCACAGCCGCAGCCACAATCAGGATCGCGGAAATCCACAGGCA
>JANNWV010000224.1:0-16775 GCA_031408815.1 Gammaproteobacteria bacterium
CTGATGTCGTGCAGCGACTCCGGCGTCAAGCGGCTGGCGAAGCGATACATCAACTCGCGCCAGGTCCAGAAGCTGTCTGCGCGCTCCGATCCGCGCTCGGCCATGCCGGCCATCGCGCGCTGGAAGGAGTGGGAGTGGATATTGGGAATACCGGGCAGGTCCAGCTCGCTCATGGGCGAATTCTAAACCCGGGCCGCATACAATCGCGCCCATGCCTTCCCTTTCCGGCCTGGTCGTCCTCGAGTTCTCGCGCGTCCTTGCCGGTCCCTGGTGCGGAATGATGCTGGCCGACCTGGGCGCCGACGTGCTGAAGGTCGAAGGCTTCGACGGCGACGAGACGCGCGGGCTCGGACCGCCATTCAAGGACGGATTGTCGGCCTACTTCGCCTGCTGCAATCGGAACAAGAAGTCGCTGGCCCTCGATTTGCGGCATCCACAGGCGCGCGGACTGGTTGAAGCGCTGGTTCGCCAGGCAGACGTCCTGATCGAAAACTACCGCACTGGCACGGCCGAATCACTCGGCCTGGGTTATGCCGAGCTGTCGGCGATCAATCCACGCCTGGTGTACTGCTCGATCTCCGGCTACGGACGCACCGGTCCCGACGCGCTTCGCCCCGGCTACGACTTCGTGGTACAGGCCGAGTCCGGGCTGATGTCCATCACCGGCCCCGCCGAGGGCGAACCGCACAAGGTCGGCGTCGCCGTGGCCGACCTTGCCACCGGCCAGAACGCCGCCATCGCCATCCTCGCCGCGTTGCGACACCGCGATGCCACTGGCCAGGGGCAGCAGATCGACGTTTCATTGTTCGACACCCAGCTCAGCTGGCTCGCCAACATCGGCAGCAACGTGCTGTTCACCGGCGAAGACGCGCCTCGCTATGGAAATGCGCACGCCAGCATCGTGCCCTACCAGGCCTTTCTGGCGAGCGATGGTGAATTCGTGCTGGCGGTGGCGAGTGAAAAACTGTGGCGACTCGCCTGCCATGCCTTGCAGCGTCCCGAGTGGGTGGAGCATCCGGACTATCGCGATAATTCGTCGCGGGTGCGCAACCGGATTGCACTGTGCGGGTCGCTCGCGACGATCTTCTCGCAGCAACCAACGCAGCATTGGCTCGATCTGTTCACGGCCGCCGGCGTACCGGCTGCCCCGATCCGCTCGGTGTCGCAGGCCCTGCATGCGCCACTCACCGAGGCGCGCGGCATGACGCTGACCCTGGGCGGCGTGCCGATGGTCGCCAGTCCGCTGAATTTGTCGGCGACGCCCGTGCACTATCGCGATCCGCCGCCGAAGCTTGGCCAGCACAGCGACGAAATCGTGCGTCGCGTGGGCGGTGATCCCGTGGCCCTGCGCGCCGCCGGCGCCATTCGTTAGTACGATGTCGCGATGAGCCCTCTCCACGACCCGAAGAATCCACCGCACTGGGACGGACTGCTGTTCGATTGCCGCCTGGTGACGATGGTGGACGGCAGTGTGGACGGCTACGGCTGCATCGAGGACGGAGCGATCGCCTGGAAGGACGGGCTGCTGGCTTTCGTCGGCCGAGAGAGCGATCTTCCCGGGCCCACGCAGTCGTTGGCGACATCGGTGCGGCGCGCACACGGCGTGCTGGTCACGCCGGCGCTCATCGATTGCCACACGCACCTGGTGTTCGCCGGCAATCGCGCCCGCGAATTTGAGCAGCGCTTGCAGGGCGCAAGCTACGAAGAGATCGCCCGTGCCGGCGGCGGCATTCTTTCGACCGTGCGCGACACGCGTGCGGCGACCGAAGACGAATTGTTCGAACAGTCCCTCGCTCGCGCGGAGGCGCTGCTGGCCGATGGCGTAGCGACCATCGAGATCAAGTCCGGTTACGGCCTGGACCTGGAAAACGAAACCAAGATGCTGCGCGTCGCGCGCAGGATTGGCGCCGAACTTGGCATCACCGTGCGCACGACCTTCCTGGGCGCGCATGCCCTGCCACCCGAATTTGCCGATGACGCTGACGCCTACATCGGCGCCTGCTGCTTCTGGCTGCGCGAGTTGCACGGCCTCGGCCTGGTCGATGCGGTGGACGGCTTCTGCGAGGGCATCGGCTTCGGTCCCGACCAGATGCGCGTCGTGTTCGAAGAAGCACGGGCGCTCGGCCTGCCGGTGAAGCTGCACGCCGACCAGTTGAGCGACCTGGATGGCGCGGCGCTGGTGGCGGAGTTCAAGGGCCTGTCAGCGGACCACCTGGAATACAGCAACGCCACTGCCGTACAGGCCATGGCGTCGAACGGAACCGTCGCGGTGTTGTTGCCCGGCGCGTTCCACGTGCTGCGCGAAACCCGGATGCCGCCGATACAGGCGCTTCGCGATGCCGGCGTTGCGATGGCCGTGTCCACCGACCTCAATCCGGGCACGTCGCCACTGCAATCGCTTCGCCTGGCGATGTCGCTGGCTTGCACCCACTTCAGGCTGACGCCCACGGAGGCGCTGCGTGGCGCAACCGTGAATGCTGCCCGCGCACTCGGTCTCGATGACCGCGGCTGTCTTCGCATCGGCATGCGCGCCGACCTCGCGCTGTGGGAACTCGAGCACCCGGCCGAACTAAGCTATTGGCTGGGCGGTAATCCGCTGCGCTCGATGGTCATCGGCGGCCAGGAACGATAAAGCCCCGCCAAGGCGGGGCTTCGGGACATCTGCAACGCCTTGCGAATTACTTCGCAGCGGCTTTCTTTGCCGGCGCCTTTTTGGCAACCACAGGCGCCTTGGCCTTGGCTGCAACCTTGGTGACAGCCTTCTTCACCGTGGTCGCACGGGCATTGCCGTAGCTGGAGATGTTGCGCTTGCCCTTGGCCGTCTTGCGATCGCCCTTGCCCATGTGAATTCCTTAAGAAGTGTGTTTTGCAGGCGCGTAGCCTATCACCGGCAGCCTGACCAACCAAGCGATCAGGGTGAGTGGGAGCAGTTGGCGTCGTGCACGTGCAGGTCGGTGAGACGCAGGTTGACCAGGTGCGCAGCCCCGACCAGCATGCCGCCCGCGCTCATCATCAGCGCATGCAGCAGAAGCGTCTCGTGGATCTGCGGGATGAAGACGCCCGCCCAGAGTGCGATCAGTCCCGGCAGCAGCACGGCCATGGCGTGGTAGCCGCGATGGCGAAGGTAGCCATTCCACAAGCTCGCAATCGCCAGGGCGGTGGCGAAGATCACGAATCCGATTTCAAAGGAGGAAGACGCCAGGATGCCCAATCCGACCATCGGCAGCAGTACCAGCGCAACCGGCAGCAGCGCGCAATGCACCGCGCAAATCACCGCACCGATGCTGCCGAGCGAATCGACCCAGCGGTGAAGGGACCATCGAAGTGGGGACGGCTGGCTGGACATCGGGATCCGGGTTCGGCGCGGTATTGATACAATATAACATTGCGCCGGGCTGGGCAATCGACCCGAAGCAGCCCGTCCGGTTGCGTTCAGCTGGCCTGGACGGCCTGGCAATTGGCGCAGAGGCCGTGCACTTCCAGGGTCTGCGCCCGGGGCGTGAAGCCCAGGGCCTTGGCCTGCTGGTCGAGCAGGTCGGCGATGCGTTCGTCTTCCAGTTCGAGCGCGTTCTGGCAGTTGTCGCAGATCAGGAAGGGCACCGAATGCCGGACCTGCGGATGGTGGCAGCTGACGAAGGCGTTGACCGACGCGAGCCGGTGGATGAAGCCCTGTTCGAGCAGGAAATCGAGGGCGCGGTAAACCGTGGGCGGCGCCGTGCTGCCGCTTTCGGACTTCATCTGGTCGAGCAGGTCGTAGGCCTTGATCGGCTTGCCAGCTGCTGCCACCAGGCCGAGGACCTGAGCGCGCAGCGGCGTCAGGCGCAGCCCCCGGCTGACGCAGGCCTGTTCGACCGCGTGCACGTAGGCACGCGCATCGTGCACGTGGTGCTTGGGATCAGTGCAGGGGTCCACGCCATCCGGGCCGTGGTCGTGCGCATGTTTTGGCTTGGCCATGTCCAATAGGTTGGGCCTTGCCATCGGGTGTTTCAAGCGCCGCGCGCTTCCACCATCGCCAGCGCCGCGTCGATTCGCGCCAGCGCCTGGTCGCGCCCGGCAAGGAATACGGTGTGTTCGATGGATGGCGACACCTGCGTGCCGGTGATGGCGACGCGAAGCGGCTACGCGATCTTGCCCAGTCCAACGCCCAGCGCCTCACCGGTGGCGGCCAGCACGTCGTGCACGTCGCTGGCGCTCCAGTTGCCCAGCGCGGCAAGCCGCTGGCGCACTTCACGCAGGGGCGCCGCAGCGGCTGGCACGAGGTGCTTCGCAACGGCAGCATCGTCATACGTCGTCAGCGGCAAATACCAGACGGCAGCGCGCGCCGCCATGTCCTTCAACGTCTGCACGCGATCGCGCAAGGCCAGCACAACGTCCGCCGGCGCCGGGCCGTTGGCCAGGTCGTAACCGGCCGCGCGCAGATGCCAGAGCAGATGCTCGCCGACATCGGCCGGATCATCGGACTTCAGGTAATGCTGGTTGAGCCAGGAAAGTTTTTCAACGTCGAACCGCGACGGTGACTGGTTGACGTCTTCGATGCGGAACAGCTTGATCATTTCTTCGCGGCTGAATATCTCCTGGTCGCCATGCGACCAGCCCAGGCGCACCAGGTAATTGAGCAGCGCGTGTGGCAGGAAACCGTCGTCGCGGTACTGCATCACGCTGACCGCGCCATGGCGCTTCGACAACTTCGCGCCATCGGGCCCGAGGATCATCGGCATGTGCGCGAAATACGGCACGTCCACGCCCAGCGCCCTGTAGATGTTGACCTGGCGGGGCGTGTTGTTGACATGGTCATCGCCGCGTATCACGTCGCTGATCGCCATGTCGATGTCATCGATCACGACCGCGAAGTTGTAGGTCGGGAAGCCGTCCGAACGGAAAATGACCAGGTCGTCGAGTTCGGTATTGCTCCACTCGATACGGCCCTTGATCTTGTCCTCGAACACGACCGAGCCGGTCGGCGGATTCTTGAACCGGATGACGCGATTGGGATCGTCGCGGAAAGGCGCGCCCAAGTCGCGATAGTGGCCGTTGTAGCGGGGCTTTTCCTTGGCGGCGAGTGCGGCATCACGCATCGCCTCGAGTTCCTCGCGGGTCTCGTAGGCGTAATAGGCCAGGCCGTCGGAAATCATCTTTTCCGCGACTTCACGGTAACGATCCAGGCGGTCGGTCTGGTAGATCGGGCCCTCGTCGTATTCCAGGCCGAGCCAGTCCATCGCATCCAGGATGGCCTGGACATTTTCCTGCGTGGACCGCTCGCGGTCGGTGTCCTCGACCCGCAGGATGAACTTGCCACCGCGCTGGCGCGCTTCCAGGTAGCAGTACAGCGCAGTGCGGGCGCCGCCGATGTGCAGGAAGCCAGTAGGACTGGGGGCGAAGCGGGTGCGGCAGGTCATCGGGGAATGCTCGGGCGGTGCCAGGCCGGCATTTTACCGGAGCCCTCGCCGCCCTGCCCGGCTACTTCACCGTGATCGTGATCGGCTTCGACAGCACCGGCGGCTGGTGCGGGATGTGGTTCGCGTCTCCAAGCACCAACTGGAGGGTGTGCTTGCCGGGGGCGAGGACCACGGTTGCCTCGGTCTGGCCCTTGCCGAAGTGCAGGTGCTTGTCGTCCTTCGGCAGCGGCATGTCGGGTGCGGGCGGCGGCGAATCGATGATCAGGTGATGGTGTCCCGTGCCTTCGGCGACGACGCCCGCAGGCGCCACGCCCATTTCCTGCAGTCCGAAGCGCACCGTCACCGGACCCTTGATGACCTGGCCGTCGCCGGGGCTGATGAAATAAAGGTGGGCCTTGGCCGGGGAAGCCGTCCTGGGCAGGTCAACTGCCGATGCCTGGGGCAACACGGCCAAGGCCAGGGCGAATACAAGCGCGACGTGCCGGACCATCGGATTCTCCTCGTTTCGGTAACGCCACCTTACTACTGCGCGAGATTCCTGACACGCGGCCCGTTGTCGCGCACTTCGGCTGGTAAAATGCCGGCATGAATACTTTTCCGTTGGCCCCCGCCTGCCTGTTCCTGGCGGTTTTGTTCGGTTCGCCCGTCCTTGCGCAGAGCGAAAGCAGCGCCGTTGCGTTGCCCGACCAGGCTCCGAACCAGCCCGCAGCCGTCGCCGTCGCCGTCGCCGGTCCGCGTGTACTCGTGGAAACGAGCATGGGTCGCATCGTGGTGGAGCTCTATCCGGAAAAATCCCCGCGCACCGTCGCCAACTTCCTTTCCTACGTGCGTGACGGCCACTACAACGGCACAGTCTTCCATCGCGTGATTTCGGACTTGCTGGTACAAGGCGGCGGCTACACGCCGGACCTGGAAATCAAGCCCGAGCGGGCCGGCATTCCCAATGAAGCCAATAACGGCCTGTCCAACCTGCGCGGCACCATCAGCGCGGCACGCCGCCCGGGCGACAAGGATTCGGCGCGCGCCCAGTTCTTCATCAACACCGTGGACAACCGCCAGTTCGACTTCCGCAACGACAGCACGCCGGCCCTGACCGGATATTGCGTGTTCGGACGTGTAGTGGAAGGCATGGACGTCATCGACAAGATCCGCCTGGTTCCCACTGTCGCACGCAAGCCCCTGGCGGGCGACGTGCCGGTCAGTCCCGTGCTGGTCGAGCGCGCCGCCGTCCTCGAACCCTGATCGTGGCGATCCTCTTCATCTCCGACCTGCATCTGGACCGGTCGCGCCCCGCGATCACGATGCAGTTCCTGCATTTCCTGCGCACCCAGGCCCGCCAGGCCGAGGCGCTGTACATCCTGGGCGACCTGTTTGAAGCCTGGGTCGGCGACGACGAAGACGGCGAACTGGCGAAGGCCGTGCAAGCCGGCCTGCGCGAACTCAGCGATTCCGGTGTTCCGGTTTACGTGATGCGCGGCAATCGCGACTTCCTGCTTGGCCCGGCGTTCGCCGCCGCCACCGGCTCGACCCTGCTGCCCGACCCCTGCGTGGTGATGCTGGAAGGCGAGCCGACCTTGCTGATGCACGGCGACCTGCTGTGCAGCGACGACACCGCCTATCTCGCCTTCCGCCGCGAGACGCGCCAGCCCGAGTGGCGCGAGCAATTCCTCGGCCAGAGCCTCGAAGCCCGGCGGGAATTTGCCGACAAGGCGCGCGAAGCCAGTCGCGGCCATCAGCAGGGCTTGCGCGACGAGGGCAAGCTCGAGGCGATTACCGACGTGAACCAAGCCGCCGTGGAAGCCGTGCTCGAACGCCATGGCGTGCGTCGCATGATCCACGGCCACACGCACCGACCCGCCATCCATTCGCTGCAAGCCAACGGACACACGGCGCAACGCATCGTATTGGGCGACTGGTACCAGCAGGGCTCCGTGCTGCGAATGACACCAGACGGGCTGGAGCTCTCCGCGCTGTAGTCGTCAGGGCTTTTCGTATCGCCCGGCATCGAAGCCGGACACTTCGAAGACCAGGGACGACGCGCTACCGCTGCCCTTGGGCAACTGGATCCGCACTTCGCGTGCGTCCGACAATTGCCTGATGAATCGCGCCTCGTCCTCGATGAACAAGGCCGGGCCCTTGCCCGAATCCGCCTGCTTCCCCGCGAACGATTGCGCCGCGCCGCCATCGAAACTGATGTCCATCCGGCACGGCGGTCCGCATTCGAACTTCGATTGGGCAAACAACAGGTATGAACTGCGGCCCCACTCCGGGTGGTCGCGCAACACCAGTTGCGCATCCGGTTGGATGGCCAGTTCGCCCTCCTCCACTACCGGCGTGCGGCTGTAGAGGCTTGCGGTGCGTTGCGTGCCCTTGCCTTTCGCCACGGCCTGGTAGTCCCACAGCTCGCGCAGGCGTCGCGCATCGCGTCGCTGGTCGGCTTGTTCGCGCACCGCGTCGAGAGTCGGCACCAATTTCGCGGCGAATTCGCTGCTCGGGAATGCCGCACGCAAAGTATCGGCATGGGCTTCCGCGACTTCCCAGTTTTTTTCCTTGCTGGCGTTTTCGTAGGCGCTGAGCATTTCGGCGGCACGCGCCTGGTCGGCAGCGGACAACTCGCCTTCGCCATCGGATTCCTGCGCGCAACCAAGTGCAAGCGTGCAAGACAGCAACACCACCCACGCCAGCCGGCGCTTCACGGCATCGACTCCGCCAGGCTCGCGATCAGGCGCAGTTCCTCATCGCCAAACCCCGCCTCGCGTCGCGCAGGCAAATTGAACGGGCCCCGGATCGAGCCCTTGCCGACGCCGCGAATAAGATCGATGAAAGTCGTGTCGGGGTCGAGCTGCCCGCGTTCGCAGCACCAGGCAAACCAATGGCTGCCGATGGCTACGTGGCGCACTTCCTCGGCGAGAATGATTTCCAGGATGTCGGCGGACCGGTCGTCGCCCAATCCGCGCAGGCGCTTGATCATGCCCGGCGTCACGTCCA
Source organism: Gammaproteobacteria bacterium (assembly GCA_031408815.1). Classification (GTDB taxonomy): domain Bacteria; phylum Pseudomonadota; class Gammaproteobacteria; order Xanthomonadales; family Xanthomonadaceae; genus Arenimonas. The sequence continues at coordinate 8,385 of JANNWV010000224.1, forward strand.
GCCCGCGCGCCTCCAGCACGCGCGGCACCAGCGCCATGCGCGCCAGGACCGAGCCCGCCGTGCGCTCGGCCATCGCCCACAAACCGTCATGCGCATCGAAGCCGCCGTAGCGGTGGCCGAGTTCTTCCAGGCGCGCCGACAACAGGCTGAAATGGCGCGCCTCGTCCACCGACACGCTGATCCAGTCGACGACGAATTGCGCGGGCATCGCCCGAAAGCGCCAGGCCGCATCGAGCGCCAGGTTGATGGCGTTGAATTCGATATGCGTTACTGCATGCAACAGCGCTGCGCGACCATCCACGCTGCCAAGGCCGCGTTGCGGCAGGTCGCGCGGCGACACAAGTTTTGGAAACGCAGGACGACCGGGTTTTTCAATCGACACGCCCGCGCCGTCATCACTGCGATCCATGGCCTCGAAACCGGCCGCCAGGGCATTGACGCGTTCGATCTTTTCGCCCGGGTCGCTGGCCTCGATGCAACGCTGCAAGGCCTCGTACAGGTTTCCTGCGCCGCTCACCGCGGGCAGCTCACGACGCGCGACGCTTGAGCTTGGACTCGTCATTGCGTGCCTGCTGCAGGCTTTCCAGGTAACCGGGCTCGACACCCGTCACGTACTCGCCGTTGAAGCAGGACGAATCGAAATTCGATAACTTGTGCTTCGGCCCGGACACCGCTTCTTCCAGGTCGGCCAGGTCCTGGTAAATCAGCCAGTCGCAACCGAGCAATTCCTGGATTTCCTGTTCGCTGCGGCCATGCGCGACCAGCTCGCTGGCGGCCGGCATGTCGATGCCGTACACGTTGGGAAAGCGCACCGGCGGCGCGGCCGAGGCCAGGTATACCTTGCGCGCGCCGGCATCGCGCGCCATCTGGATAATCTGCTGCGACGTGGTGCCGCGCACGATCGAGTCATCCACCAGCAACACCACGCGATCCTTGAATTCCAGCGGAATGGGATTGAGCTTGCGGCGCACGGACTTCACCCGCTGGCCCTGGCCTGGCATGATGAACGTGCGGCCGATATAACGATTCTTGATGAAGCCTTCGCGGTACTTCACGCCGAGCAGACTGGCGATTTCCAGTGCCGCATCGCGCGAGGTGTCGGGAATCGGGATCACCGTATCGATGTCGTGGTCGGGACGCAGGCGCAGGATTTTTTCGCCCAGCTTCACGCCCATGCGCATGCGCGCCTTGTGCACGGAAACATCGTCCATCATCGAATCAGGCCGCGCAAAATAGACGTACTCGAAGATGCAGGGCGTGTGCAGCGCGGGCGGCGCGCAGACTTCGGCATGCAGTTCGCCACGCGAAGTGATCACCACCGCCTCGCCCGGCGCAACATCGCGCACGCGGGCAAAGCCCAGGATATCGAGCGCCACCGATTCGGAAGCGACCGCGTATTCGACGCCGGACGGCGTATCACGCTTGCCCAGCACCAGCGGCCGGATGCCGTGCGGGTCGCGGAAGGCGACCAGGCCCAGGCCCAACACCAGCCCGACGATGGCATAACCACCCTTGCAACGCCGATGCACGCCGGCGACGGCGGCGATCACGGCGCGCGGCGTCAGCGCGCCCTGCTCCCGCAACTCATGCGCAAACACATTCAGCAACACTTCGGAATCCGATTCGGTATTGATGTGCCGGCGGTCTTGTTCGAACACTTCGCGACGCAGCGCATCCATGTTGATCAGGTTGCCGTTGTGCGCCAGCGCGATGCCGTAAGGCGAATTCACGTAGAAGGGCTGCGCCTCGTCGGACCCGGCGGAACCCGCGGTCGGATACCGGCAATGGCCGATGCCCACGCGCCCGGTCAGCATCTGCATTGGGCCCGGCTGGAATACGTCGCTGACCAGGCCATTGCCCTTGTGCAGGCGGACCCGGCTGCCGTCCACGGTGGCGATGCCCGCTGCATCCTGGCCGCGGTGCTGGAGCACGGTCAGGCCGTCGTAAAGCGCCGCCGCGACGTCCGTCTGGCCGACGATTCCAATGATGCCGCACATCCGCGTTTCTCCAGAGGATCAGTAGCAGGCGGGCCGCTGTCGGCGGCCTACCTCAGGGATTGGTGACGACGATGCCGCCGGTGCCGAGTTTCAAATTGACCTCGTCACGCAATGTGGTGGCGGCGCTGCGATCTGCAACCGGACCGACGCGCACGCGGAAGCGCGTGCCGTTGGCGGTCTCGACGCGCTGCACGAAAGAACTGAAACCAGCGGCCCGCGCCTTGTCGCGCAGGGCGATGGCATCCGCTTCCACGCTGGGCGCTGACAACTGCACGGCAAAGCCCGACGCGGCGGGCGCGGGCGCCGGCGTTGCGCTGGTCGTCGCGGTGGTGGTAGCGGTGGAAGCCTTCGAGGGTGTCGTGACGGGCGTCGTGGCAGGCGTGGGCTTGGTTGCCGGCGCAACGGCAGCAGCAGGCGCATCGAGCACGATCACCGTACTGCGCGTGCCCGTGGCCTGGTCGGCGCGCAGCCGGCCGGCTTCGGCCGCAGCACGGGTCGCATAGGGCCCGACACGCAGGCGCATGACGGTGCCGCTCACCAGAGAAACGCGCTCGGCGATCACCGGCAAGCCGGCCGCGCGGAGCTTGGAAGCAAGTGTGTTGGCGTTGGCGAGATTGGCAAAGCTGCCGACATTGACGACATGGCGACCGGCGCCAACGCGCGCGGCTTCCGCTGGCGGAAGCGGGGCTTCGACGACCGCCGGCTTGACCGGGACCGGCGCGACCGGAGGCGCGACCACGGGCGCGGCAGGCACAGGCGTCGCGACGACGGCATCACCCACGTCGGATGCATTGGGCGGGGCGACCTCGGCCACCGCGGAATCAGGCACGGGTTGTTCGGGGGTGGTTGGCGGCGTCGAACCCGGCGCCATGCCCAATGCACCGCCCGGCGGTACGGCATCAGGAACGGTCAGCGGCAATTCGCGGGTTTCAAAATCCTGGCTCGGCGTGGCCGGCATGCTCAAAGGCACTTCGGCCGCATCGGGTTCCCGGACATCCGGCCCTTTCAGCAGCATGGGCAGGAAGATGATGGCCAGCGCGGCCAGTACGGCGGCGCCGATCAGGCGTTGTTTGAGCGTGGAGTCCATGCGACAACCCGGGCGCTGAGGAGGCCCGAATTATACCCCGGCGACTGCCCCGGCATCGGCCCGCATCGCATCGGCCACGGTGTGGAAGGAGCCGAACACCAGCACCCGTTCATCCTGGTCGCTTTGCGCCAGCGCGGCCGCCATGGCCTGCGCCACGGACTCGTGGACATGCAGTTTGCCAGGGGCGACCAGCGGCGACAGGCGCGAGCCTAGTTCCTGGCCGGTCATGCCGCGCGGGCCGGCATCGGTGATGCCGGCAACATGCCAGTCTTCGAAATGCGGATCGAGGCACCCGACCAGCGTTTCGATATCCTTGTCGCGCAGCGCGCTGAATACCGCGCGGGTGCGCCGGGGATGCGCCTGCAGCCAGGCGGCCAACTGGCTTGCGGCCTGGGGATTGTGGCCGACGTCCAGCACCAGTTCCGGGTGTTCGCGCAGCACTTGAAGGCGTCCAAAGGCGTGAGCCTTGCCGATGCCGTTCGTGATCGCCTTGTTGCTGACGTTCAGCGGAAGCGCCCGCAAGGCCGCGATGGCGGCGGCGGCGTTTTCGATCTGCGCCGGGGCCGACAGCAAGGGCATGGGCAGGTCGATTTCAAAACCAGGCTCGCGCCAGGTCCAGCCATGCGCGCGCATGTCGATCAGGTAGTCGGCATGGGCACGGATTGCGAACGCGCCGATTTCATAGGCATGGCGCAATACCGATGACGGTGGGTCGCGCTCGCCGAGCACGCAGGGCTTGCCGGCGCGAAAGATGCCGGCCTTGTCGGCGCCTATCGTCTCCCGGTCGGGGCCCAGGTATTCCTGGTGGTCCAGGTCCACCGTGGTGATCACCGCCACGTCTGCATCGATGATGTTCACCGCATCGCGCTTGCCGCCCAGCCCGACTTCCAGCACGGCCAGGTCGAGCCTGGATTGCTCGAACACCAGCAAGGCTGCGAGCGTTCCGAATTCGAAATAGGTCAGCGGGATTTCCGCGCGCGCGCCCTCGATCCTTTCGAAGGCATTGACCAACGCGGCATCACTCGCTTCCTCACCCTGGATGCGGACGCGCTCGTTGTAGCGCAACAGGTGCGGCGAGGTGAAGGCGCCGACCCGCAAGCCAGCCGCCATCGCCATGGCCTCGATGAAGGCAACGGTGGAACCCTTGCCATTGGTTCCACCGACCGTAATCACTTGCTTGCCCGGATGGCCGAGACCGAGCCGTTGGGCCACCGCGCGAACGCGGTCCAGGCCCATCGCGATGGATTGCGGATGGGTCCGCAACTGGTAATCGAGCCATTCGTCGAGCGACAGCGCCATCGGGACGTCCGTGTGCGGAATTTCCCGAGGATTTTACTACAGCGCCCGGTGCACGGCCTCGCCGAACAATGCCGTGTGGTGGTTGCAGTCGTTGAGTCGCACCACTTCCAGCCGATCGGCGTTGGGGCCTTCGAGCAGGTTGATGGTCGTCGGCGCCTGGCGAAACGACCACAGTCGCGACAACGGCAAACCCAGTATCCGGCAGAGCAATACCCGGTTCACCGCGTCGTGGGCGACGATCAGCAAGGTATCGTCGTCGCCTAGCCCCTCCATCGCCCGCACCAATGCAGGCCAGGCGCGATCGAGCACTTGCTGTAGCGATTCGCCGCCCGGCATCTGTACCGTTTCCGGCGCTTCCCGCCAGGCGCCGAGCCGCTCGGGATCGCGATCGCGGATTTCACTCGCGAGCAGGCCTTCCCATTCGCCGTGCGCAATTTCCTGCAGGTCCGGGTCGAGCAGCAAGCTGCCCGCCCGATTTTCCTGCAGTGCCAGTTCCGCAGTCAGCTTCGCCCGCAGCAGCGGCGACGCCACCGCGCGGCTGATGTGCACGTCATGCAAGCGCTCGCCCAACAGTCGGGCCTGTTGCTCGCCGACAGGCGACAAGGGGATGTCGATCTGTCCCTGGTATCGCCCTTCCGCATTCCAGCGGGTTTCACCATGTCTTGCCAGCAGGATTTTCATTGTGCGCAGGGGAGTTCCGTTAGCAACGATGCAACCGTAGCACGGGATTTTACTTGCGCAGCGGCTGCACCTGCCAGCGGGTCAGGGACCGCCAGAGCCATTCCATCGGCCCGTACTGGAAGTGCGCCAGCCACAGTGGGCTCCAGGCCAGCTCCACCGCCCAGATCGCGAACACCACGTAATACAACTCATACCGCTGCAGCTGCCCGAACCATCCCAGGCCCAGGCCGGTGAACAGGAACAGGCAGATCACGCTTTGCGCGAGGTAGTTGCTCAGCGCCATGCGGCCGGCTGCGGCGAACGGCTTCAGCAGTGAGTGGAACCAGCCGCTTCGCACGATCAGCATCGCCAATGCCACGTGACCAAGCGTGGTGGGGATTCGGCCCAGGTCATACGTTAGCGTCCACGGCAGCATGGCGGCCAAGGGATCCATCGGATGGGACAGGACATGACGGATCTCAAGTGCGTTGATCGTCAGCCCCAAACCGTAGCCCACTCCAAGCATCAACAGGTAGGCGCGCGTGGTCCAGCCCAGCGTCAGCGCGCCGGATTTGAACAGGGACATGCCCAGCAACATCATGCCCAGGCATTCCCAAAGGCCCATTGCCGGAAAGTAGCGGGTTTCCATGTACCAGACGTGCTGCCGCACGCGAGCAGCGGCTGTCTGGTAGCCGCCACGCATCTGCGCATTGGCTTTGTCGACCTCTGCGGGGTCCGGCTTCACTTCCTTCAGGCTGTCGCGATATTCATCCAGCACGTCTTTCTGCTTGTCAGTCAACGGTTTCTCGGCCTTTTCAAGCGAGATCAGCGCGGGTGCCTGCGCCTGAACGTCCGCCAGCCTCAGGTAATCATTGACGCCCACGATGGGCTGTACGCACAACAGCAAGGCCGAGTACAGCAGCAGCTTGCGCACCGGCAGGTTTCGAAAGACGAACAGGAACAAGGCGGCAAGGCCGTAGAAATACAGGATGTCGCCCGACCACAGCAGGATCCATGCATTGAAGAGCCCGAACACCCAAAGCCACAGGTTGCGCCTGAAATACAGGTCGGCCATGCGCAGGCCCAGGCCGGCCTTTTCCAGGCGCGACGTGTAAAGGATGATGCCCGCGCCAAACAGGATGGTGAACAGGCCGCGCATCGTGCCTTCGAAATAGAACATCTCGGCCACCCAGGCCCAGTGGTTCCAGCCGTCGGCGCCGCCAACCTCGGCGGTGGCACTGGTGTAGGCCGGCCCGGTCAGCCCGAAGCCCAGGATATTCATCAGCAAGATTCCCAGCACGGCAAACCCGCGAATGACGTCGAGCGCGAAAATTCGCTCGGCGGTTGACGTCGGCGGCGCAACAACAGCCACTGCGGCGCCCGGCGCCGAGTTCGCGGATTCCATCGATTTCCCCTTGCAAGCCAGAGGCTTGTGACGAGCGATCGCGTTGCGCGACCCCTTCCCGCCAGTATGAACGGAATAATCCATGACCAACGGCCTATCCCCCCATCACGCCGAATGTCATACGCTCGCGCGCCTGCCACGCATTACCGCGGCAGTCTTAATGAACCTTGAGACTATTGCCCTGCGGGGCCTGGAGCCTGATGTGACCCTTTCCACCCTGAAACACCTGACGCTGGCGCTGGCCGTCGCCGCCGCGCTGAGCGCCTGCAAGAAAGAGGAGGCCGCCCCGGCCGCCGCCGCTGCCGCCGCCGCGCCGGAAACCGCCAAGCTGGTGATCGATGAGTCCAAGCTGCCGGCCCTGCCGCGCTTCAACATCGCCGACCTCGATCCCAATTCGCCGATCTGCCAGGACCTCAACGCGCACGTGAACGGCAAGTGGCTCGCCGCCAATCCGATTCCCGACGACAAGACCAGTTGGGGCAACTTCAACATCCTGCGCGACCGGTCCTTGTTCGTGCAGCAGCAGATCGTCGAAGCCGCCGCGGCCGCCAAGAATGCGCCCGGCAGCAACGAACAGAAGCTCGGCGACCTCTACCGCCTCGGCCTGGATGAAGCCAAGCTCAATGCCGACGGCATCGCCCCGGTGAAGTCGACGCTCGCGAAGATCGATGCGATTGCCGACGGCGCCGCGGTTGCGCAGTACCTGCAGGACTCGTTCTCGCAGGGCGACCAGTTCGTGTTCACCTTCTTCGCCGGCGAAGATTTCAAGAACGCCAGCCAGGTCATCGCCTACGCCAGCGAAGGCGGCCTGTCGCTGCCTGAGCGCGCTTACTACCTGGAAGACCAGCACAAGGAAATTCGCAACGCATTCCTCGCCCACGTCGAGCGCATGCTGGTGCTCGGTGGCGTGGAAGCCGCCGCCGCCAAGACCCAGGCGCAGTCCGTGCTCGATTTTGAAACGCGCCTTGCCAAGGCGTCGCTGACGCCGATCCAGGGTCGCGACCCGAAGAACCAGTACAACTACGTGACCCTGGCCGACGCCGACAAGGCCACGCCGAATTTCTCCTGGTCCAAGCTGCTCGCCGCCGAGGGTATCACCGGCGTTGAAGGTTTCTCGCTGAGCCAGCCGAAGTTCTTCGCCGAGTTCAACAGCATGCTGGCGGACGTGCCGGCCACGAACTGGCAGGCCTACCTGCGCTACCACGCGCTCAACGATGCGGCCCCGTTCCTTTCCGACGCGGTCAACGACGAGCGGTTCGCGTTCTATGGCAAGACCCTCAGCGGCCAGCCGTCGGAACAGCCGCGCTGGAAGCGCGTGCTCGGCACGATCAACGGCAACCTCGGCGAAGCCCTGGGCCAGTTGTACGTGCAGCAGGCCTTCCCGGAAGAGTCGAAGGTCGCGATGCAGGCCCTGGTCACCAACCTGCGCGGCGCGCTGAAGGACCGCCTGGAAAAACTCGAGTGGATGAGCCCGGAAACCAAGGCCAAGGCCCAGGAAAAACTGTCCACCTTCAACCCGATGATCGGTTACCCGGACAAATGGCGTGACTACTCGGGCCTTGCCATCAACGCCAACGACAGCTACTACGCCAACGTGATGTCGGCAGCCGCCTTTGAAAACGCCTTCCAGATGGCCAAGGTCGGCAAGCCGGTGGATCGCAAGGAGTGGGGCATGACCCCGCAGACGGTCAACGCCTACTACAACCCGCTCAAGAACGAGATCGTGTTCCCGGCCGCCATCCTGCAGCCGCCCTTCTTCGACGTGAATGCCGATCCTGCGCTGAACTACGGCGGCATTGGCGCGGTCATCGGCCATGAAATCATGCACGGCTTCGACGACCAGGGCAGCCAGTTCGACGCCAAGGGCAACAACGCCAACTGGTGGACCGATGCCGACAAGTCGGCGTTCAAGGAACGTACCGGCAAGTTGGTCAAGCAGTTCG
>JANNWV010000225.1:0-15506 GCA_031408815.1 Gammaproteobacteria bacterium
GCGGAGACGCTTCATTGCCGCCCGATATCGAGGTGCGACAGATAGAGGCGCAGATCGAACTCCAGCTGGTGGTAGTCGGGCGTCATGTGCGTGCACAGCTGGTAAAACGATTTGATGTGCTCGGCTTCCTTCATGTGCGCCAGTTCATGCACCACGATCATCTTCAGGAACTCGGCGGGGGCATCGCGGAACACGGTGGCGATGCGGATCTCGCGGCTCGCCTTGAGCCTGCCGCCCTGTATCCGGGAGATCGCGGTGTGGGTGCCCAGCGCGTGCTTCATCACCTGCAGCTTGCTGTCGTAGACCACCTTGGCCAGCGGCACCGATTTGCGCAGATGCCGATCCTTCAGTGCCTGCACGTAGTCGCGCAACTGGCCGTCGCTGCGCACGGCGTGGGCCTGGCCGTATTTTTCGGTCAGTATCGCGCCCAGCCGATCCTGCGCGATCAATTCGTGCACGCGCGCCTGCACGTGTTGTGGGTAGCCGGAGAGGTACTTCAGGTCTTCCATCAGCAGAGGCAATGCAGGCGGGTGGGCTACGAGTTGGAGTCGTCTTGAAACGTGGACTTGCGTGAGTACCAGATCAGGGACGCGCCGAGAACCACCATCCACGAGGGAAGCAGCAGGTTATTGAGGTCGGCGATTGGCTGCACCACCGGGGCGACATTCCGAAACGCTCCCAGCAAGAACAGGACAGCGAAACCTGCGCCGCTCCAGCCGAGCCAGTTCGGAAATCGCGACTCCCTGACAAGTGACAGCCCGGACAAAAAGAAGAAGAAACTCAGGCACAGTTCGCCCAGGAACTCGCCGATGTAGTTGCCCAGATAGAGATTGAGGCCGAGAAATACGGCAGACAGGCTGGCTTTTGCGTCTGCGCCCGACTGCGCGTAGGCCTCTGCCAAGGCCCAATGAATGCTCGGCCAACGCATCAGGCCAAGGCACATGGCGAACGCGCCGACTGACGCGGCGACCAGCGCGAGAATCATGAGGCCCCGGCTCGACGGGCACGCGACGAAAGTCCCCACGGCGCCGGGCACCAGCAGCAGCGGCAGGAAGGCATAGAGCGCCCAGACAGCTCTCATCGTCTCACCGCCCGCACGCAGGCGCGGAAGCACGTCGGCGGCAACGCCATCGAGTACAGCGGGATAGTCGAAGTTGGCGGCGAGATAGCTGAAGACCAGCACGAAAGCCAGTGCTCCGACGATTAAACTCGCACCCCCAGCAATGATGACCGGACGTTGCTGCATGGACGCTGCCCTCGGTGAATTCGGTGCCAATCCGCTGGCAGAGTAGCAGGCCGACGGCGAGATGGCTGGGCCGGTATCGGCTGTCAAACGTGCTGGCTCCAGACGCAACCCAGGCTCGACCAACGGGTGCACCCTCGCCTGTATTGTGGCTAGACTGCGACATGGCGAAGATCACTCCGCTGCAAGAACAACTGATCAAGGCCGGCCTGGCCAAGAAGTCCAAGGCAGCCGAGGTGGCCCGCGAGCAGAACAAGGCCCGCGAGGCCAAAGGCCCGTCCGGCCCGAGCGAGATCCAGTTGGAAGCCGAGCGCGTACGGGCCGAAAAAGTCGAGCGCGACCGTGCACTTGCGGCGGAGAGCAAGGCAAAGGCGCAGATCGCTGAACTTCGCGCCCAGGCCCGGCAGATCATCAAGGACCGGAAGGTACCGCGCTCGGGCGAAAGCGAGTATCGCTTCACCGCAGACGGCGCCATTCGCAGCCTGCTGGTCAATGAAGACCTGCGCAAGAAGTTGTCATCCGGCGCACTGGTGATCGCCTGTATCGACGAAAGCTACGAGCTGTTGCCGCGCGCGGCCGCCGAGAAAGTTCGCGACCGCGATGCCAGCCTGATCGTGCTCGACCATGGCCAGGATGCAGGCAGCGAACCGGTGGCCACCACCTCCGAAGACGATGCGTATTACGCGCAGTTCAAGGTGCCTGACGACCTGGTTTGGTGATAGTTGACAGCCGCACGCGGTCGGATAATGCTGACAGCGCTGTCATACCCTGGGAGGGGAAGCACATGCAACACGAATCGATCCGTCGGTCCTGGTCATCCTTCCGCGCCGGGATGCTCCTGCTCGCCGCATTGATGGGCTTTCCCTTCGCCGCTACCGCGCAGGTCTTGTGGAGCGATGAATTCAATGCCGGCACCGCGCCAGCCACCAACGTCTGGTCCTACGACCTGGGCGCCGGCGGCTGGGGCAACAGCGAACTGCAGGAATACACGAACGCACCAGCCAACGTGAAAGTCGAGGGCGGCAACCTGGTCATCACCGCGCAGCAGCAGGTATTGAAAGGTGGTCGACGTACGTTTACTTCGGCCCGCATCAAGACCGAGAACAAACTGACCTTTCAATACGGCACGATCGAGGCCCGCATCAAGGCGCCCAATCTCGGCAACGGGCTGTGGCCCGCCTTCTGGACCCTAGGCAACAATTTCAGCGTGGTGGGCTGGCCCAGCAGCGGCGAGCTCGACATCATGGAAATGGGCTCGGCGGCGGCGATCAGCGCCGGCGTGGTCAATCGCCGGGTCAGCTCGGCGGCGCACTGGGAACACAACGGCGGCCGTGCGGACTATGGCCTGAGCTATGACAGCCCGACCGACCTCACCACCGATTTCCATATCATGCGCATGGAGTGGACCCCCACCCTGGTGTCAACCTTCATCGACAACACCCCAATCTGGTCGATCGATATTTCCAGCGCCGCATGCACCGATTGCACGGAGTTCCATCAGCCACATTTCATGATCTTCAATCTTGCCGTTGGCGGCACCTTCACCGGCATCACCCAGGCGAGCGGCATCACCGCCCCACTCCCGGCGGAGATGCGCGTTGATTGGGTGCGCATTTCCGACAACGGCTTCACGATCCTGGGCGGCTCCGCCATCGGCAGCAGTGGCGTCAAGACGCATGTCCACTCGATCACGCCTGGCACGTCCGGTAGCGGACCCAAGAAGAAAGCCACGGCAGCCGTCGTTGTCTTCGATGAAAACGGTGCGGCCGTGGCCGGTGCAGACGTTACCGGCACCTTCAGCGGCAGCCACAACCAGACGCTCACCGCGCGGACCGATGCGGGCGGCGTGGCCAACCTGGTGACCAGCGTCACCAGCGGCACGATTGCCTTCACTGTCTGCGTGGGTAATGTGGTCAAAGCCGGCATGACCTACGATTCGGCAGCGAATGTCGAAACCTGCGACGTCCGGTAGGCAATCGCCCGGCGCAGGTTGCCGGGCGTAGTACCTCATCCCCTACTTCTGGCACTCGCGTTGCCAAGCCCTCAGCGGTTGAATGGACGCCCCATCAGGTACTGCCAAGGGCCCAAAGTGAAACGTCTGCCTTCCGCTTTTTTCGTGATTCTTCTGCTCGCTCTGCTCGCTCCAGCGACGGCGCTGGCCAAGGGCCGCCTGGGCTTCGGGGTCGCAGTATCGACTAACGGCTTTCTCAGTACGACACTTGCTGAAGTCAAGGTGGCTTCCGTGCGGGCCGGAAGCCCTTCGGAAAAGGCGGGGCTGATGGTAGGCGACCTGATCGTCGAGATGAATGGAAAGACGGTCAAGGGAAGCAGCGGAACGGCAATGAAGAAGATGCTTGGCGGCATCGAAGCAGGTGAGCACCTGCTGCTGAAGGTTCAGCGAGTAAGCAAGGGCCTGCTCGTCATCGATATCGTGGCTGGCTCCTGATTCGAGGTTCGCGCTACAAAGCCCACGACAGACCAAGCGAAATCGGCAAAAATGACAGGCACTCGTTCCCTCGCGAAGATTGGCGTCCAGGGTCGCGCGATCTATCAACAGGCCACGCCTGAACTGGCTATCGCGCATCTTCGCCCGACGATTCCGGAACATGACATCCATCGGCACCAGCATGCGGATATGCACCTGGTGCTGCTGCTGTCGGGGCGCTACGTCAGCGATGCGGCTGGCATGCCGACGATCTGCGACGAGCCCGCGCTCATCTTCAATCCTCCGGGCACGGAACACCGCGATCGGTTTCGATCGCGTGATGGGCTCTTCCTGACGCTGACCATGCCGTTGGCTGCTTACGACCGCATGCGCGACGGCCTGTCCGTCGGCGAACACGCCACGCGCCTGCCACGACAATCCCTCGCCAAGGCCATGGGCCTGCTGCGCGAAGTTGGAAATTGGGAAGCTACATCGCCGCTGGCGATCGAGTCGATCGTCAGCGAGATCATGGCCGACGCGTGCGTCAGCCCACGCGGCGTCGGTGACTCCGAAAAACTACAGCGCGTGCTCGACTGCCTGGAAGGCGACGCCGATTCGACGCCGTCCATCAGGCAACTCGCCGAACTTGCGGAGCATCACCCGGTTTATTTAGCCCGCGCCTTTCGCAAGCGCTACGGCCTTTCGCCTAGCGACTACATCCGCAAGCGCCGGCTGCACCGGGCGCTTTCGCTTATCGCGCAGCGACGCACCCTGGCGGACGCCGCTTCGAGGCTGGGTTTCGTGGATGAAAGCCATCTGCATCGCAGCTTTGTCGCCGAGTTCGGCATGACGCCGGGCAGCTTCCGCCGGCTTGCGTTGGGGCGCGCCGAAGTTTCGCGGATACAAGATGCCCGATCGCGGCGGTGGTAACGTCGCTGGACCCCCAGGAGGTCCAATGAAATCTGCAATCGTCCTACTCGGCCTTATCGGCATTCCCTTCACTGCATCGGCAACGGTCCCCAGCGGATTCCAGCAAGCCCAGGATGCCGTGGATAAAGGCGAATACAAGACCATCACCAGCATTCTCGTCGCGCAGGACGGCAAGGTCGTCTACGAGCACTACTTCGACGCGGGCGGTGCACAAGCACGACGCAATACGCGATCTGCCACCAAGACGGTAGCGGGCATGCTGGCGGGCCAGGCGATTGCGGACGGCCATCTTTCCGGCGCGTCGGCAAGAATTTTTGACGTACTGCCCGCGGAACGGCGGACGAAGATGCTGAATCCTGATCCGCGCAAGAATGCGATCACCGTGGAGGACCTGCTGACGATGTCCTCGATCGTCGAATGCGACGACGGCAATCAATTCTCCCGAGGCAATGAGGAACGGATGTACCTGGTCGAGGATTGGGTGCAGTTCTATGCCGATTTACCCGTGCAGGGCTTTCCCGCCTGGATGCCGAAGCCGGCGGACTCCCCGCACGGCCGCAGCTTTCGTTACTGCACCGCTGGCGTTACTACGCTCGGCGCAGTCGTCGAGGCTGCCGTGCGTGAGCCATTGCAGGCCTACGCGCAGCGACGCCTGTTCGATCCCCTGGGGATCAACGCCCCCGAATGGCAGCTTTCTCCCTTGGGCCTTGCCCAGGCCGGTGGTGGGCTCGGACTGCGCACGCGAGACTTCTGGAAGCTAGCTCAGCTCTATCTGGATGGCGGACGCGCCAATGGTCAACAAGTGATGCCGGAAGAATGGGTGCGCCAGTCCCTATCGCCGCAGGCAATGGCGCGCGAGGATGCCGATTACGGCTACTTGTGGTGGCTGATGAAGATCCCCAACGGCAAGTCGGTGATGGTCGCGCCGACGATGGCGGGAACCGGCGGCAACGCCGTCTTCATCCTTCCTGAAAAGCGTGCGGTCGTCGTGATCACCACGACCAACTACAACGAACGGCAACCGCATCTGTTGACGTTCAAGTTGCTGACGAACGGCCTGCTGCCCGCGCTCCAGTAGTCGAATCAATACTGCGCAGCGCTTCGCTCCACTATCGATTGAACAAGGGTGCGCGTGCAAAGAATTCCTCGAAACCGGACTTACGGCTCCTCAACTTCCATCACGAAGCCCATCGTGCGCGAAGAGTGCTCCGCCACTTCCAGCGCGCGACTCGCGCCATCTTCGTCGTCGGCGCTGATCAGGACAAGATGGGTGCCAGGTCCGATGTCGTCGCTCAGGCCGGCGGAACTCGAGTCCGGATCGTCCATGTGCGGCATCAGGTCGGAGATCTCCTCGACCGATTCGATTCCCTGCAGTGCAGAGAGTCGGTTGATGAGTGCGGCAGCGTCGTCTTCGCTGGCGGTCAGTCTTAGGCGCAGGTCGGTCATGGCAGTCTCTTGGTTGGGGTGGTCTCCATTAGGACCCATCGTTCCGGAATCGCGGCCCAACGGGGTTTGCGTGGACCCGCAGACGCCGATTGAGAAAAAAGCCTTGAAAAAGCCTTGACAACTTTATTTGTCAACGATATGTTTGCCCCATGTTCGACATCCAGGTCATCGAAGATCCAGCGACAGCGGCGGTGGCCATGGAGCCGACGCGCAGTCGCATCCTGTCCGAGCTGGCCGACCCCGCCTCCGCGGCGACCCTCGCCATGCGCGTCGGCCTTACGCGGCAGAAGGTCAACTACCACTTGCGCGCACTCGAGGAACACGGACTGGTGCGCCTGGCCGATGAACGCAAATGGGGCGGACTGACGGAGCGGCGGATGGTCGCGACAGCGGCGTCCTATGTCGTCTCGCCGAACGCGCTGGGTCCGGTCGCGGTTGACCCAGGTCGCGAAGTCGATCGGCTGTCCGCGAGTTATCTCATCGCGCTGGGCGCGCGGATCATTCGCGAAGTTGCCGATCTCGTTCGTCGTGCGGATATCGCGGGCAAACGCCTGGCGACTCTGTCGGTGGATACCGAAGTCCGCTTCCGGTCGCCGACGGATCGTGCGGCTTTCAGCCAGGAACTGACCACAGCGATCGCGAAACTCGTTTCGAAATATCACGACGAATCCGCCCCCGGCGGCCGTGCCCATCGACTCGTGATCATGGCGCATCCCCTGCCGACAAAATCCGATTCAAGGGAACCTTCATGAGCGTGAAACAGGAAGCCAACGGACGCCGTTCCACCCTGGTCGAATTCGAAGTCGCCGGAACGCCGGAAGAAGTCTGGCAGGCCATTGCCAGTGGACCGGGCATTTCATCCTGGTTCGTGCCGACCGAGTTCGAGGAGGGCAACGGCAAGCCCGTCGCGGTGATCTACCACTTCGGTCCTGGCATGGACATCCGCGGTGACATCACCGCGTGGGATCCGCCGCGTGCATTTACCGCGCAACAGACCGAAAGCTGGGGCGATGCGCCGCCCATGGCCGCCGAGTGGCAAGTTGAAGCGCGCGCCGGCGGTGTGTGCGTGGTGCGTATGGTCCATAGCCTGTTCGCCAGCACCGACGAGTGGGACAACCAACTGGAAGGCGCCTGTGGCGGCTGGGCCGGATTCCTCAGCATCCTGCGGGCATATCTCAAGCATTTCCGCGGGCAGCGCGGCGCGATCATGCAGGTGACGACGCCGATTGCTATCAGCGAGGCGCAGGCTTGGGAAACGCTGACCGCCGCGTTGGGAGTAAAGGGCGTCGGCATCGGGCAGCGCTGGACGACGCCTGCGGGTGTGCCACCGCTGGGTGGCTTGGTGGAAGTCGTGACCGAAAATCCCAACGACGCGCTGCTGCGGCTCGACTCGCCGGGCCCAGGCATCGCTGCGCTTGGCACTGCCACCTATCCCAGCGGCGATCGCGTGGTGGCGATGAACTTGTATCTGTATGGCGATCAGGCGGCTGAGACCGTCGCGCGCGCGAAGCCTGTGTGGCAGTCCTTCCTGCAGGAGCGCTTTGGGAATAGGTAATAATGACCGTCTCCGGGGAGGGGCCGCCATGCCGCACGTCATTACGACCACCGAAGTGTTCCTGATCGCCATGGCGATCATTTTTTCCGTGCCCTATCTGGTCTGGCGGTTGGGCAGGACGGATTACTTTGCTCCGCTGGTCGTGGTGCAGATCATTGCCGGCATCGTTCTCGGCCCCGGCGTGCTCGGCAAGTGGTTCCCCGACTACTACACCTTCGTGTTCACCGCCGACGTGGTCAAAGCCCTCAACGGCGTTGCCTGGTGGGCGGTGATGCTGTTCGTAATGATCGCCGGTATCGAACTCGACATCCGCAAGGCGTGGGCCAACCGGCGCGAGAGCGGTCTGACGGCAGGATTGGCCCTGGCGGTTCCGATGTTGTTCGGATCCGTCGTGGCCCTCGGGATGGTCGGCTTGCCAGGCTGGATCGGCGCCAGCGGGCTGCCGTGGCAATTCGTTGTCGGCGTGGGCATGGCCTGCGCGGTGACGGCACTGCCGATCCTGATACTGCTGATGGAAAAGCTCGAGATCCTGCGCGCTCCCATCGGGCAGCGACTGCTGCGCTATGCCAGCCTCGACGACGTCGCCATCTGGGGCGTACTCGCGCTTGTGCTGATGGACTGGGAGCGCATTGGGCGCCAGGTCGGGTTCATCGCAGTGTTCGGCATCGCCTGCGTGTTGTATCGCCGCCTGATGCCGCGTCTGCCGGCTCGCGACCGCTGGTACGTCGCGCTGATCTGGCTCGCCGTGTGCTCGTTCGGTGCCGACTGGGCGGGCCTGCACTACATGGTTGGCGCCTTCCTCGCGGGCGTGGTGATGGACGCCGACTGGTTCGACCAGAAGCAGTTGGACCAACTCCGCCACCACGTCCTCCTCGTGATGATGCCGGTGTTCTTCCTGAGCACGGGACTCAAGACGTCCTGGTCGGTGGGCGGCTCCGCCGTATTCGTGGTAGCGGCGGTGCTGCTGTTTGCCTCGGTGACGGGCAAGCTCGCGGGCGTACACCTCGCTGGCCGCCTGCTTGGCTGGAAGCCCGGCGAGGCATCGCTGATCGGCTGGATGCTTCAGACCAAGGCGCTGATCATGATCATCTTCGTCAACATCCTGCTCGACAAGGCCATCATCACCAACGCAATGTTCACCGCCCTGTTGCTGATGGCGATCGCCAGCACGATGCTGACCGTCCCGATGGTGACGCCGAAGTTGAAGCGGTTGGCGCGCACCGCGCCCGAGGAGTATTCCGAGGAAATCGCCGCGGGGCGCACGCAGATGGCTGAAAATCGGTAATAGCGGAGCTGGGATCCGGGTTCAGTTCGTAAGCAGCATTTACGCCTCGGCGCGCTCCTGCGCGGCGCGCGCAAGGATCCAGTCTTGCCGGCGCCGAAGCAGGCGCACCCCGCCATAAAGGTAGTTGACGCTGAATACCAGCGTTAGTCCGATCAGCAGCAGATGCCACCCGTCGTGCAGCAGCGCTTGCGGATAGGCATGCACCAGCCACCAGCACAGGCCCTGGAAGGCCACAGCCATCGGCATCATCACGGCGATATTCAGGCGCTGGTCGCGAATGATGTCGTCAAGCAAGGCGCGTTCGTCGGCGGTGCTGAAATCCGCCGCCGCAGCGCGCACCACGCGCAGGTCCCAAGCGTATAGACCCCATACAGCCGCCGCGTATAGCGCGTTCAGCGCAAACCACTGTTCCGGATTACCGACCTGGCTCAGCGCCGCCGCTTCGATCAGTGTCGCGCCGAAGTAGATGAAGGTGTGGCCAAACTCCAGCGGCCAACCGATGAATGAAAGCGTGTGGATCAGCGAGCGCGACCAGAAGATCAGGATCACCAGCAGTCCGGTCAGCACATACGGCCACGTCTGCCATTGCAGCTGCACCAGCGGTTGCACGGCGCCGGCAACCAGCACCCCCAGCGCCAGGCCCTGGATGATGCTGATAAGCGTGAGCTCGATGCCGACGACGGTGTTGTCGAGCTGGATCTTGGCCTCGCCGCGGCGGCGATTGGGGCTGGCGGGCTCGGTCATGGGCTTCTGGCCTGCGTCAGCAACCATGTCATGAGTCGTGCACCCTGCTCCGGATCTTCGTCGAATAGCCAGGAATGCCCGCCGGGCTGATGGATCCAGAGCACTGGGCTGTCGCCACTGTTCGCGGATTGAAGGCGCGCAACGTACTTGGCGGTGGTGGCAGCCGATCCATAGTTGTAGTCGTCCGGTGCGCTCTTGACCAGTACCGCGGGCAGGGCCAATTTTTCCGGCAGCTGGTAATAGGGCGAATTGAGGAGCAGCAACTCCACGCCGCGTTTGGTCTGGGTATCACCCAGCTCTCCCAGGTTGCGCGCGGACGTCGGATCGATCAGTGCGCCGCGCAGGTCGTCGGGCTGCCCGACGTTGTAGACGACCACGCCAAACTGTTGAGGACGCAGCACCAGCGCCATGCCGGCTGGCTGCGCGCCATTGGACATGCCTGTGAAGATTGTCTTTTTTGGTTGCGTATAGCCACGCGCAACCAGTGCCTGTGCAACGGCAAGGACATCCGTGGTGGTCGTGGACTTGGTTTCGCGAAAGGCTGCGCGATGCCAAGCCTCGCCCAACTCACCACCACCGCGAACATGGGCGTAGGCGTAAGCCGCGCCTTCGCGCACCCATAGCGAAATGTAAGGATTGAAATCCGGGGCCTGGACCGTGCCCCAGCTGCCGTAGGCTTCCAGCAGCAGTGGCAGCGTACCGTCCAGGGCGCGACCACGCGGCCGGACGATCGAGACGGGAATGCGAACGCCATCGCTGGCGGGCACCATCAATTGCTCGACCAGCAGGTCATCCGTCGGCGGCAGCGAGCCTCCAGGCGCCAACGTAGCCCGAATCGCGCGGACGCTGTCTGGCGCGACCCGGTACCAGCCACCTGGATCGATCCAGTTCGCCGCTTCCAGCCAGATGCCGTCCTGCCGCCCGGTGGGCTGTGCCAGACGCAAGCTTCCTGCCAGCGGCACCTCGATCGGAGTGACCGGGCCGCCTTCGGCACGCGTGCGGTAGAGCCACTCACGGGCCTCACGCAGTTCGGTGAAGTACAGCGCGTCGTCGCCGCCAAGGACGAAGTCTCGGATCACGCCATCGCGTTGCTCAACAACGGTGACCCAACCGGCCGTCGCATCGTCCAGATCGAGCGCAACGATGCGATGCCGGTCTGCCCCATCGCTGGTCATTGCGTGGATACGAGTGCCGCGCAAAGCAGGAGCCGCAAGCCCGTCTTCGGAGATCCGCTGCCAGGTCGCGCGGCCGGCCAATACCGCATCGAGTGGTGCAGCCCACAACTCCACGGTGTCGCGTTTCACACGGGCCAGGCGCGCGATGATCCATTTGGAGTCGGGCGCCATCAGCACCGCGGCAGGCAGGTCGTCGATGTCCGTTGCAATGGCCGAGTCGACACCGTGGCCGAACACGGCAACGTCGATGGCGACGGGCTTGCCGATGCGGTGCAGGAACTGGCGACCGCGCGCATACATTTCGCCGCCGGGCCCCGTCAATGCGCTTGGCGACAGGCGTGGGTAGACGAAGCCGGAACTGTCAGGCAGCCATGCCACCTTGTAGCGGCTGCCGCTGGTGGTGGGCAGCATGTCCGTGATGTGGTCGGGCAACAGCGTGCCGCTTTTCAGATCGAGCACCGAAATCTCTGGCGCCTTGTCGCCCTCGCTGGTCGAAGTAATGGCGGCGTAACGCCCATCCCAGGACGGCGTGACACGACGGATAAGGGTGCCGCGTTTTGCAGCTTCCAGCATCGCCTTGGTCAGCAGGCTGCGCTCTTCAATCGCACCGTCGTCCACGACGGACAGGGCCTGACCGTCTTCAAGCCACCGCGTCAGCAAGACCTTGCCTACCGTGGGCGTGACCATGCCCAACGTGGGTGCGCCCTGCAGTGTCGCGGCGATCGCGTTGCGCAGCCGCTCCTGCGTACCGACCTGGTCCAACGTGGCCTGCGCATAGCGCTGCTGCGCGCCAGCCCATTCCTTGAACTCTGCGCTACCGGTGTCCTCCATCCAGCGGTACGGGTCACGTGTTTCGACGCCGTGGACAGATTCAACATGCATGCTGACGCGCGCCGGTTTCGGCAACGGAATCGCTTCTGAGGCCAAGGCCGGCCCGACCATCAACCGCGCGAACATGGTTGCGATCAAGAAAGCCGCTACTCGATTCATTGCAGAGCTCCACGACGGACCACACGGTGCGACCCTTGTCGTCATCATCTTACGGCCCGGCCCTCGATGATGTCGACTTGGTGCTTGTTTTGCTTGACGAACTTTGCGATCTCGCGCGCCGACTCAGCATCATGGCCGAGCAGCACATGCCCGCCATTGGGAAATACCAGCAATCTTGACGTTGGCATCTGCCGCGCGATGACCTTCGATGTGGCCGCCGTGCCGAAGCGATCGTCTTCGGCGGAAATGATCAGCGTCGGGATGCGCAGGCCACGGAAGTCCATTTTGGCCGGATGCCCGGCGAGGTCTGCATCGTTGAGCATTCCCTGCCAGCGGGCACTGATCGGAAGCATCTGGTCCAGGATGCGATAGGCGCGCTCGCGCTCGTCGGCAGGCACCTGGTCCAGCAATGCGGGATCGGTGGCGAGCAGGAAACCGATCAACTTCTTCGGCGCAACCTTGCGGGCCAACCAATAGAGGAAGTCGGACGTTACCAGCTTGCGCACCATCCATTCCTGCGTGGGGCTCATCTCATTGGGGTCGTGTCCCTGCACGTTCGCGGCGGGCACGATCAGGATCAGCGCCGACGTGCGATCGGGATGCCGGAGCGCAAACTGCACCGCTGAAAGCGCGCCGGCCGAGCCGCCGGCAACCACGACTTTTTCTAGATTCAGATGATCGAGCAGCGTCACGAAGGCGTCCGCTTGCGCTTCCGACGAATGATCGTCCGGAAAACTGCTTCGCAGGTAGCCGAAACGCGAGGGTGCAATCACTCGCACGCCTTGGGCCGCGACCTTCTCGGTGAACAGCAGGCTCTGGTCGAAGCCGCCACCCGTGCCATGGATCATCAGCAGTGGTGGGCCAGAACCAGCGACCGCATATTCCATGGGGCCGCTTGCCGTGGATATCGCCGCACTGCGTCCTTCAAGGCGGCTGCGTGCTTCGCGAAGGTCAGCCTTGAACAAGGCGACAACGACGATAGCGGCGAGTGCTGCGATTGCCGCTGCCAGAAGCCACTTGCGTCGCCTGGGCATTTTATCGCCTCGGCCGACGGAGACGGGCGTATTCAAGATGGGTCGGCCAATACCCCATCAGGGTGCTGCCCTCGCTGAGTTTGTCATAGCGGCGCATCACGCCGTACAGGCGCGCATAAACCGCCACGAAGACGCCAACGGCGAAGCCCATGCCGTGCGAAACAAAATTGACACCGCCGCCCTCACCGATATCCAGGACGCCGTGGCGCGAGAAAGTGAGGAACAGGTCGTACCCGAACCAGAACAACAGCACCCAGGGCGCCCTGACGTGGAAGGTGTGCATGGTGAAGACCAGGAACATGACGCGAACGCCGATCGTCGAGGTGAAATACAGGACGAGGTAGGCGCCCGCGAGCGTGGCGATGCATCCCGACGCGCCGACGCTGGGGATGGTCATGGCCGCGTTGGAACTGATGAAGAAAAGATCGCCCGCCAGGCCGCCGGCGAAATAAAGCAGCAGGAAAGGCACCGGCCCGAAGGCGTCCTCGATGTTGTCGCCGAACACGATCAGGAACAGCATGTTTCCGACCAGGTGCCAGAGATCGGCATGGACGAAGTTGGCGGTCATGTACTGCCACCACTGGGCTGTCGCGGGCGCCATGCCGTAGCGGTCGAACCAGGCATCGATGTCGGACGAGGCCAGCATCAGGGCGAACGCCAGGACGTTCAAGGCCACCAACGACCATGTGGCCCAGGGCATGTGGCGCACGTGCGTGTCTTCGTCCCACGGCAATAGCCAGACCATGGGCAATCATTGCATTGGCGGGGGGAGATGAATAGTGGGGCTCACCGTGACCAATAGCCATTGCCGAGTTCAAAGTAGCGCATGAAGATGTTGCCTTGACAGGTTTCTCCTGCAATTCCCTCCCCTCCCGTGAGGTGGCACCCATGTCGAGCCTGAAGTGGGCCTTCCTGTTGACGGTGGTAGCGGCACTAGCAGGCGTCTCACTGCTGGCGCGTAACCAACAAGCTGAAGATGAAATTGCAAAGTCTCCTTCGCCGACGGTCCCAAACGCAACGGCTCTGGAGCTCCGCGGTGCCGACTCACACCGTGACCGAGGTGCTTACGTTTCGCACACCGATCCCACAAGACCAGACCTGACGATCGCAAGCACATTTGGCCCAGCACGCGCGGGCGACGCGGTGGCCATGCGGGATCTGTCCCAGGCGCTGAGGCTGTGCGAAAGCCTGCAAGCAACTGACGATGAGGCCGTTGTCGCGAAGCAACTTCAGTTAGCCGAGAGCTACAAACAATTCGCACGGGATACCGGTGCCAGGTACGATTCCGTGGCAGTGGATACGGAGTTCGATATCAAGGCGGCAAAGCAGCTTCAGATCAAGAAGGTCTGTGGCTCGATCGCCAATGAGGATACGTCGACGTGGCTTGATTGGTTGGAAAAAAGCGCTGCAGCTGGCGATCTGGACGCCAAATTGGAATATGGCAGCGCCGTGTTGTCCCGAACGGCAGATGCCAATTGGATGTTCGAGAACCTGCAGGAGACCGCACGTCAAAAAAAACGCGCCTTCGAATTTCTCAAAGAGGTCGCGAATTCTGGTGACTGCACGGTAAGCAACCAGATGGAAATTCTCGCGCCGACGCCGTCGATGGCGTATGCCTACTCGCTGGTAAGTTTCGAAAAGAACAGGCCTCCATCAGGCGTCGCAAGTGCCAAGATTGCCGCCGAAAATGTCGCCTTCATGCAGAGACAGGTCGATTTGAAATCGGCGAAGCTATCGCCGACAGAGAGAGCCGCGGCGCTCGCATTCTCCCAATCCGTGTTGAAGGCGTGTCGCTAGCTACAGGGCACCTGCCGTCACGACAAGCTCGCACGCAGCAACTGCGACGGTACGGCGCGATCGTCGGCGTCACTTACCAGCCACACGACATCGCCGTCCACAGCGACGCCTTCCACCTTCGATACTGTGTCGAGCCGACGCTGCCAGCGCAGCGCGCCATCCGGCGCCATGCGGAGCAGGGCGGAGCCCAGGCAGGGGCCGTCCTGATAGGCGTCGTCGGTGTCTTCGAGCACGGCGCTGGCAAGCAGGTCGCCATCGTCCAGCACGGTGATGTCGGTGCAAGACCAGGGAATCTCGTCGTGCATGCCGAGGTCCAGGTCCACCATGCGCGGGGTGCGCGTTACATTGAACCGCTGCGATTCCAGCGCGCGCTGCAGGTCGTGCACCGCAAGGAATATCAGCGCGGTCCGCTGGTCGCTGCGGTTGCCGCGCTGCAATAGGACGAACTCATCGCCGACCAGCGCAGCACCTTCGAGGTTCAGGTCGGCAAACGTCTCGCGCAGCGTCGAGCAGAGCGACGAGGTGTCGATGACGGAGGTCCGATCGCGACGATCGACCAATACCGCGCGTTCACGCGTGGCGCGGGAACCCGATCCCATCGCCAGCAAGCCATGCTCGGGCAAGTCCACCAAGATCTCGAAATCCGCCTTGTGCTTCTTGCGCGCGGATTTCTTGTCCGGCAGTTCGCCTGGCAGCAGCGCGATACGACGCGTGGCGCCGTCCGGGCCGAACACATACAGGGAGTTCTCGTCGTCGGCCACGACGTGGAAGGATCCGTCGCGCAGCACCAGCCCGCTGGCGGCGCTGACCTCCAGCGTACGAACGACCCGCGTTTCGATCATGCTCCGTCGTCTTCGAGCCGCTGTACCCGTTGCCGATACT
>JANNWV010000226.1:0-10818 GCA_031408815.1 Gammaproteobacteria bacterium
GTTGCCCGTGCGACCCAGCAAGGACTGAGCCGCACTGGACAGGCAGCCCGTCGAAAGCGTCGACTCCAGGCTCGCGAGCGCGTCGCGCCTGCTGGCTTCCGATCCCGCGCAAGCGGAAAGGCAGGCCCGGGCGATCCTGTCCGAGTTCCCGGAGCAGCCGATGGCGCTGCTGATCCTGGGCGCATCGCAAAACGCACTGGGCAAGCCTGCCGAGGCACTGGAGATACTGGAGCCGCTCGGTGTTTCACAACCCGGCGTCGCGATGGTGCAAATGGAATTGGGACTTGCCTTCGGGCAGTTGCGCCGTCATGCGGAAGCGGCGCGCGCGCTCCGCCGCGCCGTCGGCCTGAGACCCGATCTTGCGCGGGCCTGGCTGGCCTTGGGCGAGCAACTCGACACGCTGGGTGACCACGCGGGCGCCGATTTCGCCAAGGGCTGGCACACGCGCCAGGCAAACCGCGATCCCGCGTTGGCCATGGCGGAAAGAGCAGTGGCGGACAACCAGTTGCCGAAGGCCGAGGGCTTGTTGCGTGCGCGGATCGCGAATGCACCCAGCGACATCCTCGCGATTCGACTTTATGGCGACGTGGCCGCCCGCATGGGCCGCGATGAAGAAGCCACTTCGCTATTCCAGCAAGCCCTGGCGATCGAACCGGACTTCCATGCGGCTCGGCTTGACCTCGTGATGGCGCTGAACCGGCGTGAGCTTCCCGACCAGGCGCTGCCCCATATCAACCGGCTGCTTGAGGTCGAACCCGGCAATCCGGCCTACCGCACTCAACTGGCGCAAACCGAGTGCAAGCTCGGCGACTACACGGCGGGCATCGAAACCTACGATGGCCTGCTGCGCGAATTTCCCAGCCAGGCCAGCCTCTGGTTCAACCGCGGCCATGCGCTCAAGACCGAGGGCCGCGGCAGCGAGGCCATCGGGTCCTACCGCCGCAGCACTGAACTGGAGCCCGGTTTCGGCGAGGCCTGGTGGAGCCTGGCCAACCTCAAGACATTCCGGTTCAGCGACGAGGAACTCGTGGCGATGCGGGCGCAACTCGGGCGTGCCGACCTTGGCTCGGAAGACCGGCTGCATTTTGAGTTTGCCTTGGGCAAGGCGCTGGAAGATCGCGCAAGCTTCCGGGAATCCTTCCAGCATTATTCGAGAGGCAACGCCGTTCGCGCCGGCAGCGTGGCCTACAGTGCCGCGCAGAACAGCGTGCGGGCGCGTCGTGCGCGCGAATTTTTCACGAGGGAAGCTTTCGCGAGCCGTGCCGGCAGCGGCTTGGCCAACCCCGATCCCATTTTCGTCGTGGGGCTACCGCGTGCGGGTTCGACCCTGGTCGAACAGATCCTGTCGAGCCATTCGCAAGTGGAAGGCACGATGGAGTTGCAGGAAATCATGGCGATCACGCGCGACCTGCGCGAGATGTCGGCGGCACCGCAGTCCACGGCCTACACCGACGTGCTTGCGACGCTGAATGCCGACCAGTTGCGCAGCCTCGGCGAGCGCTACCTGCAGCGCACCCGCCTCCATCGCAAGCTCGGCAAGCCTTTCTTCATCGACAAGATGCCGAACAATTTTTCCTATATCGGCCTGATCCAACTGATCCTGCCCAACGCCCGCATCATCGACGTGCGCCGCCATCCGATGGCTTGCTGTTTCTCCTGCTTCAAGCAGCATTTCGCCAGCGGCCAGAACTTCAGCTACAGCCTGGAAAACCTCGGCCGCTTCTACCGCGACTACGTGGAGTTGATGGCGCATTTCGACGCGGTGCTGCCGGGCCGCGTGCATCGGGTCTTTTACGAAGCCCTGGTGGACGATACCGAAACACAGGTTCGTGCACTGCTCGACCATTGCGGCCTGCCGTTCGAGCCGCAGTGCCTGCGTTTCTTCGAAACGACACGCGCGGTCCGGACCGCCAGCGCCGAACAGGTGCGGCAACCGATCTTTCGCGAAGGCCTGGACCAGTGGCGACACTACGAACCCTGGCTGGGCCCGTTGAAGGATGCGCTGGGGCCTGCCCTGGACGACTACCCATTCGAGAGCTGAGGCTCGGCGTTTAGCGTTTGTCCTGCTTGCAGGCCACGGGACCGTCGGCAGCACAGACCAGCCGCCCCGCCTGGACCACGGCCTGCACCTGGCGAAGGATTTCGATATCGGCAATCGGATCGCCAACGACCGCAATCAGGTCAGCCGATCTTCCTGCAGCGATCGAACCGAACTCCGACTCGCGCTTCATCAATCGCGCCGCATCGATGGTGGCGGACTGGATGGCGCGCATCGGAGTCATGCCCTGGCGAACCATGTAGCCGAACTGACGGGCATTGAGCCCGTGCGGGTAGACGCCACTGTCGGTGCCGAAGCCGATCCGCACGCCGGCGCGCACTGCCTTGGCGAAGCCGACGCGCTGGGTGTCGGTGGTCTCGCGATTCTTGCGCAGGATCTCCTCAGACCAGCCATCGCGGCGGCCGACATCCTCGATGTAGTCGCCGTTGTAGACGTCGGCCACCAGCCAGGTGCCGTGCTGCTTCATCAGCGCGATGCCCTCGTCATCCAGGTAGGACGCATGCTCGATCGACCGCACGCCCGCGCGAACCGCGCGCTTGATGCCTTCGGCGCCATGCGCATGGGCGGTGACGAAGGTGCCATGCAAGGCGGCCTCATCAACCGCCGCGCGGATTTCCGCTTCGCTGTATTCCGGTGCGCCGGGCTCGGTGCCCGCCGCCAGTACGGCGCCCGTGGCGATGATCTTGATGAAGTCTGCCCCGCCCGCCAATAGTTCGCGAACGCGTTGGCGCACCTGGTCTTCGTTGTCGGCGACGCCGCGGCGCATTTCCGCGGGAACCTGCACATCAGGCGCGAGACCGGTCACTTCGCCGCCGCCCAGGGTCACCGTCACGTAGGCGCCGGCGACGAACATGCGCGGCCCTTCCACGATACCGGCGGCGATGGCGTCGCGCAGGGCAACGTCGGTGAAGGCACGGTAGGCGCCAACGTCGCGCACCGTGGTAAAGCCGGCACGCAAGGTGTCGCGGGCGTTGCCGACGCCGACCAGCGCATCGCGCGCGCCGCTGCTCATCAGGGGCGCGGCATAATTGGACGACTGGATGTCGCCGACCAGGTGGCTGTGCAAGTCGGTCAAGCCAGGCAGCACCGTGTAGCGCGACCAATCCAGGACGCGCGCGCTTTTGCCGGCTTGCTGTTCAAGCGCTCCGTCCGGATAGGGCTGGACCTGCACCACCTTGCCATCGCGCACCTGTATCCATTGGTCGGACAGGACCCGGCCCTGCTCCACATCGAGCATTTTTCCGGCCCGGATATACAGCTCGTCTGCTCGCGCACTGCCTGGCGCGACAGACAGCGCAGAAGCGAGCGCCAACACCAGGAGGGTTGAAGGAATTTTTGCGGCCGTGTGCATCGATCAGCTCCTTGAGTGCATCATGTCGCATCAGCAATCCCGCGAGGATCTCATTTCTTGAGGTACTGGTCGTACCAGGCCAGGTTGCGCGCCATGCGGTCGCGCAGGTAGCTCGGCACCACCAACTGGTGGCCCTCGCCCGGATACACCACCAGCCGCGTCGGCACGCCGAGTGACCGCAGCGCCTGGTACATCTGCTCCGCGCCCAGGCAGGGTACGTTCAAGTCCTGCTCGCCGCACTGGAACATCGTCGGCGTCTTGATGCGGTCTGCGTGCAGGAAGGGGAAACTGGCGCGGTCGTAGAGTTCTCGATTCTTCCAGGGCGCGCCGAGTTCCAGTTCGTATTCGCGGATGTACTGGTCATGTCCGTACAGCGCGTACATATTGGAGGCGCCGGCGCCGCTGATAGCCGCCTTGAAGCGCGTGTCCTGCGCGATGATGGCGTTGGTGAGGATGGCCCCGTAGCTCCAGCCACCAATGCCCAGGCGTTCGGGGTCGGCCACGCCCATGCGCACCACGTGTTCGATGCCTTCCAGCACGTCGCGCGCGTCGCGATTGCCCCAGTCGGCATAGATGGCCCGCGAGAAATCGAAACCCCGGCCGGAACCGCCGCGCGGATTGATGGCCACCACCGCGTAGCCGTTCGCCGCATACAGTTGCCAGTCCACCATGAATTCGTGGCTGAACTGATACACGGGCCCGCCATGCGCGCGCACGATGGTGGGATAGCGCGTGCCCGGCTGGTAGCCGATCGGCTTCACCAGCATGCCTTCGATCTCCAGCCCGTCGCTGCTGGTGAAGCGGATCGCTTCAACGGGCGCGAGTCGTCGTGCCGCGAGGAATTCATTGTGGTCGGCGACCGTTCGCAGGCCCTTCGAATCCAGTACCGAAATATCGTAGGGGTGCAGGTCGCCACCGCCCAGCACGGCGATCCGACCGCCTTTCGAAACCGACAGGTCGTAGTCGAAGCGATTGCCGTGGGTGAGTTCCGACACTTTTCCGCTGGCCAGGTCCACCCGCGACAGATGCGTCACTCGGCTCTGTTCAATCAGCAGGTACACCGACTTCCCATCCGGTGCCCATTGCGGCTTGGACATGCAGCGATCGATCGGCGCGGGAAGGCTGGCTTTGCCCGTATCCACGTCCACCACTGCCAACTGCCAGGGCGCGTAATAGATCCACTTGTCCTCGCCACCCTGCAGGTAGGCGATGCGCTTACTGTCCTGGCTCCATGACGGGCGCGTCTCCCAGTACGGGTCCAGGTCGGCGCCGGGAAAGGAAGTGAGCTGGCGCTCGCTTGCGCCCGCGCGCGGCTCGATCAGGTAGATGTCGAAGTTCAGATGGCGGTCCGGGTCGGCGCCGCGCTTGCTGACGTAGGCAATCCATTTCCCGTTCGGCGACCAGGCGGGCAGCAGTTCGTCATGTGCGCCGGAGGTCAGTTGTTCGGACTTGCCGCTGGCCACGTCCAGCAAGACCAGGTGCGAGCGGCGATGGTCGAGATAGCCGATGCCGTCTTCCTTGAACTGGTAGCGGTCGATCACGATGGGCAAGGGATTCTTTGGCGCGATCGTACCGGGTGGTGATTGCGCATCGCGCGCCACCAGCACCAGCCGCCTCGAATCCGGCGACCAACCGAAATCGTCCACGCCGCTGGGATGGTGGGTGAGCCGGCGCGGCCTGCCTCCGGTCGACGGCATCAACCAAACCTGCGTGGTGGCCTCCTCATCCTTCGCGCCATCGGCAGGCGCATCGGAAAGAAAGGCGATCGACCGGCCATCGGGCGACCACCGTGGCTGCCATTCCGAAACTTCCGCCGTGTCGGTCAATCGCCGTCGACCGCGGCCGTCGAAACCGACACGCCACAGGTCTGATTGGGTCAGGTCCGCCCCAGTGTTTGCGCTGCTGGCGGTGTAGACAATCGCCTCGCCGTCGGGCGAGAAACCGGGCTCCGACAAGTCGACCAGTCGCGCCATGTCCTCGAGCGACAAGGGTTGCGTCGCACTGACCGATCCGGCGAACCAGGCGACCACGAGCAACAAGGTATTCCGCATGAGCCTGATTGTCCTTTTGACTGCCTTTGAATTCGCCAATAAATTCTCACGGCCTTGTGCGACTGGGCAAGCTAGGGACCCGGAGAGACCGCACCAACGCATGGCTCTGGCGCTTGGGCGTGAGTCTTGATACAAACTTAACATCCGGCGGAAATTTCACGAATATTTCATGTCCAGCGCGCCCGAACAGACCACATCACTTGCTTCCGCCCTCGACCATGCGTCGAAGCTGCTGCGCGTGGATCCGGCCCTGGCGGGTGACCAGGCCCGGGAAATCCTGCGCGTGGTGGCAGACCAGCCCAATGCGATGCTGTTGCTGGCGGCATCCCATGCGGCGCGCGGCGAAGCGACGGAAGCCGTGAAAGTCCTGCAGCGACTGGTCGAGACACAGCCCCGCGCCGCCGTGGCCCATCTGGAGCTTGGCCGGGCATTGGCGCGGCTGGGTCGTAGTGCACAGGCCCTCGCGGCGCTGAAGCGCTCGGTTGAATTGAAGCCCGACCTGCCGGGCGCCTGGCTGGAGATCGGCGACCTGCATTCCGCGAATGGCGATTCCGAATCCGCCGACAACGCCTATTCGGCACACGTCCGCTACTCGACTGGAAATCCCGCGCTGCTTTCAGCTGGCATCGCCCTGTGCGAAAACCGGCTGCCCGAAGCCGAGGCCTTGTTGCGTCAGCACTTGATGAAGTCGCCGACCGACGTCGCCGCCATCCGCATGCTGGCGCAGGTCGCCATCAAGTTGGGTCGCCACGACCACGCGGCGCACCTGCTCGAACGATGCATCGAGCTTGCTCCCAGTTTCTGGGAGGCGAGGCAAAACTACGCACTCGTGCTGCAGCGGGACAACAAGCCCGCGGAAGCCATCGTACAACTCGACTTGCTGCTGGCACGGGAACCCAACCATCCCGGTTGTCGAATCCTGAAGGCCGCCAGCCTGTGCCGCGTAGGCGAGTACGAAACTGCGATTGCCATCTACGAACAACTGCTCGAACGGCTGCCAGGCAACGCCAAGCTTTGGCTCAGCTTCGGCCACGCCCTGAAGACTGCAGGCCACCAGGACCGGGCGATTCAAGCCTATCGAAGCAGTATCGCGCTTGACCCGGAATTCGGCGAAGCGTACTGGAGCATGGCCAACCTCAAGACCTTTCGCTTCGACGCCGGGGAAGTGGCTGAAATGCGCCGCCAACTGGAACGAAGCGACCTGTCCGACGAACACCGCCTGCACTTCCAGTTTGCCTTGGGCAAGTCGGCCGAGGACTCGGCGCAATATGCCGAATCGTTCGAGCACTATCGTGAGGGGAATGCAGTGCGGCTGGCGCTGGTGCCCTACAGCGCCAAGGAAAACTCGTCGCGCGCTGCCCGGGCGAAGCACATCTACACCAGCGAATTCTTCGAACGGCGAAAAGGTTTCGGCTCGCAGGCGCCGGACCCGATCTTCATCGTCGGCCTGCCACGCTCCGGGTCCACCCTGATCGAGCAGATCCTTTCGAGCCACTCGCTGGTCGAGGGGACGATGGAACTTCCCGAGATAATCGCGATGACGCGTGCGCTGCGCGAATCGGGTTCCTCCGGCGGCTACCACCAGGTCCTGGCAAGCCTCGATGCCGATGGGCTCAAGCAACTGGGCGACCAGTACATCGACCGGACGCGCATCCATCGCCGGTTGGGGACGCCCTGCTTCATCGACAAGATGCCGAACAATTTCGCCCACATCGGCCTGATCCAGCTGGCCTTGCCCAATGCCAGGATCATCGATGCGCGCCGGCATCCGCTGGCCTGCTGCCTGTCCGGTTACAAGCAGCATTTCGCGCAGGGCCAGAATTACACTTACAGCCTCGAAGACATCGCCGACTACTACCGCGACTATGTGGAGCTGATGGCTCACTTCGACACGGTGCTACCCGGACGCGTGCATCGGGTGATCTACGAGTCCATGGTCGAGGACACCGAGGCTGAAGTACGTCGGCTGCTCGACTATTGCGGCCTTCCGTTCGAGGAAAGTTGCCTGCGCTTCTTCGAAAACGACCGGCCTGTGCGGACTGCCAGCTCCGAGCAGGTGCGCCAACCGATCTACCGCGGTGGTGTCGACCACTGGCGGCATTACGAGCCATGGCTCGGACCACTCAAGGCCGTGCTCGGTCCCGTACTCGATGCCTATCCATCCGTTCCAGAGTTCCCGTCCAGCTGATCCGTTTTAGAAGAGTACCCACAACCAGGGGAGTTTGAAGATGCAAAAGACCATCAGGCACCAGCATCAACGTAATCGGCCATCCGCCCTCAAGCGGCTACCTTTGACGGCAGCCATCTATCTCGCCATGGGCGGCTTCGCCATGGCCCAGACCGCGCCTGCCCCGGTTCCGGCGCCCGAGGACCAAGCCAAGGAAAAGACCGCAACCCTGGACGCGGTGACAGTGACGGCGCAGAAGCGCACTGAAAACCTGCAGAAGGTTCCGATCAGCATCCAGGTCCTGGGAAGCCAGAAACTGGAAGAAATGCACGTCAACAGTTTCGATGACTATGCCAAGTTGCTGCCGGCCGTATCGTTTGACCGGGGCGAAGGCGGCGGCTCGGTTCCGTACATGCGCGGTGTTGCCAGCGGCGAAAACAACAACCATTCCGGACCTCAGCCCAGCGTTGGCGTCTACCTCGATGAACAACCGATCACGACCATCGGCGGCTTGCTGGATGTGCATATCTACGACATCGAGCGCGTCGAGGCACTGGCCGGACCGCAAGGCACGCTGTATGGCGCCAGTTCGCAGGCCGGCACGCTGCGCATCATCACCAAGAAGCCTGATGCCAGCGGGTTCGCCGCTGGCTACTCGCTGGGCGTAAACACCGTGTCCGACGGCGGCGTGGGTTCATTGGCCGAGGGCTTCATCAACTTGCCCTTGTCCGAGACCGCAGCGATCCGCGTCGTTGGTTGGGACAGGCGGGACGCTGGCTACATCGACAACGTGCCAGGCAGCCGCACCTACATCGGCTGGGATACCTTGTCGGAAGGCGAAGGCACGATTGACAACTCGGCGGTCGCTGAAAAAGACTACAACGACGTGCATGTTTCCGGCGCCCGCGCCTCGCTGAAGTTAGACCTCGGCGAGAACTGGACCGTCACGCCGCAGATCATGAGCCAGAAGAAGACGGCCGATGGCAACTTCGCCATGGATCCGGACATCGGCGACTTGCAGATTCGAAAGTTCTTCCCGGAATCCTTCGAGGACAAGTTCACGCAGGTGGCGCTGACCGTACAGGGCAAGATCGGCAATTTCGACCTGACCTACGCCTACACCCACCTGGATCGGGACACCGAAGCCGAGTCCGACTACAGCGACTACTCGTACTGGTATGACGCCTACTACCACGATTACTACACGAGCCAGGACTTGCCGAATTATTTTGGTGAATACTTCCGGGACGACAACGGCAACTACATCGATCCGTCCCAGAAGACCCTGAGCAAGGGCGGCTTCGGCAAGACCAGCCACGAAGTGCGCATCAGCTCGCCCCAGGAAAATCGCTTCCGCTTTGTCGCCGGTTATTTCTGGCAAAAGCAGACGAACAAGATCCTCGAGAACTATGTCACCAATGGCGACCTGTCCACCGACGTGGCGGTCACCTACTGGGACAATACGCTGTGGCTGACCAACCAGTTCCGCCAGGACCGGGATGAAGCCTGGTTTGGCGAGGCGAGCTTCGACATCACCGACAAGCTCACGGCGACCGCCGGCATGCGCTTCTTCAAGTACCAGAACAGCCTGAAGGGCTTTTATGGCTTCGGTCCGAACTCGATCGGCAGCAGTGGCGAAAAGCAGTGCTTCTCGGCCGAGCGGTTCCAGGGCGGGCCTTGCCTCAACCTCGACACCGAAGTATCCAAGAAAGACCATCTGGGACGCGTCAACCTGACCTACCAGATCAATGACTCCAAGATGGTCTATGTCACCTGGTCGGAAGGATTCCGTCCCGGCGGCGTCAACCGGCTGCGCGTGCCTGGCGTGGGTGGCACGTACGAACCCGACTTCCTGACCAACTACGAGTTCGGCTGGAAGACCAGTTGGGCCGACAACCGCGTCACGTTCAATGGCGCGATCTTCCAGGAAGAATGGGACAAGATGCAGTTCTCCTTCATTCCGCCGTTCCAGAACGGACTCACCGTTATCCGCAACGCGGGTGCTGCACGGATCCGCGGCCTGGAAATGGACCTGAACTGGGCTGTGAACTACAACTTCACGCTGACCGGCGGCGTGGCTTTCTATGATTCGGAACTGACCGAGGACTTCTGCGGATTCAATGATGCCGCAGGCCAGCCGGCGACGATCTGCATCCCCGGAAGCATCGACCCCAACAACCCGAACGACGAAGGCGATGGTCCGGCGGCACCCAAAGGAACCCGCCTGCCAATATCGGCCAAGTTCAAGGGCAACGTGACGGGCCGCTACAACTTCGACCTGGGCGGCATGGAGGCTTACTTCCAGAGTTCGTTGGTGCATGAAGGAAGCCGCGAGGCCTACCTCGAGGCCGCCGATGTTGCGATCTATGGCGGACTGGCCGGGTACACCCTGCTCGACTTGTCGGCGGGCATCAGGAAGAACAACTGGTCGCTCGACATCTACGTCAAGAACGCAACCGACGAACGCGCCGAACTTGGCCGTTACTCGCAATGCGATGTTTGCGCCGTGTCGACCTTTGATCCCGCGTATCCCAACGGCCAGAAGTACCTGATCACCAATACGCCGCGCATGTTCGGCATCCGTTTCTCGCAAGAGTTCTAAACCCGCGTCACGCCGGCGGCAGCCATTGGGCTGCCGCCGGTTCCGGCGCAAGCCGCCCCCTCATGAGAACCCCATGAACAAATTCCTGTTGGCCACCTTGCTGGCCCTGTCTTCGTCGTCTGCGTTCGCCGCGGATGCACGAACTGCGGAAGACCTGCGCGCCCGCGAAATATTCGCCAGGCTCATCAGCTTCAAGACTTCCGTGGGACTGGGCCAGGTGCCGGCCATGGCGGGCTACCTCGCCGGCCAGTTCCGCGCCGGCGGATTCGCCGAATCCGACATCCATATCCTTCCCTTGGGCGAAACCGCGTCCCTGGTCGTGCGTTATCCCGGGGATGGCACCGGCGGCAAGCCGATCCTGCTGCTCGCGCACATGGACGTGGTGACCGCCAAGCCCGAGGACTGGAAACGCGACCCCTTCACCCTGATCGAGGAGGACGGCTATTTCTTCGGTCGCGGTACGGCCGATGTGAAGGACGGCATCGCAACGCTTACCGCGACCTTCCTGCGCCTGAAGGCCGAAGGTTTCAAACCCTCGCGCGACCTGGTCATCGTCTTCAGCGGCGACGAAGAAACCGAGATGGCGAC
>JANNWV010000227.1:0-9668 GCA_031408815.1 Gammaproteobacteria bacterium
CTTTCGATGGCCTACACCGCCTACCAACTGAGCTTGAATGGTAAACCCGCACCCGTGATCGACGGCATGACCGGCGACCAGCGCTTCTTCATGGCCTGGGCGCAGGTCTGGAAGGCGAAGTATCGCGAGGAAGCCTTGGTCAACCTGATCAAGTCCGACCCGCACTCGCCGCCGAAGTACCGCATCAACGGACCGGTGCGCAACCTGTCGGAGTGGTACAACGCATTCGGCGTGACCGAAGCCGACACGCTATACATCGCGCCGGCCGACCGCGTTCGCATCTGGTAAAAAAAAGCGGGCGACACTACGTCGCCCGCTTTTCACGTTATCCAGTTTGCGATTACTGCGGCAGCAACACCGAGTCCACCACGTGGATCACGCCGTTGCTCTGGTACACGTTGCCGATGGTTACCTTCGAGCTGCCGCCCTTGGCGTCCGCTACGACCAGGCCCTTGCCGACCGCAGTCACGGTGAGTTTGCCGCCCTGAACGGTGGTCAGCGTGGCCTTGCCGCCGCCGTCCTTCACCTGCTTCGCGAGGTTGGCCGCATCGAGCTTGCCGGCAACCACGTGATAGGTGAGCACCGCGTTCAGCGTGCCCTTGTTCTCAGGCTTGAGCAGCGTGTCCACGGTGCCGGCGGGAAGCGCGGCGAAGGCCGCATTGGTCGGCGCGAATACGGTGAACGGGCCGGGGCTCTTCAAGGTTTCGACAAGGCCCGCGGCGACGACGGCCGCAACCAGCGTGGTGTGGTCCTTGGACGCGACGGCGTTGTCCACGATGTCCTTGTTGGCGTACATCGCCGCGCCGCCGACCATCGGGTTCGAGTTTTTCATGCCGCCTGCGAATGCAGTGGCCGAGATGGCGGTCGCCAGGGTGATGGCGGTTGCGAGTTTGATCAGCTTCATGCAAATGGCTCCAGTGGGGAATTCAGTGCCGCGACGGCCGGGGGTGGCGTCGCGAGACTGCAAACTAGTCCATGGCAGGTGCATTTGCGGTGACCGTCGCGTGTGCACGATGTGCACGCGGGTCGTCACGCGGGATTTACATTTATTCGAAGCTGGCGCGCTTGTCGCGCTTGTGCCGGAATTTCGACAACGCGTTGTAGATCTTGATGCGCGCGCGATTCAGGCCACCGATCGGCGCGTGGTCGGGCAGGGCATGGCCGGGCGAGAAGGCGAGTTCCTCGCCCATCAGCTGGCGCTTGGCGGTGCGGAAAACCTGCCGCGGGATATGGAGCGTCGCCACTTTCCGGAACGGCGACTGGCGTTCGTCCCAACGTACCGACGCATCCTCCACCGGCATGCCGCCGCGCCGCAACTGCACGCAGAAATCGAAACTCGCATCGTGGCCGTCCAAATGCACCTGCATCGCTTCACCCAGGTAGTCATCCCCGGGGTTGTGCGGCTTGGGGCTGGTGTGGACCGAGGTGGGAATGAGCGAGTACTTCACTACGTGGTCTTCGCCAAAACGATACGGCGTGGTGCTCCAGTAGCGCACGTCCAGCGGCGATGTCGGCGTGTTGCGCAGGCCGAGCAGCCCGATCAGCGCGCCGGCATGGCCGGTGATGGCGAACTTCGCGGCCAGCAGGACCGGCGTGCTTTCGATCGTGTAGTACACCGCGTCGCGAAACATCGCCACCGTGCCCAACGGCATCACCGGTGAATCGAGCAGCACGAAATCCTGGCCCTGTGATGTCTCACCGTGTTCGGCACGGCTGCGATGGTCCAGCAACTTGATGGCGATGCCGCGCGCATCGGGAATGGCATCCGACTGCGGCTTGCCGCTGGAGTTGGACGTGCGCACCCAGCAGTCGTAGCTGTGCGGCGTGGCAAACAGGCCGACCTGCAATTCGATCGGCAAGTCCGGCTCCACCACGAACCTGCCGCGAAACACGCCGGTGGATTTCGGATGCGCGTCGCGACGGGTATGGCCGACACCATAGTCGCGTTCCATCTTGCGGCGCAGGATGTCGATCATCTCGGCAACATGCGCGGCTTCGCGCGGCTCGCGAGTTTCCAGGGGATGCAGCTTGCTTGCGGGGGGCTTGATCATCTGGCAGCCAGAGTAACCCGCCATGGATCAGTGGGGAAGATTGTCGCCCCGCCCTGTTCACGCAGCGCAAGGTAGGCTTGCGCCATGGACGAAAATCAATGGACCTGAAAAGCAGGGCAGTCTTTCATTGCGCCAGCCGCAAACGCGATCAGGTGCGCGGCGCCGGCCCGGTCGATTTGCGCAAGTGCAGCGTGTAGGGCACGTGCAGCATCCGTCCCGAACCAGGTCGCTGGATGGACGCGAGCAGTTCGAGCGTGGCCAGCCGGCCCATTTCGTGCGTGGGCTGGTGCACGGTGGTCAGCGCGGGGAAGATCTGGCCCGACATCGGCGTGTCGTCGAAGCCGCAGACCGACACGTCCTGCGGAACGCGCAAGCCCTCTTCCAGTGCGGCATGGATGACCCCGGCGGCCATGTCGTCGTTGGCGGCAAACACGGCCGTGGGCCGCTTCTTCAAGGCGAAAAGTTGCTGTGCGGCGCGCACGCCGGAGTCGAATGAAAACTCACCTTGCACCACCAGTGTCGGATCGAACTTCAGGCCGGCGCGGTCCAGTCCCTGCTGGTAGCCGGTCAGGCGCCATCCGCTGGCGCCGTGTGCCGGATGGCCGACGATGTGCGCGATGCGGCGATGGCCCAGCGATAGCAAGTGCCCCACCATGTCGGAGGCGGCCTGGGTTTCATCCATCGCCACGCCGATGCACTTCTTGTGCACCTTGGGCGATACGCTGGCATAGCTGACGTCCATCTCGGCCAGGCGCTTGAGCAATCCCGGGGCATCGGTGATGGGCGGGGTCAGGATCAGGCCGTCGGGCTGGGAGCGCGCCACCAGCGTTTCAATGGCCGTGATCAGCTTCGGACCCTCGGCGTCGAACGGGCACAACAGCATGCCGTACTGCTCGGCGTCGCAGGCCGCCAGCACGCCACCCATCACTTCCATCAGGTAGTTGGCCGACGGATTGTTGTAGATCAGGGCGATCAGGTAGGACTTGTTGCCGGCCAGGCTGCGCGCTGAAAAATGCGGGATGTACTTGAGCTTGTCCACGGCCTTCTGGACGCGGGCGCGGGTGTCCTCGCGAACATTGGGCTCGCGGTTCAGCACGCGCGACACGGTCTTCATGGACACGCCCGCCGCCGCGGCGACATCCTCGATTCGTACTCTCGACGCCATTGGCACTCCCCGGCATGGCACTGGCGCGGCGGACACCGGCGCGGCACCCGCTTCCGACAACGCTGTCATCGCGGC
Organism: Gammaproteobacteria bacterium; assembly: GCA_031408815.1. Taxonomy (GTDB): domain Bacteria; phylum Pseudomonadota; class Gammaproteobacteria; order Xanthomonadales; family Xanthomonadaceae; genus Arenimonas. The sequence goes on from JANNWV010000227.1 coordinate 3,292, forward strand.
GTGAGGAGTATAGCCTGCAAGCCCGGCCGGGTAGCAGGAAATGCTGCGTTGCGGCATTCCGGCCGCCAGAATGACAGCGCTATCACTCGGCGTGGTTTTGTTCCAGAATGCCCTCGCCGCTGGCACGGGTTCCAGCTTGCAACAGGGAGAATGCGCATGACGTCCATACCTACCAGCGCCACCGCCGGCGACCAGCCGGAGGCAGCCGGCGGCAACCACACGCGATCGCTTGTCATCGTCACGATCCTGTTCTTCATGTGGGGCCTGCTGACGTCGCTAAACGACGTGCTCATTCCCCACCTCAAGGCGGTGTACACACTCAACTACGTGCAGGCGATGCTGGTGCAGTTCTGTTTCTTCGGCGCCTACTTCATCGTCTCGCTGCCGGCCGGCGCGTTGATCAAGCGCATCGGTTACCAGAATGGCGCGGTCACCGGGCTGCTGGTCGCTGCCACCGGCTGTGCACTGTTCTATCCCGCGGCGGAAACGGGCTATGGCTTGTTCCTGTTTGCCTTCTTCGTGCTTGCGTCGGGCATCACCATCCTGCAGGTCGCGGCCAATCCCTACGTGACCGTGCTCGGTGACCCGAAGACGGCGTCGAGCCGATTGACGCTCACCCAGGCCTTCAACTCATTGGGCACCACCGTGGGCCCCTTGTTTGGCGGCATCCTGATCCTGTCGGCGGCGACGCTGGTCACGGTCGACAACAGCGGCATGTCAGCCGCTGAAAAGGCCGCCAGCGAAGCGGCTTCGGTGCAGGTGCCCTACCTCATCCTGGGCGGAATGCTGGCATTGCTGGCGGTCTTCTTCGCGCTCGCGCGCCTGCCCAAGGTCACGCACGAGGATGACGCGGTCGCCGTGGGTGGACTCGACGCGGGCCGATCTGTGCTCTCGCATCGCAACCTCGTGCTCGGCGCCATCGCGATCTTCCTGTACGTGGGCGGCGAAGTGAGCATCGGCAGCTTCCTGATCAATTACATGGGTGAGGCCAACATCGGTGGCCTGCCCCCGGCCACGGCGGCGAAGTACGTCAGCTACTACTGGGGCCTGGCGATGGTTGGCCGCTTCATCGGTTTCGCGGTGATGCGTTACGTCAGCCCGGGCAAGGTGCTGGGCTTCAACGCTGCCTGCGCCATGGCGCTGATCCTGACCAGCATCCTCAGCGACGGCAGCGTGGCGATGTGGGCCATCCTGGCGGTCGGCTTGTTCAACTCCATCATGTTCCCGACCATCTTCAGCATGGCGCTGCATCGCCTCGGCAAGCTCACCGGCAACGGCTCGGGCATCCTGTGCATGGCGATCGTGGGCGGCGCCATCGTTCCGTTCGTGCAGGGCTTCTTTGCCGACCAGATCGGCATCCAGTTGTCCTTCTACGTGCCCTTGGCCTGCTATGCCTTCATCCTGTACTTCGGCGCGAAGTATTCACGCATGTACTAGGCGATGAGGTTGCGCGCATGCGCCGCGGCGCCGAGCAGTCCGGCCTGTGGATGGATGACCGCCAGGGTCGGCACGCCGGCCATGGCGGCCGAGAAACGGCCCTTGGCTTCGAATCTTTCGCGGAAGATGCCGGACTGCAGTTCGGGCAGCAATTTTGGGACGAGGCCACCGGTCAGGTAGACGCCGTCCCAGGCGCCCAGGGTCAGCGCCAGGTCGCCGGCGATCGCCCCGAACACTGCGCAGAACACGCCCACCGCCCGCGCGCAGGTGGCGTCACCCTGTCGCGCGCGTTCCGTCACGTCCTGTGGCCGCAGTGCGGCAGACGATGAAGCCCCCGCCAGCCTTAGCAAGGCGCGATGGATGTTGATCAAGCCGCCGCCGCTGAGCAGTCGTTCGTTGGAGACGCGGCCGAAATCCTTCGACAATTCGCGCAGGATCTCGTGTTCTTCCGGGTTTGAAGGCGCAAAGCTGGCGTGCCCGCCTTCGGTTTCCAGAGCAATCGCAATCCCGTCGCGCACTACCAGGCCGCTGACGCCCAGGCCTGTGCCCGGGCCGATCACCGCATAGGTTCGCGAAGGCGCCGTTGAACCACTGCGCGCGACGCCGCCGATCACCGACAGGTCATCGTCGGTCAGCAGCTCGACCGCCATCGCCTGCGCGGTGAAATCGTTGGCCAGGTGGAAGCTGTGGAAACCCAGCGCTGCGGCGGTCGCCCGGCGCGATATCAGCCACGGATGGTTGGTGATGCGGGCTTCGTCGCCATCCACGCGACCGGCCACGGCGAATACGCCGGTGCGCGGTTGGCCGGCGAGCAGGCGCAAGCCGTCCAGGTAATGCTGGGCGGCATCGACGAGCGACGGAAAATCCGTCACCGACAACTGCCTGATCGTGTGCGACAGCAGAGGCGCGGCCAGGCTGACATCGGCCAGCGCGAATCGGGCATTGGTGCCGCCGATGTCGGCGACCAGGGCAAGCGATGCATTCATTGGGCTGCGCCAGAGTCGCCGGAGCCAAAGTAGGCCCGACAATTGACAACGCTGTCAACATGGGCGTAATAATCCGGTCGTACAGCGACGCGGCCCCGCGAGGTGGGGCCGTCTGTCGACTCTGCGGACCTGGGAGGGTTCCATGGCAATGCCGTTCGCCGGGATCGCGCATGTGCGCGCGACGATGCTTCAGCTCAGGCCCGTGGCATTGGCGGCCTCGATCGCCGTGGGCTTGTCGGGCGCGGCACTGGCGTCATCCACGCCCGCGCCGGCCGACTCGTCGTCAGTAGCCAATCCGGAACTGTGGCCGAAGGCGAGCTCGCCGATCGCGCGCGACGAAGCCCTCGAAGCGCGCATCGCAGCGCTGCTGGCCACGATGACCGTCGAAGAGAAGGTCGGGCAAATCGTGCAGGGCGACCTGGGCAGCCTGACGCCCGACGACGTGCGCAAGTATCGGCTTGGCTCCGTGCTGGCCGGTGGCAACTCCGACCCCGGCGCGAAATACAACGCCAGCGCCGCCGAATGGCTGGCGCTGGCGGATGCGCTCTACCAGGCATCGATGGACACGTCCGGCGGCGGCAAGGCCATTCCCGTGCTGCTGGGTATCGATGCCGTGCATGGTCACAACAATGTGGTTGGCGCCACCTTGTTTCCGCACAACATCGCGCTGGGCGCGAGCAACGACCCCGAGCTGCTGCGCAATATCGCCATCGCCACGGCCGCTGAATTGCGCACCACGGGCTTCGAATGGACCTTCGCGCCAACCGTCACCGTGCCGCGGGACGACCGCTGGGGCCGCACCTACGAAGGCTATTCGGAAAATCCCGAGCTGGTGTCGCGCTACGCCACGGCCATGGTCGAGGGCCTGCAAGGCAAGGTCGGCGGCAAGGACTTCCTGGACGCGACCCATGTCGTGGCGTCATCCAAGCATTTCATCGGTGATGGCGGTACCTCGGGCGGCAAGGACAAAGGCGACACGCAGGTTTCCGAAACCGAATTGCGCGACGTGCATGGCGCCGGCCACATCGCCGCGCTGAAGGCCGGCACGCAGACCGTGATGGCGTCGTTCTCAAGTTGGAACGGCCAGAAAATGCACGGCAATGAAAGTTTGCTGACCGGCGTGCTCAAGCAGCGCCTGGGCTTCGACGGCTTTGTCGTCGGCGACTGGAATGGCCACGGCGAAGTGCCCGGCTGCAGCAATGACAGCTGCCCCGCCGCCATCAATGCCGGTCTCGACATGTTCATGGCGCCGGACACCTGGCGGGCTGTCTACACCAACACGGTTGCGCAGGTTCGCTCCGGCGAAATCCCGATGGCGCGTCTTGATGACGCAGTGACGCGGATCCTGCGCGTGAAATTCCGGCTGGGCCTGTTCGATGCCGGGCTGCCTTCGCAGCGCGCACTCGGTGGCAAGTTCGACCAGCTGGCCAGTGCCGAACATCGCAAGCTCGCACGCGCGGCGGTCAGGCAGTCGCTGGTGTTGTTGAAGAATGACAACGGCGCGCTTCCGCTGGACCCGAAAGCCAAGGTGCTGGTGGCCGGCGACGGCGCCGACGATGTCGGCAAGCAAGCCGGCGGCTGGACTCTGAGCTGGCAGGGCACGGGCAACAAACCGTCGGACTTCCCCAATGCACAGTCGATCTGGTCGGGCATCAAGGAAGCCACCGCAGCAGCAGGCGGAAACGCCGTGTTGTCCGTGGATGGAAAGTTCACGACGCGACCCGATGTCGCCATCGTCGTGTTCGGTGAGAACCCGTATGCGGAATTCCTGGGCGACGTGCCCAACCTGGCCTACCAGCCCGGCGCCAGCCGCGACCTCGACCTGCTCAGGAAATTCAAGGCCGCGGGTATTCCGGTGGTCGCCGTATTCCTGTCCGGTCGGCCGCTGTGGGTCAATCGCGAGATCAATGCCAGCGACGCCTTCGTTGCCGCGTGGCTACCCGGATCCGAGGGCGGCGGCGTGGCCGATGTGCTGTTCAAGTCCGCGCAGGGAAAGTTGTCGCACGACTTCACTGGCACCTTGCCTTTCTCGTGGCCGCGTACCGCTGTGCAGAGTCCGCTGAATATCAACCAGGAAAATTACGATCCTCAATTCCCCCTGGGCTACGGCTTGTCCTACGCGAAGCCCGGCAAGCTGGGCGTGCTTGCCGAAGACTCCGGACTGAAGGACGGCGGCGGCAAGCCCGGCGTCTATTTCGCCGATGGCGCGCTGTCGCCGGGCTGGACCCTGCGGCTTTCCGAAGGCGATTCGGCAGGCATTGCGGCGGCTTCGTTGCCCGCCTCGAGTGCGACCGGCGCGCTGGCCATCAGTGCCGCGGACCATCTCGCGCAGGAAGACGCACGTCGCTTGCGCTGGACGGGCGCGACCAATGCGGCCCTACTGCTCCATACCGATACGCCGCTCGACCTCAGCCGCGAATCCAACGCCGGTGCGCAACTGGTGCTTACGCTGCGCATCGACGCCAAGTCCGCCGGCGATGTGAAAGTGGCCATGCGATCGGGCGCCGGGAAAAGGGGAAGCGTCTCGCTGGCCAAGCTGATCAACGAGCTGCCGGCCGGCACCACGTGGACGCGAATCGGCGTGCCGCTGGCATGCTTCCAGCGCGCGGGCGCTGACCTCACGCAGGTTTCGGAGATCGTCGAGTTGTCGTCTTCACATGCGACGGGGATCTCGATTTCACGCGTGGCGCTCGGCAATGAAGCCGATCACTCCGCCAGTTGCAACGCACCCTAGCAGTTCGCTGCACCGCAACACGCCCCATGAAAACGTTTTCTTGGCGATTGTCCAATCGTATGTTGACAACGCTGTCATTTAGGTGCGCAATGCCCACCGAAGCGTAATCGGGGTTATTGCGCGTTCGCATTTGATCCACACCGACATCGATGCAAGTCCTGGGAGGGAGAGTCCATGAACCAACCGAACAATTTTCCGAAGCAGCGAATCCTGACCGCTGCCTTGTTGCTGGCACTCGCGCAGCCGACGTTTGCCCAGGACGCCGCGCCGAAGCCGGAAGACGCGCCCACCACCGACGCGGAAAAGAAGGCCGCCGCCGACAAGAAGGCGGCTGAAGAAAAGGCCGCGACTGGCGAGCTTGAAACGGTTGTCGTCAAGGGCATCCGCTTCTCGATTGAAACCTCGGTGGCAAGCAAGCGCAATTCCAATTCCATCATCGAAGCGGTGTCGGCCGAAGACATCGGCAAGTTGCCTGACGCGAGCGTCGCCGAAGCGCTTGCGCGCCTGCCCGGCCTCACCGGCCAGCGCGGCAGCGACGGTCGCGTCAACGTGATCTCGATCCGCGGCCTTTCACCCGCCTTTTCCGGCGCCTTGTTGAACGGCCGCGAAATCGTCAGTTCCAACGACGGCCGCGCCGTTGAATACGACCAGTTCCCCTCTGAATTGATCGGCTCGGCGGTCGTCTACAAGACGCCCAACGCCGCGCTGCTCGGCCAGGGCCTGTCGGGCACCGTTGACCTGATGGCGCGCAAGCCGCTGGACACGCGTGGCCGCCAGGTGGCCCTGAACCTGCGCGTCGAGGACAACTCCAACGGCACCCAGGCGCCGGGCGTGGCCAGCCCGCTGGGCAAGCGTTTCAGCGTTTCCTACGTCAACCAGTTCGCCGACAACACCATCGGCCTGGCGATTGGCTTTGCGCACCTGGAATCCACCTCGCAGCTCAAGCTCACCGAACTCGACCAGTACGGCGACTACACGCCCTACGACCTGCCGATCGCAGGCACGGTGCCGTCGCTGTACCAGGCGCCCAGCGTCACCTGGGGGCCGCAGAGCAAGGCCTTGCTGCCGATGTTCTGGACCGGTTCGCAGTCCACCAAGAAGAATGTGCGCGACGGCGTGATGGCGGTTCTGGAATTCCAGCCGAACGAGGACGTGCACCACGAACTGGACCTGTACTACTCCAAGTTCGACACGCATGAAGTCGGCGGCAAGCTCACCTC
>JANNWV010000228.1:0-2170 GCA_031408815.1 Gammaproteobacteria bacterium
GCCACTACAGATTCAACGGCCTGCATCACCTGCGCCATGCGATGCAACTGCGGTGTCGCGACGAACACCGGCAGTGCTGCGAAGAGAAACGGGCAGCGCTGTCGAACCATCTCTGCAAGACCTGGCTGGCCCAGTTCCGAATCGAGGGCACGCACCAGCGCGTTCTGGTCAAGGCTCAAGCAGAAGCACGCGCTGTTGAGCATGCCAATGGCGCTGCGGGGCGCGTCGAGCTGCGGTGGCGGCAATACAGCGTTCACGGATTGTGGGTGACCATGAGGGTGGGGCAGGGCGCGTGCGGAAGTCGGAAGTCGGAAGTCGACACGCCAATTGAATTCAACAGGGTATCAGTGGCTTCCTCTGCTGTCTGTGCGTTGGACGACCCGGTGCCGATCCGCTTGGCGGATTGACGTCACCCGAGAAGGCGATTGGTGTTTAGGTGCGCCAACGCACAGACGCCTTCGGTCCGCAGGCGCAGTCTGCCCATCAGGGATTCTGTTGCCGTACCCCACGTCCGGTTTGACAGAGATCAATGGGTTCGCTTTAGCGCCTGGATAGCATGGATCGCAAGTCATTCGTAGCCAACATGAAGTTCTTCGCCGACACCCGCACCCAACGCAACACCGCATTCGCGATGTTGCTGGTGTGGGTTTTCGCGTTGGCTTCAGGGGTCGCGAATGCCTGCTTGCTGGAGACGCCCGATCATCACTCCACGGCAGTGAAGCGGTCGGCGGCATTGCCTGTCCAGGCGCCTGCCGAGTTGGCCGCTCACGTGGACGCCAGTGATGGTCACCACGACGACGCGGACAGCACCAAGGAATCGTGCCTGAAAGTCTGCGATGAAGGCACGCACGCCCTGGCCAAGGTGTACTCGGGCGTCGACCATACAGACCCCGGTCCGCCACCTCTGGTCTCGACGCTGTGGGCCGGATCGATGCCCCTCGTCTCGGCGCCTTGCCGAGTGGATGACCTGGCGATCCCCAACCTCGGGCCGCCATTGAGGGTTCGCTACTCGCGACTGGCGCTGTAGCCACACCCACGTCCGGCCTGGGGCCATCGTGCTCTGCGGCCGGCGTCCCTTTTACGTCCGCCTTGGATCCGTACTCGCGTACGGAATGCGGGCCGAAGCAGCGTAACGCTCGCGCGAGGTGCTCCGCACTGGCCGACCGGACGCCCCCTCATCCTCATTGATCGCCGACCCTTTGCCAAGGGTCCAGGAGTTCCACATGAAGCTCGTTCGCCTTCCTTCTCTTTCCCATGCCGAGGTCGGGCCCGTCACAAAGAAAGCGCATCAGTGGCTTGATCGGGGGCACTCGGCACTGAAGAGACCGGCATGTTGAAACGAAGGCAGCTCCTGGCCGGTGGGCTGGTCGCCGCCGGTGCCGGTGGGGCCGGGTGGCTGTACTTCCGTTCGCGCGCGTCGCACACGCTGGGCGCGGGGCCGTTTCGCCACTATCCCTTCGATCCGGTGGCAGCCGAGAAATATCAGCACAAGCTGTTTATCCCTGTCGCGAGCGGGCCGTTCGGCGTGCTGGACGTGACCGGACCACTGAAGCTGCGCGCCACGGCGGCCAGCTTCCCATTGCTGCCTGGTCCTGCATCACAAGCCCCGTCGCCTTTCCTGCTGTACCAGACTGAGCACGCCGGCCAGGCCTACCAGAACCCGATCCTGCGCATCGAGAGCGGCGCGCGTTTCGCCGCCAGCCTGGACAACGAGCTGACCGAGCCGACCATCATCCACTGGCACGGCCTGCACACGCCCGCGAAGATGGACGGGCATCCGAAAGACACCATCGCGCCGGGCGCACGCTACGACTACGACTTCACCGTGCGCAACCGCGGTGGCACCTACTGGTATCACACCCACGCGCACGAACTGACCGCCAAGCAGGCCTACAGCGGCTTGGCGAGTTTCTTTTTGGTCGATGACGACGACCAGCGCAAACTCGCCAAGGCACTCGATCTTCAACTGGGTGTGACCGATCTGCCCCTGGTCATCCAGGACAAGCAGTTCGACGTTCAGGGGGCGCTGGTCTACCGGCCCAACGCGCACGAGTCGATGATGGGCTGGCTGGGCGACATCGTGCTGGCCAACCTGACTGCGAACGCGGTCCACACCGTGACACCGCGCACCTATCGGCTGCGGCTGCTGAACGGTTCCAACGCCCGCATC
>JANNWV010000229.1:0-2295 GCA_031408815.1 Gammaproteobacteria bacterium
TGCAGCGGAATGCGCCACTGCCAGCCGGCCGAGTGCGCGGTGGAGCGCGTGTAGGGCAGCAACGGGTCGACCGACTCGCAAGGCACGGCCAGCGCGCGATTGACCGGCAACCAGTGCGACCAGTCGTCGAAGCCCGCTTGCAGGGTTTGCTCGATCAACAGGCCGCGCATGCCGGAGCAGTCGATGAAGAACTCGCCATCGATGCGCTCGCCGCTTTCCAGCATAACGGCCTCGATGAAACCATCATCGGCGCGCTGCAGGACTTGGGCGATCTTGCCCTCGGTCCGCAACACGCCGCGCTTTTCGGCATAGCCGCGCAGGTAGCGTGCGTACAGGCCGGCGTCGAAATGGTAGGCATGGGCGATATCGGCCACCGGGGATCCGACCATGTCCGTGCGCGCGCGCATGAACTTGGCCTGGTAGGCGGCCACGGTATTGATGGAATACGCATCCAGCGGCGCGGCCTTGCCCAGCTTGGCCAGGCGCAACCAGAAGTGGTGGAAGGGCAGGGCCTGCGTGGCCTGGCCGACGAAGCCGAAGCCATGCATGTAGCGATCGCCCACCTGGCCCCAGTTCAGGAATTCGATGCCGAGCTTGAACGTGCCTTGGGTGGCGCGCATGAACTCGTCTTCGTCGATCTCCAGCGCCCGGTTGAATTCGCCGATGTGCGGGATGGTGGCCTCGCCCACGCCGATGATGCCGATCTCGTCGGACTCGACCAGGCGGATGTTGCATTTGCCTTCCAGCACCTTGGCCAGTGCGGCGGCGGTCATCCAGCCGGCAGTGCCGCCGCCGACGATAACGAGTTTGCTTACGGGTTGGGGCGTCATGGTGTGGAAACTATCTCAGGGCCGGGGGCTTAACGGAAGATGCCCCCGCTTTGCAGCAGGGGCATCACCGGGTTGCGTCAGGTCAACCGCTTGCGACCATCAGAACTTGTAGTTGGCGCCCAACAGCACCTGGCGACCGAACTGATAGGTGTAGTTCGGAATCAGCTGGGTCGGGTCGGGCACGTCCAGATTGCCCGGTGTCTTGTAGTTACGGGTAAACGTGTCGGTCAGGTTGTTGACCTGCAACAACAAGGACAGGCCCTTCAACTGGCTTGCATCGCCGAACGCGTACTCCATCTGGAAGTCGACTACCTTGTCCGCACCCTGCTGCTTCGTGGTCGGCCGGAAGAAGATGTCGCGCGTGGTAGCGGTGAACGCGGAGCGATAGCGTTGGCTGAGCCGCGTGGAAAAGCCGCCGCGTTCGAAGTAGAAGGTCACGTTGTTGGCGATGCCCGACAAACCGTTGATGGAAGTCTTCGAACCGGCGATGACCAGGTTCGAATTCTGGTCCACCTTCTGGTCGCGGATCGTGCTGTTGAGCTTGGACGCGCTGACCACCATGCCGAAGCCTTCCAGCGCATCAACGAACAGTCCACCGTCCAGCGAGGCCGCGACCTCGAAGCCCTCGAGCTGGCCGCCGCTGCCGTTGAGCGGCTGGAATACCGGTCCGAACTGGTCTGCCACGAATCCAGGCGGCAGCGGGACGTTCGGCAGCGGGATGTCGGAGTTGTCCACCGCGCTGATGCCGTAGGTGATGTAGCTGACCAGGTTCTTGCGGAACGCCGCCACCGAGATGTAGCTGCGCGTGCCGAAGTACTTCTCCAGCGACAGGTCGAAGGCGATGGCCTTCCACGGCCGCAGTTCCGGATTGCCGGCGTAGGCCGTGGACCACTCGCCCTGATTCGGCCCCGGCGTGATGGTGACCGTAGGCGTGCTGGTGCCGGCGCGCATGTCGTTGATCTGGGGACGCGCCGTGGCAACACCGACGCCCAGTCGTGCGATGAAGTCTGGCTGCAGTTCGGCTACGACGTTCAGGCTTGGCAGGAAGTCGGTGTACTTGGCGCCGCCTTCCTTGCGATACAGCAGGTCGAAGTTGACGTTGTTGTTGTCGCCGCGATATTCCCAGCCCTCGGCATGCTGGTCGCTCTGCACCGCCTGCACGCCGAAGTTGCCGCGGATCGGCACGCTGCCCCACTGCGTGTCGAAGTCCACCATCGCGAATGCGGTCAGGATCTTTTCATTGATGAAGGAATCGTTGGCCTTCAGGCCGAGCTCGGCCGGCTTGAGGGTCAGCGCGCCCGATTGGACCAGGTACGGCACGTCGAGGCGGATGAAGCTGTCCACACCCAGCCATGACATGTCGAACGGCGTCAGCACGGCGCCGGCAGGAATGTCGCGAATCGGCTGGCCCAGGTTGTTCAGTGGGATCAGCAGGCGGGTTTCGTTCTTTTCCACGCTCTTGTCG
>JANNWV010000230.1:0-11804 GCA_031408815.1 Gammaproteobacteria bacterium
TGTGGAACTTTTGTGTGGGGTATTTTTGGAGGGCTTTCACCCGCGTTGCTCTTGGGCTAAACGAATCGGGGCTGAACCCGCTCCCACAGTGGATTTAACTGAGCGCCTCGGCGGCGGGGACGTAGGCGTAGCCCAGGTCGCGGGCGACGGCTTCGTAGGTCACCTTGCCGGCGTGGATGTTCAAACCGTTCAACAGGTGCGGGTCGTCAAGCATGGCCTGTTTGTAGCCCTTGTTGGCGAGTTGCACGGCGAAGGGCAGGGTGGCGTTGGTCAGCGCGAAGGTGGACGTGCGCGCGACGCCGCCGGGCATGTTGGCCACGCAGTAGTGGATGATGCCGTCCACTTCGTAGGTCGGATTCTGGTGCGTGGTCGCCTTGCTGGTCTCGAAGCAGCCGCCCTGGTCGATGGCCACGTCCACCAGCACCGAGCCCGGGCGCATCAGCTTCAGTTGCGCGCGCGAGATCAGTTTTGGCGCAGCCGCGCCGGGGACCAGCACGGCGCCGATCACGAGGTCTGCGTGCGGCAGGCGCTCTTCGATCGCGTCATGGGTCGAATAGATGGTGGTGAGGCGGTCACCGTACAGTTCGTCGAGTTGCTTCAGGCGATTGAGCGAGCGGTCGAGGATGGTGACGTGCGCGTTCATGCCCATCGCCATGCGGGCGGCATTGATGCCGACCACGCCGCCGCCGATCACCAGCACTTCGGCCGGCATCACGCCCGGCACGCCGCCCAGCAACACGCCGGAGCCGCCCTGCGCTTTTTCCAGCGCATGCGCGCCGGCCTGGATGGACATGCGCCCGGCCACTTCGCTCATCGGCGCCAGCAGGGGAAGTCCACCGCTGCGATCGGTGACGGTTTCGTAGGCAATCGCGGTGCAGCCGCTGGCGATCAGCGCGCGGGTCTGGTCCGGATCCGGCGCCAGGTGCAGGTAGGTGTACAGCAGCTGGCCCGGGCGCAGCATCGCGCACTCGTTCGGCTGCGGTTCCTTCACCTTGATGATCATGTCGCAGCGGGCGAAGATTTCTTCGGCGCTGTCCCAGATGTCGGCACCGGCCTTGCGGTACATTTCGTCGGTAAGACCAATGGACTTGCCGCCGTCGTGCTGCACCACGACCTGATGGCCATTGGCCTCGAGCTCGCGCACGCCGGCCGGGGTCAGGCCGATGCGGTACTCGTGGTTCTTGATTTCCTTGGGGACGCCGATAAGCATGGGGTTTGCCCTCCCGGGGCATGACTCAATGATTTTGATGTGGCCCGGCCCGTCCGGGCCAGCCGCGCATTGTACTAGTCCATTCGGTCAGGCAGTTTCGCGAATGGCCTCGGAAATCCGCGAGAAGATCTGGTCCACGTGGTTCCGGTCCAGGATCAGTGGCGGCGACAGGGCGATCACGTCGCCGGTGGTGCGGATCAGCAGGTCCTTTTCGTGGAAGCACTTGGTGAATACGTCGTAGCCGCGTGCGCCCGGCTTGCCATCGCGCGCGCCAAGTTCGATCGCGCCGATCAGGCCGAAATTGCGGATGTCCACCACGTTCGGCAGATCCTTCAGGCTGTGGATCGCGTCCTCCCAGTACTGGCCGATCTCGATGGCCTTCTCGAACAGGTTTTCCTCGGCATAGATATCCAGCGTCGCGAGCGCAGCGGCGCAGGCCAGCGGATGGCCCGAATACGTGTAGCCGTGGAACAGGTCGATCATGCCCTCGGGGCCCTGCATGAATGCATCGTGCACCTGGTTGGACACGAACACGGCGCCCATCGGCACGCAGCCGTTGGTCAGGCCCTTGGCCGTAGTCATCAGGTCGGGCGTCACGTCGAAGCGCTGCGCGGCGAAGGCCTTGCCGACGCGGCCGAAACCGGTGATCACCTCGTCGAAGATCAGCAGGATGCCGTGCTTGGTGCAGATGTCGCGCAGGCGCTTCAGGTAGCCTTCCGGTGGCAGCACCACGCCCGCCGAACCAGAGATCGGCTCGACGATCACCGCGGCAATGGTTGACGCGTCGTGCAGTTGCACCAGGCGCTCGAGGTCGTCGGCCAGCTCTGCGCCATGCAAGGGAAGTCCGCGCGAGAATCCGTTGCGCTCGATGTCCAGCGTGTGCCGCAAGTGGTCCACGCCGGGAATCAGCGGGCCGTAGAACTTTCGGTTGTTGACCATGCCGCCAACAGAAATTCCGCCGAAGCCGACGCCGTGGTAGCCCTTCTCCCGGCCGATCAATCGGGTGCGCTGGCCTTCGCCACGGGCGCGGTGATAGGCAAGTGCAATCTTGAGCGCGGTGTCCACCGCCTCCGAGCCGGAGTTGGTGAAGAACACATGCTTCAGCGGGTCCGGCGCAATGGCTGCCAGGCGTTCGGCGAGCACGAAGGGCAGGGGATGGCCCATCTGGAAGGTGGGCGCGAAGTCCATCGTCGCGATCTGGCGGCTGACGGCTTCGATGATGCGGGTGCGCGCATGGCCGGCATTGCAGCACCACAGGCCGCCGGTTCCGTCCAGGATTTCACGGCCCTCTGTGGTCTTGTAGTGCATACCGGCTGCACTGGCCAGCAGGCGCGGGTGCTTCTTGAACTGCCGGTTGGCGCTGAAAGGCATCCAGAAGGCGTCCATGCTGTCGGGTTGCACGGTGGCCTGGGCCTCATAAACGTCGCCCAGCGCGGCGGCGTCCGTCGCCGGGACTGCGGGGGGATCGATCATGGCGATGCCTTCGAGTCGAATGGGGAGGCCTGAAAATTATCAGTGTTGAATAAAATTTACAACTGTTGCCATATGTGTGAATAATTGACCATGCGCGGCACCAGTGTTAAATATTCCGCATCACACAAATCAGGCGTCGCATGGACATTGGATCCCGTCTCCACTCGGTACGCACCAGCAAGGGATTGAGCCAGCGCGAACTGGCCAAGCGCGTCGGCGTCACCAACAGCACCATTTCGCTGATCGAGCAGAACAAGGTCAGCCCCTCGGTGGGTTCCTTGAAGAAGGTCCTCGATGGCATTCCGATCTCGCTGGCCGACTTCTTTACCCTCGACCTCGCCGGTGATGCCTCGGACGGCCCGTACTACGCGGCTGAGGAACAGCCCGACGTCGGCAACAACGAAATTCATTATTTCCTGGTCGGCAGCCGGCGCGGCAACCGGCAGATGTGCATCCTTCGCGAAGTGATGCCGCCCGGCAGCGACACCGGTGATACCTCGCTCAGCCACGACGGCGAAGAAGGCGGCGTCATCGTACAGGGCCAGGTCGAGCTGACCGTTGGCGAGCGCATCAAGGTGTTGGGGCCGGGCGAGGCCTACTACTTCGAAAGCCGCACCCCGCATCGCTTCCGCAATGTTGGCAGCGATGACGCCATCATCGTCAGCGCCAACACGCCTCCCACTTTCTAAGCCAGGCTTTTCAAGACAGACCATGAGCAAACCGCAGACACGGGCACAGTGGGAAGCGCGGGCGACCGCGTTGCAGATCCGCAACCAGGCCTTCATCGACGGCAAGTACGTGGATGCCGCGTCTGGCAAGGCCTTTGATTGCGTCAGCCCGATCGACGGCCGCGTGATCTGCGCCGTGGCCGAATGCGAATCCGAGGACGTGGATCGCGCCGTCATCGTCGCGCGCGCGGCCTTCAATGACGGGCGCTGGAGCGACACCACGCCCGTGCACCGCAAGCGCACGCTGATCCGCTTCGCGCAATTGATCGAACAACACGGCGAGGAGCTCGCGCTGCTCGAATCGCTGGACATGGGCAAGCCCGTGGGCGATGCACTGGCGGTCGATGTGGCTGCCACCGTGCGCTGCATCAACTGGACCGGCGAGGCCATCGACAAGGTCTACGACCAGGTGGCGCCGACCGGCCACCACGAACTCGGCCTGGTCACGCACGAGCCGCTGGGCGTCATCGCCGCGATCGTGCCTTGGAATTTCCCGATGCTGATGGCGGCCTGGAAAATTGCGCCGGCGCTGGCCATGGGCAACAGCGTGCTGCTGAAACCTTCGGAAAAATCCCCGTTGACGGCGATTCGCCTGGCGCAACTTGCCATCGAAGCCGGCATCCCGCCGGGGGTGTTGAATGTACTGCCCGGCTTTGGCAAGGGTGCAGGCGAACCACTGGCGCTGCACATGGACGTGGACGGCCTGGTCTTCACCGGTTCGACCGCCATCGGCAAGCACCTGATGCAATGCGCGGGTCGTTCCAATCTCAAGCGCGCCTACATGGAATGCGGCGGCAAGAGCCCGAACATCGTGTTTGCCGACGCACCTGATCTCGATGCCGCGGCGAAGGCAGCTGCCGGCGGCATCTTCTACAACCAGGGTGAGGTCTGCACGGCGGCGTCGCGATTGTTGGTCGAGCGTTCCATCAAGGAAGAATTCATGGCGCGGGTCGTCGAGGCTGGCCGCCAGATGCAACCACGCCATCCGTTCGAGCCCGGCGCGCCGATGGGCGCGATGGTGGACCAGTTGCAGATGGAGCGCGTGCTCGAATACATCGGCAAGGGTAACGACGAAGGCGCAAAACTGACGCTGGGCGGCAATCGCGTACTTGGTGAGACCGGCGGCTTCTATATCGAGCCCACCATCTTTGATGATGTGCATCACACTATGACCATCTCGCGTGAAGAGATCTTCGGTCCGGTGTTGTCGGCGATTGCCTTTGATAGCGAAGACGAGGCGATTCACATCGCCAACGATTCGCCCTACGGCCTGGCTGCAGGGTTGTGGACGCAGAATCTTTCGCGCGCCCACCGGGTCGCGCGAAAATTGCGAGCCGGCAGTGTCTGGGTCAACTATTGGGACGGTGGCGACATGACCGCGCCCTTCGGCGGCTACAAGCAGTCAGGCAATGGTCGCGACAAATCGTTGCAGGCTTTCAGCAAGTACACCGAGACCAAGGCGACCTGGATCAACCTGTCTTCTTGAGGTTCTGGGTGCGGCGGTTGCCGCGCATCATTTTGAGTCGCTGCCCGATATCAGCTTGGTCAAAATGATACCCGGCACCCGCCCTCCTTCACCTGCGACCAACTAAGCCTCAGGGCAACACCCTGCCGTACCGCCGCCAACGCAGGTCGCCCGGCGCCGTCAGTCGCACTGCGTGCTTGGTGAGGCAGCCAGCCGATCCTGCGTTCTGTCACCGCCTGGTTAAAGGCTCTGGGTGGGGTGGTTGCCGGCGATCATTTTGAGTCGCCGCACGATACCGGCTTGGTCAAAATGATCCCCGGCAACCACCTGCCATCTCCTGTGACCAACTGAGCCTCAGTGCAACACCCTGCTGTTGCGCCGCCAACGCAGGTCGCCCGGCGCCGTCAGTCGCACTTCGTGCTTGGTGAGGCCGCCGAGCGATCCTGCGTTTTCTCACCACACTGTTGGAGCGGCTGACCAAACATGCGTCTGTTGAATGCCAGCCGCGATTTCGGAAAGCGCGACGGTAGTCGGGAATCGCGGCTAAAGCCGCTCCTACAACCATACAGGGGACAGAACGCAGGATCGCCCGATGGCCCCACCGAGCACGCCTGCGAATGGGGCAGCGGGCGACCTGCGTTGGCGGGGGTACGGCAGGGTGTTGCTGGAAACTCTCAGGATGTGAAGGTCATTGCAGGCGAGCGCCGGATTTCATTTTGACCAAGCCGGTATCGTGCGGCGACTCAAAATGAAAGCCGGCGATCGCCCCTCGCGATGAGCTTCTCGATCGCCCCTGGCGATGAGCTCTTCGATCGCCCCTCGCGACCAGCAGCAACTCATGGCTCCTTGCGAATTTGCCAGATAGGGCACAGTTCTTGCTTGGCTGAACGGGGTATGGTCTTTCCGACCTATCCGCCCTGGTCTATTTCGACCGGGGACCAGCTACGCCGGCCCTGCCGGCCCAGGGGAAAAACATGCTCGATCGTGCCGCTCGCAATTTACGCACCTGCCTGGTTGCGTTGCTCGCAACGCTGGCCTTCGCCGGCAGCGCCGGTGCGGCGCCTTCCGACACAGGGCTTGCCTCCCGACAGTTCGGCAACGGACGCCCGGTCAGCCTCAACGACCTGCCGCCGGGGCAACTCAAGCGCCGCATCGAATCGCTGGCACCCAAGGCACAAGCCAACGCACTGCGCTGGCTGCAGTACATTTCCTTCACCGGCACTGACCTTGACGTGCTTCGGGTTGACGACGGCGGCGGCGTGTTCTTCGCCGACACCCTTCGGCCCGACAACGCCATGCGCAAGACGGCCAGCAAATCGACCGGCACCGTCAGCGCAGCGTATGTGCCTAGCGATGCGTTCTTCCTGCACAGCCGTCCCGCCGCGACCAAGCGCGTCTATCTCGATTTCAACGGCCACACTTTCTCCAACACCGCCTGGAACGCCACCGCTGGGGCCTTGCCCCTGTACGTTGGTGTCGCCTTCAGCATCGATGCCGACCGCGCCAATTTCAGTGACGCCGAGCGCACCGCCATCATCAGCATCTGGCATCGCGTGGCCGAAGACCTGGCGCCGTTCGATATCGACGTCACCACCGAAGAACCCGCCAGCTTCAACGCCACCACCGGTCGCGTGCTGATCACCGAGGACAACCAGGCCGACGGAACCGCGATGCCTTCGCAGGGCGCGGGCGGCGTAGCCTATGTCAACGTGTTCGGCGCGTCGAACTACCACACCTATTATTCGCCGGCGCTGGTCTATGCCGACAACCTCGGCCCGAATGTCGACACCTACATCGCCGAAGCGTCCTCGCATGAGTTCGGCCACAACCTCGGCCTGTCGCACGACGGTACGATCTCGGGCACCACGTATTACGCCGGCCAGGGTGCGGGTCTGGTGTCGTGGGCGCCGATCATGGGCAACAGCTATTACAACAACGTCACCGAGTGGAGCAAAGGCGAGTACGCGGACGCCAACCAGACCCAGGACGACCTGGCGATCATCGGCGCCAAGCTGGGCTTCCGACCGGATGACCATGGCAACGCCATCGGCGCTGGTACTGCACTGTCGGTAGCCGGCGATGGCACGGTCGATGCGTCCAATCCGGAACTCGATCCCTACAACTTGTTGCCGCAGAACAAAGGCGTGATCAACTCGGGCACCGACGTTGACGTGTTCACTTTCATCTCCGGCAGCGGCCCGCTGACGCTAACCGTCACGCCGGCATGGGACGCGTTCTATCGCGCCACCACGCGCCGCGCTGCGAACCTCGACGTAGGCTTGGAACTGCGTGACAACGCCGGCAACCTGGTCGCTTCGAGCGATCCCAATACGGATACCTCGGCTGCCGTTTCCGCGACCGTTGCTGCAGGTACCTATCACTTGCTGGTGACGGGCGTGGGCAATGCGGTTACGCCGTATTCCGACTACGCCAGCCTGGGCCAGTTCTTCATCAACGGTTCCATCACCACGGGTGTCAGCGACACCACGGCGCCCAACCCGAACCCGATGACCTGGGCCAGCGTGCCGTCGCCCACCGGCGCGAGCACCATCGCAATGACCGCCAGCACGGCCGTTGATGCCATCAGCACCGTGCAGTACCGCTTCAACTGCACCAGCGGCGGCACCGGCTGCGTTGCCAGCGCGTGGCAGGCGGGTTCGTCCTACGTCGCCAGCGGCCTCGCGCCGTCGACGCAGTACACCTTCACCGTGCAGGCGCGCGATTTCTCGGGCAATACCACGGCAGCTTCGTCGGCCGCCAGCGCCACCACCGACACGCCGCCGCCACCGCCGCCCTTCGTCGATTACGTGGCAAGCAGCGAGACCGTGGTGGCCGGCGTGGTCAGCGGCACCTTCGCCAGCACTGCCAGCGACGATGGCGTGGCCGAGTCGATCACCGAGATCGAGTCCGGTGGCAAGCCGGCCAAGCGTTACAGCTACCTCGAGCACCGCTGGAGCTTCAACATCACCGCGGGCCTGGTGAGCACCACCGTCTACGCCAATGCCTGGAGCAACGCGACATCGACCGATGTCGACACGTTCAACTTCCAGTACTCGACCAATGGCGGAAGCACCTGGTCAACGGTCCTGTTCACCGTGTCGTCCACCAGTAGTGGCAACGTGCAGTCCGCCTCGCTGCCTGCCGGAACCAGTGGCACAGTGATCGTGCGGGTCGTGGATAGCAACCGAGTCGTCGGCAAGCGGGTACTGGACAAGATAGTCGTCGACCACCTGTACATCAGGGCCGCGAACCAGTAAGCGTTCTCCGACGTCAACGGAATCAGGTTCGATCAAGCCGCCGGGGGAAAACCCGGCGGCTTTTTTTCTTCACGCGTCTTGGGCGGTTTTCTGGATGAAGGCCAGCAGCGCGGCCAAACCATTGCTGCGCGTCGGCGAAAGGTGCTTGGCCAGTCCGATCTTCTCGATGTAGTCGGGCTGAGTCGCCAGTATTTCGGCCGTGCTGCGCCCTGAGTAAACGCGCAACGCGAGATAGATCAGCCCGGAGACGATCGACGAGTCGCTTATCGCATGGAATTCGAGCCTGGAAGCATCGCCTTCCGGCACGATCCAGACCATCGACTGGCAACCCTGCACGCGGTTGGCTTCGGTTTTCCATTCTTCCGGGAAGGGTGGCAGGCGGCGGCCCAGGTCGATCAGGTACTGGTAGCGTTCGGACCAGTCGCCGAAGAAGGCGAACTCCTCGGCGATGGCTTGCTGTGCTTCGGCGGCGGTTGCTTCAGGCGGAAGCATCAGCCGCGTCTCCATCGGACGCCCTGTGCGGTGTCTTCCAGCAGCACGCCTTCGCGGGCGAGTTCGTCGCGCAGTGCGTCGGCGCGGGTGAAGTCGCGGGCTTTCTTGGCGGCGTTGCGTTCGTCCACGATGGCCTGGATTCGCGAATCCTCGTCGGCATTGCCGCCGCGCGAGAACCACGCTGCTGGATCCTGTTGCAGCAGGCCGAGGATTTCGCCGGCAGCCAGCAGCTCGCCCTTCAGGCGCTGTTTTTCGGATTCATCGGTCGCGATGCGGGCTTCGCCGGCCAGGCGTGACAGCTCCGCCAGTACGGCCGGCGTGTTGAGGTCGTCGCACAGTGCCGCTTCGACGGCGGTCGGCAAGCCGTCGATGGCAGCGGCCCTGACGCCGGCAAGGTCACGCAGCGTGCCGTACAGCCGGTCCAGGGTGCGGATGCACTGGTCGATCAACGTATCGGACCAGTCGAGCGGCTGCCGGTACTGGGCCGACAGCAGGGCGTAGCGCAGGGCTTCGGGCGGCTGGCTGTCGAGCAGTTCGTGCAACACGCTCACGTTGCCCAGCGACTTCGACATCTTGGTGCCGCCGAAGTTGAGCATGCCGTTGTGCAGCCAGAAGCGCGCGAACACCTTGCCGCCGTGGGCACAGGTGCTTTGCGCTAGTTCGTTTTCGTGATGCGGAAACTGCAGGTCCACGCCGCCAGCATGGATATCGATGGTATCCCCGAGGTGGGCAGCGGCCATCGCCGAGCATTCGATATGCCAACCCGGACGGCCAATGCCCCAGGGCGATTCCCAGCCGGGCAGTTCCGGCGGCGAGGGCTTCCACAGGACGAAGTCGCCCGGGTCGCGCTTGTAGGGCGCCACTTCGACGCGGGCGCCGGCCAGCATTTCGTCCACCGGTCGACGCGAGAGCTTGCCGTAGTCCGGGAAGCTGGACACCGAAAACAGCACATGGCCGTCGGCGGCATAGGCATGGCCGCTTGAAATCAGGGTCTCGATCATCGTGATGATCTCGCCGATATGCGCGGTCGCATGCGGTTCCACGTCCTGCGGCGCAACGCCCAGGCGGGCCATGTCGTCGCGGTATACGGCCGTGAACTTGTCGGTGATGGTGCTGATCGGCACGCCCAGTTCCAGGGCGGCGGCGTTGATCTTGTCATCAACGTCGGTGATATTGCGGGCGTAAAGCAGCCGCGGGTAGCGACGACGAAGCATTTTTGCCAATACATCAAATACCACCGGTCCCCGCGCGTTGCCGATGTGTACGTAGTTGTAGACTGTCGGGCCGCACAGGTACATGGTCACGCGCTGCGGGTCGAGCGGAGAGAACGCCTCGAGGCGACGATGCAGGTTGTTGTAAAGGCGAATGTCCATGGGCGAAGTTTAGCAAACGCCGGTACGTGTATTAACGGAATTCTTATGTCGAGGTTCAGCCAGCTGATGCTTGAATGGAATCTTGGAAGTCAACGCGGGTGCGCTTCATGAGGTTTAGCGCCGTCACGCTCGCCCTGGCACTGTTGGTGCCGGGCCTCGCGCTGGGCCAGAGCCGCTACGGCGATGAAAACGTCACCTACGGCTATGCCCAGGTGCTTCGCGCTACGCCCGTTTACGAGATGATCCGGGTGCGCGTGCCGGAGCAGCGCTGCGAGGGTACGTCCAACCGCGATGACGGCACGGGCGGCACCGTGGCCGGGGCACTGGTGGGCGGCGCGCTGGGAAACCAGGTCGGCAAGGGTGATGGCCGCAAGGCATCGACCATTGCCGGCGCCGTGCTCGGCGGCGCCATCGGCCGCCGGATCGATCGCAACAACGGCGTCGCCGGCGCGGGCCGTTGCCGCATGGTCGAGGTGGAGCGTGACGAGCGCCGGCTCACCGGCTACGACGTCGAATACCAGTACAAGGGCGAAACCTACATGTCGCGCCTGGCCGCGGACCCCGGAATCCGCCTGCGGATCCGCATCGCAGTCAGCCCGGACGACCCGTCGCTGCGCAGCCGCTGAGTTGCGGGCTCCAGCGGGTGCTGACATACTCGGCGCCCAATGACCACTTGCCACGCCAACGCCGACATCCTGACCTCTGCCCGCATGGCAGCGGGAATGACGTCGCGTGCTCGCCGACCGGAAACTCACACCTGCTAGTTGGGTCCCGGACGTCGTCGCCTTGAAACCGGAAAAGCCCAGCCTAGCGCTGGGCTTTTTTGTTTCACATTCTCCACCCGATCGCCACAGGATCACCGCGAATGAAGCACTTCCTCAACACCCAGGACTGGACCCGTCCCGAGCTCGACGCCTTGCTTGCGCAGGCCGCCGCCTTCAAGCGCTCGAAGATCGGCGACCAGTTGCGCGGCAAGTCCATCGCGCTGGTGTTCTTCAATCCGTCGCTGCGCACCCGCACCAGCTTTGAGTTGGGCGCGTTCCAGTTGGGCGGCCATGCCGTGGTCCTGGCCCCCGGCAAGGACGCCTGGCCGATCGAATTCGAACTGGGTACGGTGATGGACGGCGATACCGAAGAGCATATCTCCGAGGTCGCGAAGGTGCTGTCGCGCTACGTCGACCTGATCGCCGTGCGCGCCTTCCCCAAATTCCAGGACTGGTCGGTGGACCGCCAGGACAAGGTACTGAAGGGCTTCGCGAAGCACGCCACGGTGCCTGTGATCAACCTCGAGACCATTACGCATCCCTGCCAGGAACTGGCCCACATCATGGCGCTTCAGCAGCGCTTCGGCAGCGACCTGCGTGGCAAGAAATACGTGCTGACATGGACCTACCATCCGAAGGCGCTGAACACGGCGGTTGCCAACTCCGCGCTGACCATCGCCACCCGTTTCGGCATGGACGTGACCCTGCTTTGCCCGACGCCGGAGTACGTGCTCGATTCGCGCTACATGGATTTCGGCGCGGCCAACGTGGCCGAAAACGGCGGCTCGCTCACCGTCAGCCACGACATCACGTCCGCGTATTCCGGCGCGGACGTGGTCTACGCGAAAAGCTGGGGCGCACTGCCGTACTTCGGCAACTGGGACCAGGAAAAACCCATCCGCGACCAATACAAGCACTTCATCGTGGACGAGGCGAAGATGGCGCTCACCAACAACGGCGTCTTCAGCCATTGCCTGCCGCTGCGCCGCAACATCAAGGCGACCGATGCAGTGATGGATTCGCCGGCCTGCATCGCCATTGA
>JANNWV010000231.1:0-6880 GCA_031408815.1 Gammaproteobacteria bacterium
AAAGGTTGAGGCCATGAAGGAGTCGGGA
Organism: Gammaproteobacteria bacterium; assembly: GCA_031408815.1. Taxonomy (GTDB): domain Bacteria; phylum Pseudomonadota; class Gammaproteobacteria; order Xanthomonadales; family Xanthomonadaceae; genus Arenimonas. The sequence goes on from JANNWV010000231.1 coordinate 29, forward strand.
ATCCTTGACGCGACCGAGCAATCGCGCGCGAAGTGGTTGAAGGCCGTCGATGCCGCACTGGTCACGAATGCCACCAGTTTCGCCACGCTGCCGATGATCGAGATCGTCACGCCGGATGGACTATTGTCCAAACTGCGCGCGAAGGGCTACCAAATCGTGGAACCGCAAGGGAGCATGCAATGAAGTCCTTCCTGGTGACCGGCGCCAATCGCGGAATCGGACTGGCGCTCGTAAAACACTTTCGCAGCCGCGGCGATTCGGTGGTCGCGGTTTGCCGCCATGGCAGTGATGACCTTGCGGCCACCGGCGCGCGGGTTGAAACCGGCATTGACGTCACCGACGATGCAGCACTCGCTGCATTGGACGCCAGCCTTGGCGACCTGCGACTGGACCAGCTCTGGTTGAACGCAGGCGTGCTCGAGCGCGACACGCTCGATCAATTGGACGGCGGCGCGTTCGACGCAATACGCCGGCAGTTCGAAGTCAATGCGATGGGCCCCTTGCGCGTTGCGCATGCCATGCATCATCGCCTCGTCAAGGGATCGAAGATTGCCATCATCACCAGTCGCATGGGCTCGATCGAGGACAATAGTTCCGGCGGCTACTACGGCTATCGCGCTTCGAAGGCGGCGGTGAATGCGATCGGGAAGTCCCTGGCGATCGACCTCGGCCCGCGAGGCGTTGCCGTGTACCTGCTGCATCCGGGCTACGTGGCGACCGACATGGTCGGCGGCACCGGCGACATCGCTCCGGACGTGGCCGCGCAAAGGCTTGTCGCCAGGGTGGACAGCCTCGACCAGGCGCAGACCGGCACGTTCTGGCATTCCAACGGCAGCCAGCTGACCTGGTAGGCGATTCGAGGCTATATCAGGGCGCCTATTGTTTGCCAGCGGCAATCGCGCGGAGGCGCTCTTCCTGCTCGCGCAGGGCCGGTGTGAATTCCTCGCCGAAGTCCTCAGGTTCGAAAAGCGGCCGGATCTCGATGTCCGACGGGCCCAGCATGGGGTTTGGGCAGCGCCGCACCCATTCGATGCATTCGTCCAGCGACTTGCATTCGAACAACCAGAAGCCCGCCACCAGCTCACTGGTCTCGCTGAACGGCCCGTCCACCACGCTGCGATTGCTTCCCGAAAAGTGCACCCGCACGCCCTTGCTGCTGGGTTTGAGTCCTTCGCCGGCCAACAGTACGCCGGCCTTTATCAGTGATTCGTTGTAATTGCCCATGTCTTCGAGCAGCTGCTGGGTCGGCAGCGCGCCTGCCTCTGAATCCTCGGTCGCCTTGACCATCACCATGAATCGCATTTTCATTCTCCTGGTTGTTGGTTTCCGAGCCCGGGAATTGACACGATACGAAAATAATTTTGCCGCCCGCAAGCGGCGGTGCCAGATTGTGCCGAGCTTCAGCATAAGGAGAAGAAGCTGGCAGTTCCACACCAGAAGGCACGACCATGAGCGAGAAGCAGAAGATCCCCTTGAACAAAAAGGTCGGCAAACCGATGCCGCTGGCGCAGAACCAGACCGGTAAACGCGGCATCGAGCCCGAGGAAATGCACCGTACCGGCGGAAATCGCGTCTCGGACCAGGGCGGCGGAAAACCCAAGGGCGCCAAGCCCTGAGCCCAGCGGGCATGGGATGAACGTCCGGATTCGCGGGACGGAGGGAGCGGCTCGCCTTGCGGCCCGGCCCGCGCACCAGTAGCGTGGGGCAATGAACAAGAAGCTGGCACTCCTATGCGCTGCCGTGGTCCTTTGGTGGACGCTCAACGGCATCGCCGTGGGCACGCAATGGATGCTGATGGTGGACGCGTCGGGGCAGGGCGTCGGTTTCTGGAAGGCCATGCCTGCCAGCATGGTTGGCGCCTGGGGCTGGATACCGCTCGCGCTCGGGCTGATCTGGCTGGCGCGGCTCCATCCGATCGAGACCGGGCGTATTGGCCGAAGTTTGCTGGTGCACCTGGTCGCGGTCGTGGCCATCGTGGCTATCCGGGCGATCTACATCTTCGTGCTCGATCGCTGGCTCCACTGGTACGACAGCGCGCCGACCTTCAGCGAGGTGCTGGTGCAGAGTGTCTGGAACAATTTCTTCCAGGCCTGGATGGTGGTCGGCGTCGCGCATGCCCTCTACTTCAGTGACCGCGCGCGCCAACGCGAAGCGCAGGCCATCCGGCTGCAGTCGCAATTGGCTGACGCGCGACTGGCCGCGTTGTCGTCGCAGCTCAATCCACACTTCCTGTTCAACGCGCTCAATTCCATCGCCGAGCTGGTGCATCGCGATCCGGTAGCAGCCGATGCGATGATCGTCGGGCTAAGCGCCCTGTTGCGCAGCAGCCTGGAAAAGGCCGGCAGCCAGGAAGTGTTGCTCGATGAAGAATTGAAGCTGCTCGGCCACTATCTGGACATCGAGAAGATTCGACTCGGCGACAGGTTGCGCGTCGAGTGGGACGTGGCGCCGGAGACCCGGCACGCCCAGGTGCCACCGCTGCTGTTGCAGCCGCTGGTCGAGAACGCGGTGCGGCATGGCGTGAGTCGACGCCTCACCCCCGGCTTGATCCGTATCGTGGCGCGGCAGGAGAATTCCCGATTGTTGCTGGAAGTGCATGACGATGGCGGCGAGCTGGCCGCAGGCAGAGGTGGTTTCGGTATCGGGTTGGGAACCACGCGCGCGCGTCTGGAAGCACTCTATGGATCCGCAGCCGCACTCGAATTGCTCGGTGGCGCCGGGTCGGGCACCGTAGCCCGCCTGACATTGCCATTCCACGAACTGCGCCAGGCCGCATGAACCAACGCCTGCGAGCGCTGGTCGCCGACGACGAGCCGCTGGCGCGTGCCCGGCTGTTGCGCCTGCTCGCGCAGTTTCCCGACATCGAGGTGGTCGCCGATTGTGCCAGCGGCCAGGAGGCCATCGAGCAGATGCATGCGCGGCAACCGGACGTGGTGTTCCTGGACATCCAGATGCCCGGCCTCGACGGCTTCGACGTGATCGATTCGCTGCCGCGCGAGCGCAGGCCGGGCGTGGTCTTTGTCACCGCCTTTTCCGAGCACGCCGTGCGCGCCTTCGAGGCGCGCGCGCTGGACTACCTGCTGAAGCCTGTATCAGGTGATCGCCTGCGCCAGGCCATCGAACGCCTGCGCTTCAATCCTGCAGCGCCCTTGCCCACCTCCAGTGCCTATTCACCCCGCCTTGCAGTCACCGTGGGCGCACGCATCCACCTGGTTGAAACCGCCGAGATAGACCAGGTGGATGCACACGCAAACTACGTGGAATTGCACCTTGGATCGCGTTCGCTGGTATTGCGAGAGACCCTGGGAAATATCGAATCGCGGCTCGATCCACAGCGCTTCCTGCGCGTGCATCGTTCGCATATCGTGCGCCTGGACGGCATCGTGGAAGCCCAGCCGCAGGAATCGGGACGTTACTCGCTTCGGCTCAAATCCGGCGCCCGGGTCACGAGTGGTCGCAGCTATCACGCGCGAATTCGCGCCGCACTCGGCGTCGCCTGACCCGCTGATGGCGGCGCGCTGATCGTTCGTCAACGATCTCCTGTTGTTGGTCCCGCAGCCATGGTGCGGCTTTTGAGTCGCGCGGAATCTCTCCTGGCCCAACCACCAGGAGCTGCACATGTCCAATACCCGATTCGCCCGCAAGTTGCTCAGCGTCGTCGTTGCTTCGGCGCTGCTTCCCACGCTCGCCAGAGCGGCGCCGTCCACGCCGGGTTGCCCGGCCCCCGCCACCGAATTCGCCGCGGGCCAGGTGTCCACCGCCGACCTGTTCGAATCGCGACTGTCCTTCACTCCATCTCGCAACACGATCTACTGGGGCGTTACTTCCGAGCCGAGCCCGCCCGGCTCGAGCATCGTTTCGGCCATCCTTACGTCCGATCGCACGGTCGGCGGCTGGACGGCGCCGGGCATCGCCAGCTTTTCGGGCGTGTACAGCGACTCCGATCCGTTCGTCACGCCCTACGGCGACAGCCTGATCTTCAGCTCGAATCGCCCCGGTGGCGTGCTCGCCGACACGCCCTTGAATGACCTGTGGGTGACCCAGCGCACGACCAGCGGCTGGACGGTGCCGGTGAACCTCGGTCCCAACGTCAACAGTCCGGCCAACGAGCTGTATGCCAGCGCCGACATCCACGGCAACCTGTATTTCGCCAGCGATCGCGACGGCGGCGCCTGGGACCTGTATCGCAGCAGGAAGCTGCGCAACGGCAGCTACGCGCCGGCGGAGAAAGTGCCGGGAAAGGTCAACCATCCGGTGCGTTGGGAATTCAATCCGGAAATTTCGCCGGACGGACGCACCTTGTTGTTCGCCACCTACGGACGCCCCGACAGCTACGGTGACGTGGACATCTACGTGAGTCGCCTGGAAGACGGCAAGTTCGGCGCGCCTCAAAACCTCGGACCCTGCGTGAATTCCGCCGCGCCGGAATTCCACCCGACCGTGTTGTGGGATCGGGAGGAATTCTATTTCGTGCGCGTAGGCGCCACGACCGACTTCTACACGGCGCCGCTGCAGCTTCCCTGATTGGAAGTTGCAGGTACCAGCACCCTAGCGGTTTTCGCCACCCTCCCTCCCCGGGGAGGGTTTTTTTCAGGCGGCGGCGCCCCAGAGGCCCGACTAAACGCGGCTCAGTCGGCCGCGGAAAAATCCACCGCGAAGCTCATCAGTACGCCCGGGATCAAGGCCTTTCCGGCCGGGCAGGGCGCATCCAGCGCCACCTGGGCGCGGGTGCCGTCGGTGCGGTTGACGCAGACGTCGAACTGTTCGCCGGCGCCGGTCTGGGTCACGCTGAAATCGTTGTCGGTACCCAGCAAGACCAGCGTGCGGCCGTCCGCCAATTGCGGACCAATGGCGAGGCCTTCGATCTTTTCCGGAATTTCCTTTCCTTGCGCCTTGAGCGCAGCCAGCAAGTCCACTTCATTGGCCTTCTGCACGGGCACGACGCCGCCCGGCAAGCTATCGCTGCCGGCCAGGGAAATTCCCTGCACATTGGTCGCGCCCACAATGCTGATGCGATAGACGCGCTTGTGCAGCGCAGTCGCGGTCACTTCAACACCGAGACCGCGGTTGTCGCGCTCGATCACGAGGAATTCCGTGTCGGACAATGCCGTGATCGCGCTGAGGCCGATACTGCGACCCTGGTTGGTGGCCGAGAAGTCGTCCGCCGTCGAAGAGTTGATCGCGTTCAGCACGCTACGGCTTTCAAGCTGATAGACAAATTGCGCAGTGGACTGGCCGCTGACCGCATCGAACTCGACAACGCGCACGTTGCGGCTGCGTCGTCCATCGTTGCTGCTGCCCTCGTCCACCAGCGGGTCCTGCATGACGGCATAGAGCTTGTCGCCGCTGCGATTGAAGGTAAGGCCTTCGAATCCGCGATTGTCCTGGCGGCCGTTGACAATGGTCGGGCGGCCGTCCACGTAGTTGGCCGTGCCACCGGCCTGGACCGGCTTGAGGTTTTGCGGTACTGACAGGGCGCGGATGAATTGTCCGCTGGACGTGAATTCATAAACGCTCGGACCATATTCATCCGCAACGAAGAAATGGCCGCCATTGCCGATAGCCAGGCCCTCGGGATCGAAGCTGGCGCCCAGCAGCGACTTGTCGGCATTGAGCAGCAGCGGATTGAGTCCGTTGAACAACAGGCCATCCTCCGCCTTGAACAGCATCGTCCTCTTGATCACCGGCTGGCCGATTACACCAGTGGCAATGTCGTAGGGCACATGGATTCGCTCGACGCGCGTGGCGTAGTCGATCAGCCCACCGCCGGGTCCGCGATCGGCCAGGGCAAACCAGTCGCCCGTCTTGGCGTCGAACACCAGGTCTGAGTAGAAGCCGAAACGATTGAGGTTGGCGCTGCCGGAAACGCCCTTGCGCAGGGGCAGGGCATCAGCAGTCGTGCCGGGGGTTTCCACTACATTGACGAGCGTCCAATCCGCGGCTTGCGCGATCGGCATGGCCAGGGCAAGCGAGAGTGCGACGGCGAGGGGGCGAATCATGGGGCGTCCTTGGGTTGGCGGAAAAGGCCACGCTAGGCGTCGCATGTTGCAAGTTCGTGAAAGCCGGGCCAATGGCACATGATTCGGGCTTGTCGGCTCGGCTAAGCTAGACCGCGAACTCCTGGAGACCTCCATGCGCCTGAAAACTTTCCTGCTCGGAGCCAGCCTGCTCGTGCTCGGTGGCTGCGCCAGCGTTGGCACGCCGGCCAACGACGCTCTCGCCAGCGCCCTGGCCAACCCCGCCCGGTCCGACAGCGACCGCGAGCGCGACCAGCGCGACCAGCCCGGCGCCGTGTTGAAGCTGGCAGGATTTCGCCCTGGAATGAAGGTCGCCGACATCTTTGGCGGCGGTGGCTACTACAGCGAGATCATCGCCGGCATCGTCGGACCGAAAGGCCATGTCCGGCTGATCAACAACCCGCCCTACGATGGCTACGCGAAGAAGGGCCTGGCCGTGCGTTTTGCCGACAATCGCCTGCCCAATGTCAGCTATGAAGTACTGCCGCCCGAGGCGATGAACCTGGGCAAGGGCACGCTGGATGGTGCGCTGATCGTGATGTCCTACCACGACCTGTACGTGGTCGACCCCGCCGACAACTGGCCCGCCATCGATGCCGGGCAGTTCATCGACCAGATCGTTGCCGGCCTGAAGCCCGGCGGCGTACTGCTGATCGTCGACCACCAGGCCCGCGCGGGCACCGGCAAGGACGATGCCCAGAAATTGCATCGCATCGAAGAGTCGTTCGCCGTGGCCGATTTCAAGGCGCATGGCCTGGCCTTCGTCGGCGCCATCCCGGTGCTGCGCAGCGACGCGGACGACCACACACTGAATGTCTTCGACAAGGCGATCCGC
>JANNWV010000232.1:0-7004 GCA_031408815.1 Gammaproteobacteria bacterium
ATCGGCCGGTCGTGGTTGCCCGGCACGTACACCAGCTCACAACCTTGCCTGGCCAAGGCATGCAAGGCAGCGATCACGCGATGTTGCGGCTCGCCCCAGGTGGCTCGCTTCTGCGCCAGCCACCACAAGTCGACAATGTCACCGACCAGGTAGAGGCGCTGGCATCGCAAGCCGGACAGAAAGATTGCCAGTTCATTGGCGTGGCAGTGGGTGGAACCCAGGTGCACATCGGAGAGGAACACCGCCCGATGCATGATCGAGGCATCGGGCCGGGGAGTCATGCGGACTGCAATCCGCGACACGCGATGGCCGGCGCTTCAAGGTACCGCGCGCGTTTGCGTGGCCTGATGCTCTGGAGGTCGAGTTCGATCAAGCCGTCAACCGCGTTCGCGAACTTCGGATCCACGCCAAAGGCCAGGAAGCGCACGCCGCCGGGCTCGCACAGCTCGGTGTATTGCTTGTACAGGGTGGGTATCTTGGCCCCCAACCGATCGAGGTTGGCCTTGAGGACACGGAAACTTTCTTCTGCGTCCAGGTCGCCGAAATTCGGCGCGGCACCGTCGAACCGGAAGGGATGCAGGGCCCGCGCCTGCCCGCTGCCGGCGCCGAAGTAATTCTGGTAATACGCCACCAGTTGGTCACGCGCAGATGCGGGCAATGCTGCGCTTGCCGAGACTGAACCGAACAGGTAACGCACGTCCGGATGCTGGCGCAACCAGGCGCCCACGCCGGTCCACAGGTAGTCAAGGCTGCGCGAGTTCCAGTAAGCCGGCGCCACGAAACTGCGGCCCAGCTCCACGCCTCGCGCCAGGCGTGGCAACACGGAACAGTCGTAACGAAACAAGGAGGCTGTGTACAAACCCTCCACGCCACGCTCGGCCAGCACCTGCTCGCCCAGGGCGACCCGATAGGCACCCGCAATCTCCAGTGCCTCCGGGTCCCACAACACGATGTGTTCGTACCAGCCGTCATACGCGTCCACGTCGAGGCGTCGGCCGGTGCCCTCGCCCACGGCGCGAAAACTCAGTTCCCGCAGCCGGCCAATTTCCCGCAGCAGCAGCGAATCCGGATCAAGCCGGCCCGCGTGGATCCGCTTGCCATCCACGGTGTGGCCGAGCACCGGAAGTGCGCGCAAGGCGGCGAGCAAGGCGCCTCGGTCGACCGCCGGCACGACTGCCTCCATGCCGGCCGTGCGCGCCTCCTTGCGGGTTCCGATGGCGTATAGCGTCTGCCTGACGGCAGCGAGCGCGTCGGCCGGCGCCTGCGTCGGCAGGATCTGCAATGGATGGCCGACGCGCATTTCCAGTCGAGCGCCGCCGCGCGCGAAGATTTCGCGTGGCAACAACAGCGTACCCAAGGGCTTGAACAGGGCGGAAGCGCCGTAGAACAAGGCGGAATTGCGCGCCTTGATCTTGACAGGCAACACCGGCGCACCGGATTTTCTGGCGAAGCGCAGGAATCCGCGGCGCCAGCGCGTGTCGACTATTCCCCGCCAATGAAGGCGCGACACTTCGCCGGCTGGAAAGACGATCACGCACTGCTCGTCGGCCAGCGCGCGTTCTACCGCCTCGATACTTTCCGCGCCCGGAACACCACCCATCATTCGCAGCGGCAACAACAGCGGGCGCAAGCTCTCGATTCGCATCAACAGGTCGTTGCCGACGATCTTCACGTCCCGGCGCAAGCTGCCAACCAGATGCAGCAGGGCCAGCGCGTCGTGCGCGCCGGCCGGATGGTTGGCGACGATCAACAGGCGGCCAGTCCGTGGAATCCGGTCGCGTTCGACCTGGTCGACGGTGTAGCGCACCCGCAGGAATTCCAGGGCCGCCTCGACGAACGCGAAGCCTACCAGGTGTCGATGGCTGTCGAGGAATGACGCGGCGCGATCGAGCTTCGCAAACCGGCCAAAGCTTCGGGCGACCGAACGCGGCCAAGCGCCGCGGGTCCCGGAGAACCAACGCGGGTGTCGTTCGGCAAGTATCCGGTCGAGCTCGAGCATGCGGTCAGGATGGTGTGGGCCCGAGCGCAGCCTAAGGCGGTCGCGCGACAAGCAAATGGCAGTGCGATGTCGTCGCCGTGACAACGTGGCGTGTCATGCATCTGCAACAAGGCCTGCGCATTCTGGAGCGCTCTGCATGGAGATTTCATGACTAGCCTGTTTCGCGTGCTTGTGCTTGCCGTTGCATTGTTCGGCTGCCAGTCGGCCAGGGCCCAGGCTGACGACGTCGAACGCTTGCGCATCCATGGCTCGAATCTCCTTGGCGCGCGCCTGGTGCCGGCACTGGTCGAAACCTGGTTGAAAGACATCGGCTATAGCCAGGTCAAGCACCGTGATCTTGGCCCCAGTCGCAGCGAAGTTGGCGCCGTGCGTGACGGCTTGCCGCTGATCGTCGAGATCGACAAGCGGGGCACGGCATCCGGCCTGCAGGCGATCATCGACGGCGATGCCGAAATCTGCATGTCGGCGCGACAACCCAATGCGCGCGAGATCGACGACGCCTGGCAGCTGGGTGACTTGAAGTCGCCGACCCAGGAATGGGTGGTTGGGTTGGACGGCTTGGTGCTGCTGGTGTCACCCGGCAACCCTGTTTCCGCCTTGAGCAAGCAGCAATTGCGCGACGTGCTCGGCGGCCGTATTCGTGATTGGAAGCAACTCGGGGCCACGGAGGGCCCGATCACGGTACATACCTTGTCTTCGGCCTCCGGAACGCAAGAGGCGATAACCCGGATCGTGCTGGCGGGCGACAAGCCCGCTGCCGGCCTGGTCCGTCATGCCAGTCAAGCTGAAGTGCTATCCGCCGTCCGGCGTGATGCGCGCAGCATCGGCATCGTCGGACTGCGTGCCCCGCGCGGCGGCCTGCGCGCGCTCGCCATCAGCACGGGCGGCCGTTCCTTCCTGCCGGACGCACTGAACGTCGCCTCGGAAGATTATCCCCTGGCCCAGCGCGTCTATTTCCACACCGGCCAGCTGATTACCGCGCTCGGCCGCGGCTTCGCGCAATGGGTCGTCTCGCCAGCCGGACAGGCCGCCGTAGAGCGATCGCAGTTCGTATCCTTGTCCATCAAGCCGCTGCCGCCGGGCCGCCTGGACAAAGCGCCGGCCGAATACCAACAGATGGTCGCCACTGCGCAGCGCCTGCCGATGACCCTGCGCTTCTCTACCGGCCTGGACCTGTTCGACAGCCGCGCACGCCAGGATATCGAGCGCCTGGCCGTCTATATGCAGCGCCCGGAAAACGCCAAGCGGCGGGTGGTGCTGATGGGTTTCGCCAATCCGCAGCCACGCTCGCCGATGCAGTCCCTTTTCATGAGCCAGGAACGCGCCGACTTTGTGTCCAGCGAATTGCTGTCCTTGAACATGAAAGTGGTTACCGTGCGCGGATTTGGTGGCAAGATGAACCTGCTGGAGGCGTCGCAACCGGCGTCCCGTTATTGGAACGATCGGGTCGAGGTGTGGTTGCGCTGATCTTGGTGGGGCAATTTAAATTTCATTCGCTCGGGGGAGCAAGCAGATGACAAATATTTCCAGCAACTGGAACGCGATCATGCAGTACTCGTTCATCCGCATCTTCGCCAACGACGGCACGATCGATGCCGATGAACTGGCCATGCTGGAACGATTGGCGATGGCGGATGGCCAGGTCGACGATCGCGAGCGCAATGTGCTCACGACGATCTTCTCGCGGGTGAATCCGGATGTCGTTTCCGACGAGGTTCGCGATGGCATCGAACAATTCAAGGCGCGACATCGAATCCCCTGAGTTCGGTCAGTAGGCAAACTCGCGAAACACCGGGTCCACCGACCCCTTCCATGCGCCATGGAACAAGGCAAGCTTACGCTCTGCCGGCGTCTCGTTGGCCAAGGCGAACTCGATCAACGGTTCAAGGAATACTGCCTCGCTCGCGCCCGTGGAATTCAGGCGCGCGCGCCGCACCAGCCCCTGCCCCGCAATCTTCAGCGCCTCCAGCGCAAGGTCGCGCACCGTGCCATTGCGGAACGGCAACTTCAAGGCATGCTTCGGCACGCCGTCGCGTAGCGCATTGCGTTCGACCATCGAAAAATCCTTCACCAGGTCCCACGCTGCATCCAGCGCTTCCTGGTCGTACAGCAGACCAACCCAGAAGGCAGGCAACGCGCACAGGCGATTCCACGGGCCGCCATCGGCGCCGCGCATTTCAAGGTATTTCTTCAGCCGCACTTCGGGGAAGGCCGTGGTCATGTGGTCGGCCCAGTCCTTCATCGTCGGCAACGCGCCCGGCAGCACCGGCAACTTGCCCGCCATGAAGTCCTTGAAGCTCAGGCCGGCGCAATCGATGTACTCGCCACCGCGGTAAGTGAAGTACATCGGCACGTCGAGCAGGTAATCGACGTAGCGTTCGAACCCGAAGCCATCCTCGAAAACAAAATCGAGCATGCCGGTGCGATCAGGATCGGTGTCGGTCCAGATCTGCGAGCGATAGCTCAGGTAGCCGTTGGGCTTGCCTTCGGTGAACGGCGAATCGGCGAACAACGCGGTCGCGATCGGCTGCAAAGCCAGCGACACGCGAAATTTCTTCACCATGTCGGCTTCGGACGAGAAATCGAGGTTTACCTGCACCGTGCAGGTGCGCGTCATCATGTCCAGACCCAGGTTGCCGACCTTTGGCATGTAGTCGCGCATGATCTGGTAACGGCCCTTGGGCATCCAGGGCATCTCGTCGCGTTTCCATTTCGGCTGGAAGCCCATGCCCAGGAAGCCGAGGCCGATTTCTTCGGCGACGGTCTTCACCTCTTTCAGGTGAGCCATGGTTTCGCAGCAGGTCTGGTGGATGTTTTCCAGCATCGCGCCGGAGAGTTCGAACTGCCCGGCCGGTTCCAGCGTGATGGAGCCGCCATCACGCAGCAGGGCGATGACCTTGCCGTGTTCTTCCACCGGCTGCCAGCCAAAGCGGGTCAAGCCGCGCAACATCGCCTCGATGCCGCGCGGACCGTCGTAGGTGGGCGGGCGCAGGTCGTCGAGGCGGAAGCCGAATTTCTCGTGTTCGGTGCCGATCTTCCATTGCTCGGGCGGGCGGCTGCCGCTGGCGTGGAACTCGACCAGCTCCTGGCGGCTGGTGATCGGCGAATCCTTGACATGGCTCGGACTGGACACGGTGCTTCCCCTTAGTCCCCGCAATCTGGGGGCGAGCCCCTACAATCGCAAGTGATGACCTGCCAGTGTAGCCAGCCCTCGTGAAGCCCACCTATACCCTGGCCTTGCTGCTCTTGCTGGGCAGCGGCGCGGCGGCGGCTCGGTCTTCGCTGGACCGCAACGCCCTGCAACGTGGCAATGGGCCCGAGCCCTCCACCCTGGATGCCCATCGCTGCCCCGAGGTCGCCTGTGGCAACATCCTGCGCGACCTGTATGAAGGCCTGGTGGCGGAAGACGCGCACGGCCAGGTCATTCCGGGCATGGCGGAACGCTGGGTCGTTTCCGCCGATGGCCGGCGTTGGACCTTCCACCTGCGCGCCGGATTGCGCTGGAGCAACGGCCAGCCGCTGACCGCCGGTCAGATCGTCGCCAGTTTCCGTCGCGCCTTCGAACCGGCGACGGCGGCGCCCTTCGCCGTGCATTTCGATGCGATCGAAAACGCGACCCGCGTCCTGCGCGGTGACGCGCGGCCCGAGTCGATCGGCATCGTCGCGCCGGATGATCGCACGGTGATTTTCCACCTCAGCCGAAGCGCGGCCTTGCCGCAACTGCTGTTGCTGCCGATTGCCTATCCGGTGTACCTGCCCGCGTTGCGCGAGTTCGGTGCGCAGCACACGCGCCCGGGCAAACTGGTCAGCAATGGCGCCTACCGGCTGGCGCAATGGGCGCCGCAGGCGTCGGTGACGCTGCTGCGCAATCCGCGCTTTCGCGAAGCGCCCGCCATCGCGCGGGTTGATTACCTGGTGACTGAAGACGCCGCCAGCGAACTGCAGCGCTTCCAGGCTGGCGGCCTGCACATCACCGAAACCGTGCCGCCGCAGCCCTTGCCACAACTGCGCAAGCGCTTCGGCGCGCAACTGCGCATCAGCCCTTACCTGGGATCGATGTGGCTCGGGCTGAACCTGACGCAGCCGCCGCTGCGCGGCAATGCGCCGCTGCGCGAGGCGCTGTCGCTGGCGATCGACCGCGACAAACTCACGCGCTACATCACCGGACTGGGCGAAACGCCCGCTTACGGCGTGGTGCCGCCAGGCGTTGCCGACTACAGACCCGCGGCACTGCCCTGGTCGCGCGGTACGCAGGCCGCACGCGAAGCGCTGGCGCGGCAGCGCTATCGCAGCGCCGGTTATTCCAATGAATATCCCTTGCAGATCGAGCTTCGCTACAACACCTCCACCCCGCACCGCCGCCTGAACCTCGCGGTGGCTGCGATGTGGCGCGAAGTGCTCGGTGCGCGCGTCACGCTGCGCAACGAAGAATGGAAAGTCTTCGTCGGCAACCGCAAGCAACGGGTGATCACCCAGGCCTTTCGCGGCGGCTGGATCGCCGACGTCAACGACGCGCGCAATTTCCTCGCCAACTTTGAAACCGGCAGCGTCACCAACTGGAGCGGACTGGCCGATCCGGGCTTCGATGCGCTGCTCAAGGCCGCGGACAATGCCGCGTCGCCCACGCTTCGATCAACTGCGTTGCGCCGCGCCGAGGCCCACCTGCTGGCGCGGCACGCGGTGGTGCCGGTCTATTTCTACACGTCCAAGCACCTGGTTCGCCCCGAAGTCCGCGGCTTCGAGGCCAATCCGCTGGACCATCATTCCAGCCGCTTCCTGTCCATCGACCCGGTGCCGCGATGAAGTTCTGGCTGGCGCGTATCGGCGAGGCCTTGCTGACGTTGTGGCTGTTGGCGACGCTGTGCTTCTTCCTGCTGCGCGCCGCACCGGGCGGCCCCTTCGATTCGGAAAAATCCGCACCGCCGGAAGTGCAGGCCGCCATCGAGGCGCAATACCATTTCGACCAGCCGCTACTCTCGCAATACGGGCATTGGCTGGGCGACGT